>NZ_CP136960.1:1564021-1928042 GCF_002860685.3 Actinotignum timonense | reverse complement strand
TCCCCAGCGACCGGGCAGCTACACATATCAATCACGCCTGGAGGCGGCGTACACGGCCTCAGGCTCCCGGCTATTCTACGGCACGAACCCGGCCGGGCCGCCGCGACCTCCCGTGCACCACGAATTTCCTAGAGACCGAAGCCAACCCGGCGGGTATCCTGTTCGCGGATTTCCACGAAAGCAATAGCATCGGCGGGAATGGTTACCTCACGATTCTTCTTCGCGGTAATACGCAAAGGCTTGCCTTCTCCACCCAGGCTGGCATCGACAAGCGCGCGCAATTCCTCAACCGAGGCATCCGTTTCCAAAATCAGATCGCGGGTAGTTTCACGAAAACCAATAACGATTTCCATATCTTTCTCCTTGAATACTCTAGGGATGCGGGGCCGTAAGGCACCGCCGTGAAAGAGCCTGAATAGCTCATCTTCGCTATGCTTCCGCAGTAGCGTTCGCGATGCCTCCACAGTAGCGGCCCCTTACGACAAAAAAATTTGTCGTAAGCCTCTCGTATGGTTAATCCTAACAACGCACCTGCGAAGAAAGGATCGTGGTGGACAGGATCGTCGAACAACTCGATGCCTCACAAGAGGCAGCGGTCAGCGCGGCTCTGGCACGGTCTGCGGGCGGATTAGCCCCGGGCACCCTGAGCATTATTGGTGCGCCCGGAAGTGGGAAAACCACCGTCCTCGCCCATATTGCCCGCGCGGCTCTCCATGAAGGAAATATTGCGGTCATCACCCAGGATCGGCGCGCCGCAGCGCGCCTCCAACACCTGCTCACCTTGGCGGCCGGGGTGCGCCCCGAAAACCTGGAGGTCCGTACCCTTTCTGCCTTCGCCTACGCCATTGTGCAGCGCTATGCCCAAGCCCTGGGGCGGGAAAAACCCGAATTGATCTCCGGTCCTGATGAGGATCGCATCGTGCGTGAGATTCTCAGTGATGAATACTCGGGTATCCATTTCCCTGATTTTGTTACCGAGGATGTGCGTGATCTTCCCGGATTACGCCAAGAGCTGCGTAACCTTATTACCCGCGCTCGCGAACTCGGTCTGGATGCCGGCCAGTTGGAAGCCTGGGCGGAAAACGGGAGCGTGCCCGAACTCCAAGCACAGATGTGGCGCCTGGCCGGCGCGCTTATGCGCCGGTACGATGAGGTGCGCACCTTGGGGGATGCGCTGGCAGGTTCGGCCGCTAGCCCGGATCGTCTTGATCACAGCCAGCTCGTCGGTGCGGCTACCCATATGCTCTCGGATTGGGAAGAACACCTGGCGGCAGCGGGCCGCACGGTCCCGGTACCGCGCCCGCGCTGGGCAATGGTCCTTGTTGATGATGCCCAGAACGCACCGCGGTCCATGCTTCCCCTCTTGCGGGTAATGCGCGATCAGGGAACCCGGATTATCGTGGCCGGTGATCCCGATAGTGCGGTTCAGGGATTTCGCGGCGGGGTGCATTCCCTCCCGGGTGATCTTGCTTATCCCGCTCCGCGCGGCTTGGATGCTGATCTTGTTTACCTCAACGTCCGGCATCGCGGTGGTTCCGTTCTTATTAGCCAAGCTCAGCGCATCGAGCAGGCCCTCCCGGTGGGCGGGGGTGTGCATGCCCACCGCGCTGCCGGGCCGGCGCTCTCGGAGTATGGCAGCGGTCATACCAGTGGCAATGGTGACGGCGCCAGGGTGGATGCAGAAGCGGCAAGTTCGCATATATCCGATCAATTGCCCTGCGGGCCAACCGATCCGTGGAATGATGCGTTGCGCGGGGCCAGCTTCGCCCACATGGAAGAAGAAATCGCCTACGTGGCTTCCTACCTGGAAGAAGTACATCTACGCACCGGTGCCCCCTACGCGCAGATGGCGGTATTTACCCGTGCGCGCAGTGAACACGGGCTGATCCGCGATGCACTCGTGCGGCGCGGAATACCGGTAGCGCCCCTGGCTAGTGATGAGCCCCTGCATCGCGAACCGGCAGTCGCCGCACTCTTTGACCTCATCCGCGCTGCCTTCACCAGCGGCCCGCACGCCTTCGCCACCCCGGAGGGCGTTAATATCCCGGCATTACTCGCCTCACCCATCATCGGAATGGACCCCCTCGAAATCAAAAGGGTAGGCAGGTGGCTGCGTGCCCAAGCCCTCCTCTCCGGGCAGCGTGGCAGTGAAGCGGAACTTCTTACCGGAGCAGTCCTAGGGAGCGGTGGGCCTACCGCAGCGGAACTCGAACCCCTGCGCGCTCTACTCGCCCGGATTCGGGAAGCGGGGGAGGCCTGCGCCATGCAAGCGGAAGAAGTGCTGTGGGCCGCGTGGGAGGGAGCTGGAAAATCCGAAGAATGGCAACAATTAGCCCTCGGGCACGGCCCGGATGCCGACCGGGCCAACCGGAATCTCGATGCGGTTATTTCCCTCTTCCGGGTGGCGCAACGCATGGCTGATCGTGACCCGGCTGTCACGGTGGATACTCTCCTGGAAGAAGTGAGCTCCCAAGAACTCCCCGAAGATTCCATCGCGCGGGGTGGGGCGGAAGCTGATAGCGTTTCCCTCCTTACTCCCGCGGGAGCCCAAGGGCGCGAATGGGACCATATTGTCCTCATGCACGTGGTGGATGGCGTATGGCCTAATCCGCGCCCGCGTGATGCCCTCACGGGTACCGGACTCCTGAGTGAACTTGTGACCGGAAGGTTCGCCGGTGGATCCAGTTCGGGCTCCGGGGTCAGTTCGGCTGCCACGGCTGGCGGAGGTGCGGTCTATCGCGATTCCACATCCACGGTCATCGCTGATGAACTACGCCAATTACATTTCGCGGTTACGCGCTCCCGGCGCAGTCTCCTCGTGACCACCACGGACAGCATGGGAGATACCCCTTCGCGCTTCTTCCCCCTGCTCGGCTTTGATATCTCGGAAAACTCAGCCGGAGCAGGTGCTAGCGCAGGCACGGGTGCAGGAGTAGGAACGGGAGCCGGTGGGAGCGGTCCCAATCTTCCACGTACCGTGCGCTCGCTCAGCGATCCGCGTTGGGGTATGGCCCTTCCCCTCGGGCGCCGGCCCCTTGTTGCCCAACCGATCCCACCCGCGCTCCTCAGCAGTGAGGAAACCGTTGGGGTACTGCGCCGGGCACTACGTGCCGGGGGAGAATCCAGCGATTTCGCCCGGGCGGCTCTGGAGAAAATGCGTGGCGCCGGATTTAGCGCGGCGGATCCGCACACCTGGATGGATGAGCTCGCCACCTCAACCGAAGCAGCGGTACCCGGCCCGGTCTACGTGAGTCCCTCAGCGGTGGAATCCCTCCTTGCCTGCCCGCTTGACGGATTCTGTTCCGCGGTGGGCCTGCGCTCGGAAGAAGGCACTGAGAGCGCCTCCATCGGAACCCTAGTTCACCGCATCGCGGAAGAATTCGCTGAGGAACCCAACCAGGAGCAGATGCACGCCCGCCTGGTAGAACTCTGGCCTGAAAAACTATCCGAAACTCCCACCCATTACGACAAACTCCTCTTCGACCAAGCCAGTGACATGGTCGATAACCTCTATATTTACCTTGATTCCCACCGGGATGACACCTTGCTAGGCGTAGAACACCGGATTAGTCGCGAGCTTCCCGGCACCCCGCCCGTACGGGTATCCGGTTCCATTGACCGCCTCGTCAACCGCGGGGAAGGCGCCCGGGTCATTGACCTGAAAACCGGAAAATATAAGCCTAGCGAGGCACAGGCTGAGGACCACGCCCAGCTCCAGGTCTACCAGTGGGCACTCAACGAAAAACACACGCCTGCCGGTGCGGAACTCGTGTACGTCCACCCGCACAATTTCCTGAAGAAACAGCACAGCCCCTCCGTTCTCACCCAAGAACCCCTTGATGAGGTGAGTGCAGCTCGAGCGGAAGATCGCGTGCGCAGCGCCGCCCAGATCGCGGTGAGCGGCTTCGTACCGGTCTCGCCCAGTTTGGAAGAAGCCAATGACCGGGTTCAATCCATTAGTCCCCTCACGCAAGAAGGACGGATTTTCTCATGACACCCACACCCCACGAATACGTTGAAGCACAGACGCCAGCGGAACCCGATGCCGCTCTAGACCGCATCCTCGCCGGCCAAGAACACCCACCCACCGCGGAACAACGCCGGGTCATCACCTCCACCGCCCCGGCCATACTCGTGGTTGCCGGAGCCGGATCGGGCAAAACAAAAACCATGGTGGACCGGATCGCTTACCACCTCGCCTGCGGCAACGTGAGCCCGGATGAAGTCCTTGGACTCACCTTCACCCGGAAAGCCGCCGGAGAACTAGCTGAACGAGTTAACACCAGCTTAGAAAAACTCGGCCTCCTCGCCCCGGAAGGAAGCAACGCGGGGAGCGCCATGCGCCGGCCCGTCATATCCACCTACAACTCTTTCGCGAACGACATCGCCGGAGCCTACGGCATGCTGGTCGGAGCCGATCCCACCGCCCGCCTCATCACCGATGCCGAACGCGTCCAGCTCATGGACCAGGTCGTCAGCGCCCTGCCCAGCAGCGCTAGCACCGCGGTCCTGGCCGAACGCAGCCGCTCCAGCCTCATCAACGACGCCCTCACCTTCGCTCAAGGAATCCTCACCAACGGCGTGGAGCTAGCAGAAGCCCGCGCTTTCCTCACCGCCCAAGATCACGCCCTGGAAACTCTGTGTGCCGACTCAACACGCATCATGAGCGCGCGCTGCTGGTACCCGGATGCCTCCAAGAAATTCACCAATTTGAAAGGGGGAGCGGCAGTACCCAAACAACAACAGGTCGTACTTGGGCTAGTGGAGTCCTACCTGCAGCTCAAAAAAGAACTCAACGTCACCGAATTCGCCGACCAAGTCGCTATCGCCGGGCGCATCATGACCCGCTATCCCCAAATCGCCAAGGAAATTTCCTCCCGGTATCGCCTCATCCTGCTCGACGAATACCAAGACACCGACGAAAACCAAGCACAATTCCTCCTGGGCGCCCTCACCGCGAAACGAGACGGCTTCCTATCCATCACCGCGGTAGGCGATCCGAACCAGGCCATCTACGGGTGGCGAGGCGCCAGCGCCGCCGCCCTGACCAACTTCGCACGTCACACCACCCGCATTTTCGGGCACGTAGAGAAACTCCAGCTCTCCACCGCTTTCCGTAATGATCGAGCCGTGCTCGCCGCAGGCAACGCCGTCGCCACTCCCTTAGAACGCGACACGTTCCTACGCGAAGATCGTGACCACCCGAATTTCCCACCCGAATTCAGGCCCGCCCCAACAAGCGCGGGAACCGCGGGGAGCGCGGGGGAAAGTACCGATATCGCGCCACTGCGGCTGCGTGAACGCCCCGGAGCGGGAGCCGGGCGCGTCAGCGAAATCCGTACCCTCCTTCGCGAAGACTCCTACCGGAGTATCGCCCGGCATATCCTCGCGGTACGCGAGCGGGTGGCCGCGGAAAACGAAGAGCGGCGCGCTCGCGGTGAAGCACCGCGCGGGGCCGAGATCGCCGTCCTGTGCCGCAAACGCTCCTATATCGATATGATGGCCGCCGCACTGCGCGAACTCAACAGCCAGCTCGCCAGGGAATCTGCCGCTCACCCTGGCGGTGCCACGCCTCAGCCCCTCGCCTTTGAGATCGTGGGCGGGGAATCGCTGGTGGCGCGCCCGGAAATCATTACCCTGCGGGCCGCCCTCGGCCTGGCCGCCAACCCGGCCCGCGGCGACCTCCTCGCGCGCTTACTCGCCCACTGGAATATTGGGGTGGCGGATATCCGCGCGCTCTCACGCTGGGCGCGTCGCTACGCGGCCGCGGCTGTCACCAAAGTCGATAGCGACGTGCGTGCCAGTTTTATTAACGACGACGCCGCACCCGGCCACGAGGGCGCGTCTGGCGCCGCGGGTGAATTGGCTACCGCGCAACCCCTTCTCAACAGTCGTGACGAAGCCAATCTGGGCGAGGCGCTCCACGCGCTTATGCTCCTGGTGAGCACCCCAAGCACCCCTGGCATGTATGAGGATGGGGATGGACATCTCGATGCGCATGCGGATGGCAACTCGGGTGAACACGGGGGCGAGTGCCCAGGTGAGCGCGCGGATGCGGCGGAGCTGGCGGGAACGGGCGAAGCTGAGCTCAGGCAAGCAGCCCGATCCGCACGCGGCGAATTCTCCAGCATTGGCTGGGAACGCCTGCGGCGCTTGAATGCCACCCTCGCGTCCTTGCGTTCCGGTTTGCATAACGCTTTGGCCGATCAGATTGATCGGGCCGTTCACCTGCTCGGCCTGGATACCGCGGCTGCTACCCGCAGTGAAGGCGGGCAGCGAGTCCGTACCTCCATCGACCAATTCATCTCCCTGGCCCGCACCTATGCGCACGGTGATAGCCAGCGGGGCATGCGCGAATTCGTGGAATGGCTCGATGTGGTGGAAACAGAAGAACACGGCGGGGAAGAAGAATCCGGGGCAGATATTCCGCGGGTAGAGAGCGCGGTCGATGTTACCCCCGGGGTTATCCAATTGATGACCGTTCATGCTGCCAAAGGTTTGGAATGGCGTGACCTCGTCGTCGTACCTGAACTCGTGAAAGGCCAGTTCTCCGAAGTGACCGAAGGAGTGAAAGCCTGGCCGCGCAATACCGGTATTTTCCCGTACCCCCTGCGGACCGACTATCCGTACCTACCCCAATTCACACTGGCCGGAGCGCGCAATCTCGATAAAATCACCGTCGCGAATACTTACGCGCGGTTCCTTGACGAATTGGCGTACCACGAAAGTGAAGAAATGCGGCGCCTCGCCTACGTGGCCTTTACCCGATCCACTCGGGAGCTCCTGCTAGCCGGATACTGTTTCCAAGATGATAAAGATGTGTCCGGCCGGGTACAGAAAGCAGAAAAGCAAGCAAAGAAAAACGCCGCCGAAACCCCGGAAGATGGGGGCGATAACGCGCTGGGCGTTGAAACACGGCCGCCCTCCTGCTTCCTGAGCGCGGTGCGAGAAGCTGCCGCCCGCGGGGAGCTCACGCTGGCTGCCTCGCCCGCCACGGTTTCCTCCGTGAAGCTGCCGGAAGGATTCCCGGATATTGCACCGGACAGCTTGAGCGTGGATGAGCTCGTCGACATTTTCGGCGAAAAAGTTGTGTACCCGCCGGTCCTCGAACCGGTACCGCATTATTTCGAGGCGCCCGATCTGCTTGCCTGGCCGCGTGACCTGGCCCGCAGCCTCCCTATCGAGGCGGAAACTCTCGATGCTGACCAGCGCGCCGAACTCACCCAGGTCATCGGCCGGCTTATTGCACGCAAACAGCAAGCCGAAACGTCCGAGTACACCGAGGCCGGCGGGCATTACACCGCCACCGAGCTCGTCTACCGGGCTGAACACCGCGAAGAATACCTGCTCAATAAACGCCGCCCGGTTCCCCGCCAGCCCTCGCGAGCTGCGCGTTTGGGAACGATCCTGCACGAAAAAATCGCTGATAGTTACGCGAGCGCCGCCGTGCTCAATATTGATAGCGAGGATCCGCTCGATCATGATCCCGTTCTCAGCGCAGAAGAAATTGCGCGTATGTATGAGAATTACGAAGCGTCCGAATGGGCTAGCTACCCGCCGCTCGCCATCGAGCAGCAACTCGGCGTGGTCATCGGGGGGCATGTTGTCCACTGCGCACTCGACGCTGTTTTCGACACCTCACAGGTACCCGGGCGTGCCCCGGTGACTATCGTGGACTGGAAATCCGGGCGGCGCCCCTACGGGGAAACGAAGGCTGCCCGGGAACTCCAGCTCGCCCTCTACCGGCTTGCCTGGTCCCGGGCCCACAGCATCCCCCTCGCGGAAATTGATGCGTCCTTCGTCTACCTGCGGGGAAATAGGGCTGAAGAACTACGGGCTGGGAAGCTCAGCGAGGAGGAAATTCTGCTTCGTGCGGGTCTGCCCAATCAGGAGCAGTAACCGCGGTCTCCCCGGTCAGCTCATCCGCACCGCTCGCCTCGGCATCGGAAGCACTTTCCGTGAAAGCCGGCTCCGATGCCGGGGTAGCGGGGAGCAAATCCGGGGCCTCACGTACGTCCTCGGCCAGCGCGCCGAGCATCTGGACGGCGTCGTTCCTAATCTCCATGCTGCCCGTACGAATCCCGTACATGAGCCAGCGAATAATCGCGAACTCCGACGTGAAAATAATACGGGTGTAATCCGCTTCCCTCAGCTCAACCGAGCGCGCATTCTCATAAGAAGTAATAAAACTCGGCCACTGTTCATCATCAAGAACAAGCATCGCCGCTAAATCCCGGGCCGGGTCGCCCACGTGTGCCTCACCGAAACCGAGCACGCTCGCAACCGAGCCATTCGACCACAAGAAATTATCGGACGCCACATCACCGTGGACAACCGTTTCCTCAAAATCCCACACCTCATCACTATCCAGCACATCCATCCAGCGCTGGCGCAAAATCGTGGGAAGGGACGTTTCCTGATCTGCTGCCTCCAGTTCGGCCCGCACCCGCGCGCGCCACTGCCCAGCCGTATAAACAGGCAACCCGGAACGAGCCACCACATCCCGGTCAATGCTGTGAATCGCGGCGAGAGTACGGCCCATCTCCCGCACTTCTTCCTCACCGAGAGCCTCGAAAACCAGCGCCCGCCCAAAAGGCTCCGGGTAGACCACCGCGCGACCCCCGGTATCAGCATCAACAAAACCGGCCGGCCGCATAATATCGAAAGGCAGGCGACCGGCCCGCAATTCCTCCAAAAGCTGGGGAGCCAGAGCCGCTTCGGCTTCTAGCGACGTCGCCGCCGTGCCATTCTGAGGAACTTTGACCATCCAGTGGCGCCCCTGAGAATCAAGGACACACCCGGAAACAAAATCTTCCGTCTCAACAAACGGTTGGCGCGTGGAGACAATCTCGACGCCGAGAGCCCCGACGGCAAGCGCAGCAAGATAGAGCGGAGAAGTAGTCACCCCCTCAATTTATCCGAAAACTCAGCCACGTGCTTGCCTACACCCCGGATATAGGCCGGCTGCCACGGCCCGATAAGTCTGGTGCTGCGTCCAGATAGGTCTGTCGCTATGCCCGGATATAGACCGGCCGCCGGAACTATCCACATGATCGCGAAATGCATCCCCTATCCACAGCCAGCCGGCTAGGTGCTATTCCCACACGCGGGAGACCCTACAGTGAGAGCAGCTCACCACGATCACCACCCGACTATCCAAAGGAGGCGCCATGCACGAAACGGCATATCCGGGGCCCGCGGGCCTCGCCTCGGCTCGCTCAGCGCACGTGGCCAGTCGTGCCTATCGCCCTGCCTCCGCCAACCGGCAGGCCATAGAAGAGCGAGTTCGGGCAACGATTCGGCACCGCGGAATTGATCCGCGCCGTGATGCCGCCTTCCTGGCAAACATCGTGGGAGAAACCCTTAGTACTTTTAATGACGAATCAGTGCGCGGGGAGCACGCGGCCCTGGCGGATACGGAGAGCGTACGCTCCCACCTCATCTCCCAGCTGAGCGGATACGGACCGCTACAGAAATTCTTTGACGATCCACAGGTAGAAGAAATCTGGATCAATGCGCCCGATAAGATCTTTGTGGCCCGCTCGGGTGTTTCCACTCGTATTGATCTCACGATGACCGAAGATGAGATCCACACCTTGGTGGAGCGGATGCTCTACGCTTCCGGGCGGCGCCTGGACCTTTCCACCCCGTTTGTTGATGCCCAGCTGCCTACCGGGGAACGCCTCCACGTGGCCATCCCCGATATCACCGCGCGACACTGGGCGATCAATATCAGAAAATACACGGTGCGGGCCCGCCAGCTCAGCGATTTGGTAAATGTGCAGATGCTGGAAGAAGCGCAAGCAGACTACCTAAGCGCAGCCATGAGCGCCGGGCGCAATATTTTGGTATCGGGATCAACCGGGGCTGGCAAAACCACCCTCCTACGTGCTCTCCTCGGAGGGATAGCAACAACTGAGCGTCTTATCAGCGCGGAAGAAGTTTTTGAGCTGGGTATCGACCTTCCCGATGTTGTTGCGATGCAAACGCGCCCGCCGTCCCTGGAAGGGCGCGGCGCGGTGACGCTCCGCGACCTCGTGCGCGAAAGCCTGCGCATGCGCCCGGACCGCATCGTTATCGGAGAAGTACGCGGTGCGGAAGCCTTCGATCTTCTTGTGGCCCTCAATGCGGGCATTCCCGGGGCCTGCACTATTCACGCCAATAGCGCGCGGGAAGCCCTCACGAAATTGGAGATCCTCCCGCTCCTCGCCGGTGAAAATATCACCCCGAACTTTGTGACGCCCACTGTTGCCGCCACTATTAACCTCGTCATCCACGTAAGCCGGGCGGCCAGCGGGCAGCGTAAGGTCGCTCAAATCCTGGAGGTCATGGGCCTTGGGCCAGATGGAAGTATTCTTACCCGGGCGGTGAGCTGATCATGGGACTGATCGTTGGAGCTTTACTCACCACCGGGATTCTCACGGTTATCCGCGCTCTGTGCGGTTCGGCGGTGGTGGGCGGTTCGGATCGCCCGCGCTACGCTGGCGATTCGCGCTGGTCGGGACTGCCGGGGCGCCTCGGATCGGCTCGCGTCGCGATTTCCTGGCGCCGGCTCGGGATAAGTATCTGCTGCGGCCTCGGCCTGGCCTTAGCTGCCGTGCTCGGCACCGGGCATCCTTTCCTCGTCGCCGCCGGGGGAGTAATAGGGCTCTGGCTGCCGGTCTGGCATGCCCGTCACGCAGGTCGGAAAGCGAGGGATATACAGCGCCTCGCCTGGCCCGACCGCATCGATAAGCTGCTGTCCTCCCTCCGGGCCGGGCGCACTATCCCCGAAGCTCTTCTCTATCTCGCCACCCGGCCAGATGCCCCTCCTGCGCTGCGCTCCTTCGCCACCCACCTGGAAACAGCCGGAAGCTTTGACACCTCCCTAACCCGTCTCAAAGATTCCTTCCACAACCCGGTATCAGACCGGGTCCTCGAAATTCTCCGACTCGCGGTGCGCCACGGCGGCCACGATCTACCCCGCGTCCTGGAATCCCTCGCGGTATCCCTGCGAGCAGAAAACCGGGCCCGGGGCGAACTCCTCGCCCGGCAATCCTGGACCGTTAACGCGGCACGGGTGGCCGCACTCGCCCCGTGGCTCGTCCTCCTGCTGCTCTCCACCAGGCCGGGCACGATGGACGCCTTCACCTCGCCAACCGGCACCCTCATCCTGCTGGTTGGCCTGGCCGCCACACTGCTCGCCTACGGACTCATGCTCCACCTGGGCCGACTCCCCGAAGAACAACGAGTCCTGGCCGGCTCCCCGGGATTTGCGCCGGGATCAGCGCCGGGAGCCTCAGCGGGAGTATCCCCGGGAGCCTCACCGGAAGCCCCGCCGGGAGCCTCGGCGGCTGCTGTGCCAGGCGCCGCAATGGCCGGCCAGCACTCGCCTCCCCGTCCCAGTCGCGCCCGACGCGCCGCCGTATAGGAAGGGACCGCTCCTATGCTTCTTCCCCTTCCCATGCTCGTTCCCGCACCCCTCCCCGCACTGACCGGGAGTCTCTGCGCGGCGGGCCTCGTGCTCCTCGGCTGGTGGTGGCTCTGGCCGGGCCCCGCACTGGTCTCACGCATCGCGCCCTACCTGGGCGGTGCCCGCCCGCGCCTGCCCCATCGCATCATCCGGATGGTGCTGCGCGGCGCGGAAAAATTCGGTTCCACTCATGCATCGGTCACGGGCCGTCTCCACCGTTTAGGGGAGGGCGACGTCGCAGACTTCCGCTTTGCCCAATTACGCGCGGGAGTACTCGCCGGAGCAGCCGGTATCGCGCTCGGGCTAGCCTGCCTGGCCCGCGGATTACCCGCGGCGCTCGCGGCCGCCTGCCCCGTGCTCTTCCTCATTGGTGCCATCCTCGCCGTGGACTCTCAGCTCACCGCACGCCTGCGCCGCCGCGACAGCGCTATCACCGCCGAACTTCCTGATATCGCCCACCTCCTGAGCATCGCGGTGGGGGCGGGCACCAGCATCGTGGGAGCTATCGAATACGTTGCGAGCTTTGCCGGCGGAGCCCTGGGAAAAGAACTGAGGCGAACCCTCGGAGATGTCTATGCCGGTGACCCGCTCACCACGGCCCTGCGCCGCCTCAACGAACGGGTACACAACCCGGCCTTGCAAAGCCTATGCGAAGCCTTACTTGCTGCTCTCGCCCACGGTTCCCCACTCGCAGACACCTTGCGGGTACAGGCCGAAGAAGCACGAGATTACGCGCGCCGCCAACTCCTTGAACGCGGAGGACGCCGCGAAATCCTCATGATGATTCCCGTTGTTTTCCTCATTTTGCCCTTCATCGTGGTCATCGCCCTCTACCCGGGCCTGGCCCGACTCACCTTCCTTCCTCTCACCTCCCCATAAACCACCGCCACAACCAACCTATCTAGCGAAAGGAACTACTTATGTCAGTGAGTACGCACGGCGCGCTTATCCACTCTGATCTACCAGACTCAACGTGGACCGCTCCGGATTCCGGCGAACGCGGAGACGTGCCCGGCTGGGTACTTGTCACCCTCATGACCGTCGGCCTGGTGCTCGCCATCTGGGCAGTAGCCGGCCCGGCTCTCACGAATCTCTTCTCCACCGCCATCGAACGCATCTCGAGTTTTTCATGAGAAAGACACGTGATCCCTGTGCTCCCACTTCCGAACGCGGCAGTGCAGTCGTCGATTTTTGCCTGCTCGCCGGGGTGGTGGTACTAGCTGCCCTGGCGCTCGCGGTTCTCGGATCCCGCGTCTTTGCAATCGAACAGATACGTGATTGCGCAGTACGGGCCGCTCGCGCGGGAGCGGTACGCCAGCTCAGCCTGCCCGAGATAGCCGCGCAGGCCACCGCGGACATCACCGCGCGGGTCCCCGCCTGCCAGTGCGCAGCCAGCGCGAGCACGATCCGCATCGGGGAAGAGGACTTCCTACGAGTCGAGATCACCGGAACATATTCCTCCCTCCTGGGAACACACCCGGTCAAGCTGCGATCCCACGCACACGTCCTCACCGCTCGCGGGGCGCACACCCACCCGCCACCCGCGAAAGGAGCACGGTTATGAAAAACCAGGTGAACCACCGAAGCATCCGCGAAAAGGGAAACGGCACTCTGGAAGCCCTCGCTATCCTCGTCATGCTTGTTCTCCCGCTCCTCATGTTTACCGTGGAAAGCACCGGGATTACCCGCGCCCGGGCGGTCGCCGCGCAGGCAGCTCAGGAAGCAGCCCGCAGTTTCGCAACCGCGGACAACACAGCCAGCGGAACAGCGCGAGCACGGGCGGTTGTCCACGCCGCGGTAAGCGATGCTGCGGTTAGCGGCGCCGCCCTAAGCGGTGCGCCCCCGCGGATCTCCTGTTCCGCCCACCCGTGCCTAAGCCCGGGAGCACGTATCACCGTCACGGTCGAGGTCTCGGTTCCGCTCGCTTATTTTGGGCGCACTGTTCTTATAGAGCAGAGCGCCTCAACAACCGTGGACCGTTTTCGAGAGGCGCGGCCGTGAACAAGCGTGGATCGTTTCCGAGAGGCGCGGCCGTGCACACCCTGGTGAAATCTCCGGCACTGCGGGCACGAGCAGCACCCCGGGAACGCGGCAATATCCTCATCCTGGGCCTGGGAACCTGGGCGCTCAGTGCCGTGCTGTGCTTAGGCTTCGTCTACCTCGCCACCGTCCTCACCGCCCGGCACACACTCCAGGGGCAAGCCGATTCCGCCGCGCTCGCGATCAGCCAAGAGATCACCCGCGAATGTTATTTCAGCAGCGCCACCCTGAGCGATTGCCATCCCAGCCCGGCCACCGTGCGCCAGCTCGCCGCTGCAACATGTCCCGCGGAGCGCGTGCTGCCAGATACCGGCGCGGATAGCGCCGGCGTCGTCGTCGCCCTGGAAAAAACGGTGCGGCTTCCGGTACTGGACCTTCCCGTGCCGATACGTGCGCAGGCCCGGGCGCGCCTTGACCTGAGGTAGCCTTATGCCGTGAGTGATTTTTCCGAACGTCTTGACCATCTGCGCAGTGTTTTTCACCAAATCGAAGCGGTGACCGATGTGGAGGGCCTCACCGCGCGTATCGCCGCGCTGACGGAAGAATCCTCCGCGCCCGGGCTCTGGGATGATACTGCCCGCGCCCAAGAGGTCACCTCGAAACTCTCCCATGCCCAAAGCGAACTGGAGAAACTCGAGAAAATGCGCGTCCGTATTGACGATGCTGGTGCGCTCCTTGAGATCGCGCAGGAAGAAGAACTTTCGGATCCGGCTTCGGCTCGGGAACTCTACGAAGCGCTCGGCGAAGAGATGACGAGCACCGAAAAAGCGCTGGAAGAACTCCAGATCCGCACCCTGCTCTCCGGCAAATACGATGAGCGCGATGCGGTGGTGACGATTCGGTCCGGGGCCGGGGGAGTGGACGCGGCCGATTTCGCGCAGATGCTTCAGCGCATGTACCTGCGCTGGGCTGAACGCAGCGGCTACGCCACCAAGGTGCTCGATACCTCCTACGCGGAAGAAGCCGGGCTGAAATCAACCACCTTTGAGGTGAGTGCTCCCTACGCTTATGGCACGCTCTCGGTGGAAGCCGGGACCCACCGGCTGGTGCGCATCTCGCCTTTCGATAACCAGGGGCGGCGCCAGACCTCCTTCGCCGCCGTCGAAGTTATTCCGCTGATCGAACAAACCGACCATATCGATATCCCCGATACCGATATTCGCATCGATGTGTTCCGTTCCTCCGGGCCGGGCGGGCAGTCCGTGAATACCACCGATTCCGCGGTGCGCATCACCCACCTTCCCACCGGGATCGTGGTCTCCATGCAGGATGAGAAATCGCAGATCCAAAACCGCGCCGCCGCGATGCGGGTCCTACAATCGCGCCTGCTCCTCCTCAAACAGGAAGAGGAAGCGCGCGAAAAGAAAGAATTGCGCGGAGATATCAAAGCCTCGTGGGGCGACCAGATGCGTTCCTATGTGCTTCAGCCCTACCAGATGGTCAAGGATCTGCGCACCGGGTACGAATCGGGGAATACCGACGCGATTTTCGACGGCGATATTGACGGTTTCATCGATGCCGGTATCCGCTGGCGCGCCACCGGCGAAAAAGCCGGAGAAAAAGCCGGCGAAAAGAGCAGCGACAAAACCGGCAGCAAGACCAGCGACAAGGCAGGCGAAAAAACCGGTGACTAAGTGGGGAAAGCGGGGGAGGAAACGCATGAATTTCCCCGGGTACGCGGCGCGTCCCGCGCGATTTTACGGCCTGTTCCGTAGGGTAAAGCACGATAGTAGTAATCTAAGGGCAAGTTTATGATCACATTTACCAAGGTGACGAAGCTCTACCAGAAGGGCGCGAAACCCGCGCTGGACTCGGTGAGCGCGGATATTGACCGCGGCGAATTCGTTTTCCTCGTGGGCCCCTCCGGTTCGGGAAAATCAACGATGCTTTCGCTCATCAACGTTGCCGAACGGCCAACATCCGGAAAAATCGAGGTGCTCGGCAAGGATCTCGCCACTGTTTCCCAGCGGCGCGTCCCCTTCCTGCGGCGCCGCATCGGCACGGTGTTCCAAGATTTCCGGCTCCTTCCCGATAAGAACGTGCACGATAACGTGGCGCTCGCGCTCCAGGTCATCGGCGCGCCCCGCCACCGCATCCGCACCGAAGTGCCGGAAGTGCTGGAAATGGTGGGCCTGGACGGCAAGGAACGCCGCCGCATGAACGAGCTTTCGGGCGGGGAGCAGCAGCGCGTGGCCATCGCCCGCGCCATGGTCAATCGCCCCGAAATCCTTCTCGCCGACGAACCGACCGGCAACCTGGACCAAAACACCGGGCTGTCGATTATGCGCCTCCTGGATCGCATCAACCGCTCGGGAACCACGGTGGTTATGGCCACCCATGATGCCACCGTGGTCAACCAGATGCGTAAACGCGTTATTGAGCTGGCCAACGGCGTGATCGTCCGCGATCAGGATCGCGGCCAGTACGGAGGAGGGCAACACTAATGCGCAGTCGTTTCGTCCTGTCCCAAACATTCAAGGGACTTATCAATAACAAGGCGATGGCTGCCTCGGTTTCCCTCGTCACTTTCGTTTCCCTGCTTTTCGTGGGCGCGGCCGCGCTGCTCCAAACCCAGATCAGCCACCTGCGTGCCGATTGGTACAGCCAGGTGGAAGTCTCGGTGTTTATGTGCGCGGCGAATGACGCCACCGAACCCTGCGCCGGTAACGAAGCCACCGACGAGCAAATCAAGGCCATCGATACCGCCCTGACCACCGAACCGCTCGCCTCCCAAGTGGAGCGCTACGAATTCGAAACCAAAGAAGAAGCCTTCGCGAACTACCGCGAACAAATGGGCGATTCGGTGTGGCGTGACACGGTGACCGCCGACCAGATGCAGGTTTCCTTCCGCGTCAAATTGCACGACCCGGAAAAGTACCAGGTGCTCGTGGAAGACCTCGGCAACCGCCCCGGGGTGCAGAGCGTGTACGACCAGCGCGAACAAATCGAGCCGGTTTTCGCCACCCTCAACCGCTTCACCGCGATTGCCGGCGGACTGGCCGCGGTCATGATCCTCACGGCGCTCCTCCTCATCCCCACCACGATCCGCCTCTCGGCAATGTCGCGGCGTAACGAAACGGGGATTATGCGCTACGTGGGCGCCTCGAATTTCTTCATCGAGTTGCCCTTTATTCTCGAGGGAATTATCGCCTCGCTCGTCGGCGCGATTTTCGCGGTCGGCGGGCTGTGGCTGGCAGCGAAATTCCTGCTCGAGGACTGGATTTCCCAATCTCTGCCGTGGATTCGCGTGATCGGCGTGAGCGAAGCCCTCCAGGTAGCACCCTGGCTGCTCATCGGCTCGGTGGTGGTGTCCGGCCTGGCATCCTGGATCGCTTTGCGCAGGTACGCACGCGTGTAGTGAAAGTGGGGCGACGGCGCCGCGGCGTCGTCGCCAATCCTGACGGTACGGCCGCTGGAACAGATATACATAGGAAAGGTGAACCGGTGAGAATCGGGAGCAGACGATGGTTGGGAGCGCTGGCTGCGGGGGCGCTGGGCGTTGCCGGGTTAGCGACGCCGGCGCGTGCCGATGACCGCGACGACCTCGTCCGCCAGCAAGAACAGCAGGAAGCTGAAATTGAGAATCTGCGTTCCTCCCTCGAGGGCGTGGACGTGGATTTGCAGAACGTCTACCTCAAGCTGCAGGAGACGCAGGCGCAGGTCCCCGGGGCGCAGGCCGCGTTATTGCAGGCGCAGAACGACGCCGCAGCAGCCCAGCGCGAACAGGAAAAGATCGGTGCGCGCCTGGACGCGGCCGAGGGAGAGCTCGATTCCATCACCACCTCGATTGCCCAGGGGGAGAAGAAACTGAGCGAAACGCGCGATAACCTCGGCGAGATTGCGCGTTCCGAATACCGCGGCGATAACCGGGTTTCCACCGTGGAGCTTCTGATCGGTGCGAAGTCGAGCGCGGATTTCTTCAATGCGCTCTCCGCGAACCAGGCGATTACCCGGGTGCAATCCCAAACTCTCACCGACGTCACCCAAACAACGGCCGCGAACCGGACCCGCGCCCAGCGGCAAAAGGCCGTGCAAGGGGAGATCTCCCAGCTCAAGAGCCAGGCCGATGCCGCGGTGGCGGAAAAGAAATCGAAAGAAGCGCAGGCCGCGGCCCGCACCAAGGAGCTCGCGGACCTGGAAGCTTCCGTCACCCAGCAATCTCAGGCTTTGGAGGCCCGGCGCGGGGAATTCCAGAACTCGCTGTCGGCCATGAACGCGGCCCGCGATGATACCGCCGCGCAGATCGCGCGCATTGATGAAGAAAACCGGCGGCGCGCCGCGGAAGCGGCAGCTCAGGGCGGTGGGGGAGGTGCCCCGGCGGCGCCCCCGGCAGCTTCGGGCGCGCTCATTCCGCCCGTTCCGGCCCCGCTGTACGTGACTTCGCCCTTCGGGATGCGGGTCTATCCCTTCGACGGCGGCTGGTGGATGCACGAGGGCGTGGACTTGCGTTCTGCCTGCGGTAATCCGCAATACGCGGCGGCCGCCGGGGTGGTCGCGGCGGTGCGCCCGGCCTCCGGCAACGGCACGCACGGCAACCAGGTCATTCTCAACCTCGGCTATATCAACGGTTCGTCCTACGTGGTGGTCTACAACCACCTCTCCGGCTTCAATGTATCCGTGGGGCAGAGCGTGGGCCAGGGCGATGTGATCGGCTGGACCGGCATGACGGGCATGGTCACCGGTTGCCACGTACACTTTGAGGTGTGGCAGGACGGCGTGGTCATCGACCCGATGTCCCTGCCCGGATTCTACGAATAGCGCGGCGTACCCGTTCGCCTCGCCGCGGCCGAATGGCCCGGCGCCAGGAGGGGCCTGACGCGAAGTTGACGAAGAGGATGTCATGACACAAGCACACGGCTCAACCGATCCCGCTCCCACCACCGACGCAGCCTCAACCGTACGTGACACCGCGCCGGGCGTTTCTAGTACGACGACGCCGCAACGGCCGGGCAGCTTGCCTAGTGCGGAGAAGCCGGCCGGGGAAGCTGCCCAGCCCGGGGCGGCTGGGGCGGCCGGGACGACTAGTCAGCCCGGTGCCGCTACCCAGCCCGGGGAAACCGAGAAGGTAGTTTCGGCTGGCGCGGGCGCAGGTGCTTCGGCCTCCGCGGAAGCATCCGTGCCGGCGAAGAAGAAGCAGAAAACTGATGTGAGCGAGTATTCGCGCCGGCAATTAGAGAAGCGTTACGCGCGCGGGCAGCGCAAAGCCACCGCCTACGAAGTGCTCACAGGGGTGCTGGGATTGGTGCTTGCCTGGTTTGTGTGGGATCGGGCTGCTATTACCGATTCGCCTTACGCGGTGGGAACGCTGCTTTTCGCGGTCGGTTTCGCGGCGCTCATTGTGCTGGCGATGGTACGCCGCATGATTAATACGATTGCCACGCGGCGGGGAATCGCGGTAGCCGGGGTAGCTACCGGCGTGACTACTTTTGTTATTGGATTGATTATCACCTTGACGGTGAATACCGATGCGGCAGCTGCGCCGTCGTTCTTCACCGATCATTTGCTGGACGTGAGCGCGCCGGCGGTGGTGCTGCTGGCAGGAACCCTGATTTTTGTATGGTTCCTCATCACTGACCAGCGCGAACTCAAGGATTAGAACGGAGAAGCCCGCGTGGCGAAGAAAAAAGAAGGAAAGCTGAGCGCGGCCCAGCAGGCGAAAGCCGCGGCCGATGCGCATCAGGTGATCGCGCGCAATAAGAAGGCGCGCCACGATTATTTCATCGAGGACACCTTTGAGGCGGGGATGTCGCTATCCGGGACCGAGGTGAAGGCGCTGCGCATGGGGCGTGCTTCGCTGGTGGACGGCTGGATTGAGGTGGATCGCGGGCAGGTGTACGCGCACGGGATTAATATCCCGATTTACGCGATGGGGACGTGGACGAATCACGCGCCTACCCGCAAGCGCCGCCTGCTGCTGCACAAATCGGAGATCGAGAAGCTGGCGCGGGCGGTCGAGGCGAAGGGCTATACGATTGTGCCCCTCGAGCTGTATTTCGTGCGCGGGCTGGCCAAGCTGGAAATCGCGGTGGCCAAGGGCAAGCAGGAATGGGATAAGCGCGAAACAATCCGCCGGCGCGAGGCGGACCGGGAGGCGCAGCGGGCGATGTCTGCTGCACGGCGCCGCGAAGGGCTGGTGCGGTAGCGTTTCCGCGCAATGAGTGGCACGGCTTGAAGCTGTAGATCTCGGGGTTGGTGAAGTTACCAATCTGCCGCAAACGAAATTGCACGTCGTTTACTTTAGGTGAGTGGTGTGGGGTAGCAGCGGAGTTGCCCCCGCTCGTGCGGGGAAGAGTCGCTAAAGAATCCCTTAACCGTTTCGATGGCGGAATTACCCCCACGTACGCGGGGAAGAGATTGCTGTTTCCAGATCGAGGCGCAACTCCTTGGAATTACCCCCACGTACGCGGGGAAGAGGATCTCACTACCCCTCGGGATTATGCCAGGCCGGAATTACCCCCACGTACGCGGGGAAGAGGCGTGAGGGGTTGCGCTGCGTGTAGGATCATCAGAATTACCCCCACGTACGCGGGGAAGAGTTTCGGCGCCCTCACTCCAATCATTTACCCATGGAATTACCCCCACGTACGCGGGGAAGAGCTTAAGCGCCGGTACCACTTTTTCCTGAATCCAGAATTACCCCCACGTACGCGGGGAAGAGCCTGCCTGACCTGGTTGTTTACTCGCGGCAGATCCGGAAATCTGACTGGAATAGAGTTCCAAATTTACGGTTCGCTGCGAGAAATTCCCGGTACGCCAGTGCTCCGCGTGTCACGAGCATGTCAGTTCCCACACCTCAAATTTAGCTTATTACGTCCTGCCTGTCGTTATCGGACACAAGGGGGGCGCTTCTGATTACCAGGTTTGACTATGGTGACAGAGCGCTTACCAGACCGGCGGTGCCCCAGTATGACGGGGCATGTGTATCTTCTTCGCCTGGTTCTTTGCCCTTAACATGCTGTCTGTCAAGCGCAAGTTAAAACTGCACGGCTAGCGTAACCGAAACTGCACGCCCTCACCGAACAGGCAATCTTGCCCGGCGCTATGTGGCCAAGCAGCGGTGAGATGTGCTGGTGACCGGGTTCCTTTGGAGATCTGGTTCCTGCGGAAAGCAGGTTCCTAAGCGTCAGTAGCGTGCTCCTTGCCGTCGGCAATATCGGTGAGGGCGAAATGTTCGTAAATACGCTGCTGTTGGTCCTCGGTCAGGCCGTCCTCCACCGACCAGGCCGGAGCGCTGGCCACTGCTTCTGCGGAAACCGAGAGGATGAGCCTGCCCTCAACCAGGCGCGAACCGCGCAGCGGAACCAGGGCGGAGCGAAGATTGAATAATCCCCGCCCGATGAGAGCGAAAGTGGGTTGCCCGCTGGCATCATCGAGAAAAACCTCGCGCACCGGCCCAATCTCCGCTTCGGAGCGGTCATAAGCGGTGGCATCCATAATGTCGCGGACGGTTACCTCAGCCATTCTTCCTCTTTCCCTAGCTTCGCTGCGCGGCTGACGTGCCTGCGCGGCTCACGTTCCTGCCTGGCTGTCTGCCTAGCAGGCCAGGTTTTTCACGAGCCTACTACTTGGTGGAGCGACCCGTTTTATCTTCGATTTCGATCTGTTCCTTGGCTACATCTTCGGAGACCGTTTCGGTATCCTGCACGACATCCTTATGGAGAGATACCCGCTCAACGGGTACGGTTTCCTTCTCTACATTGACGCGTTCTTCATGAAGGGTGACAGCGGCGCCCCCTTCAGAAATTTCACCAACGTACTCTTCACCTTCCTTGATAGGGGTGCGTTCCACCCGCACTTCTTCGCGAGTCACGGGCACCTCCACCGTTTCGGTGTCATGCACAACGTACTTGTGCAGCCGCACGGTACCGGTCGCCACATTGTCCTTAGAAACATTGAGGCGCTCTTCAGAACGAACCACGGAATGATCATCCGCGTCAGTTACCGGGGCGGGATGCTCGGCCGCAGTGCGGGGTGTGCCCTCTGAAGCGCCGCCGGCCGTCTCCGGTACACCGGCACCTACCGGCGGAACCTCGGTGGAGTACCGGTCACCTTCGCGTGCATCCGTGAGGTGGTAGTGGGCGAGCAGGCGGTCCTGCTCTTCGGGGGTGATGCCCTGTTCCACATCGAAATCAGGGGCATCCTTAATCGCATCCTTGACGAAAGCCAGGTGGAGTTCTTCACCCTCGAGGTGCGAACCGCGCAGCGGAACGAGACTGGAGGACATACCGAAGAGCCCGTGGCCCACTTCCACGAAGAAGGGCTGGCCCGTCTCGGCGTCAAGGAATACCTCCTTTACTCCGCCGAGCTTATCGTTATGGGAATCAAATGCGGTGGCGTTCAGGAGATCCTGAACATTCTTGTTCTCGGCCATATGTGGTGTGCCTTCCTGATAGAAAATGTAGAACCGAGGCCAGGTAGCCGAAGCTAACTGCTCACGTGTGGTGGTGACACCTACTTCCCAGCCACGGCCGGAGAGTTTGGCCCCTACGCGGCGTGGGCGGTGCGGGAAGAACGCAATCTGCCTGGGAACTCTGGCGAGTTCACTTGCAGCCTACCGTGATGCAGGTCATATAGCTGGGTGTTTAGCTCACGGAATAACTCTCGCTGCTGGCCGTGCGGTACCCTCATCCATGACGCAGGAAGGGAAGAAGGGAAGCATATGGCGGAGAATGCCGCATGGCCGGCGATTCAGCTGGGCGATCTGACTCTGGCCACGCCGGTCATGCTCGCGCCGATGGCCGGCGTGACCAACCCGCCTTTCCGCCAGCTCTGCCGTGAAGAAGCCGAAGCGGGAATTCGGCGCGCGATGGCCAGCAGTGCACCGGATGCGCCCTCCCCAGAACCCCACGCGCCCGGCTCCTACGCCCCAGCCGGGCTGTGGGTGTGCGAAATGATTACCTCCCGGGCACTGCTGGAACGCACCCCGGAAACCATGACCATGATCCAGCCCGATCCGAGCGATCCGGTGCGATCCATCCAGCTCTACGGGGTGGAACCCAAGGTGGTGGCCGCGGCGGTGCGGCTCCTCATCGAGGAAAACCGCGCGGACCACATCGATATTAACTTCGGCTGCCCGGCCCCCAAAGTCACCCGCAAAGGGGGCGGTTCGGCCCTGCCGTGGAAACTGGATTTGTACGAGGACCTCGTGCGAGAGGCCACCGCAGCAGCGAGCGCCGCGAACCGCGGGCGCGATCACGCCGTACCCATCACCGTGAAATTCCGGATCGGGATCGACGCCGCCCACGAAACTTTCCGGGACGTGGCCCGCATCTCCGAAGATTACGGGGTCGCCGGGCTCACCTTGCACGCGCGCACCACCGCGCAGCATTACGCCGGCCACGCGAACTGGGATTTTATTGCAGAGCTCGTAGACTCCACGGACCTGCCCGTCTTTGGTAACGGTGATGTTTTCGACGCCGCAGATGCCGCCGCGCTGCGCGCCCATACCGGCTGCGCCGGGGTGGCTGTCGGGCGCGGCTGCCAGGGCCGGCCCTGGATTTTCTATGATCTGGCTGCTCTCATGCACGGGGCTAGCGCCCAGCGCCGCCCCACGTTGCGCGAAGTCGCCGCGATGATCGAGCGCCATGCCCGCCTCTCGGTGGAGCATTTCGGAAGCGAAAATAAAGCCATGCGGGAGCTGCGCAAGCACATCACCTGGTATCTCAAGGGCTTCGCGGTGGGTGGGGAAACCCGCCACTCGCTGGGGCTGGTCTCCACCCTGGAGGAACTCCACGAACGCCTCCAGGCCCTGGACTTGGATCAGCCTTATCCGGCGGCTGCGGAAGGTAAACGCGGGCGCGCAGGCGGGGAAAAACGCCCGCATCTTCCCGATGGCTGGCTCGATTCGCGCGAGCTTACCCCGGAGCAAGCGGCCCGAATCCACGAAGCCGAACTCGATATTTCCGGCGGCTAAACCAACCACGCCGCGGCGCTTGCCTCAGGCCCGGTGCCCCGCCCGTCACGACCGCACCGCTCGCCGCCACCGCACCGCCCGCGGGCTTGGTACCCTCTAGCTGTGACGGATTTATTTGGGGCGGCCGAAGTTTACGGGCCGGATGACCGCGAGCGCTGGGTGCATGAACCACCCAAATCCCGTTCGCGTACCGATTTTGAACGCGACCGCGCGCGGGTGCTGCATTCTTCGGCGCTGCGCCGCCTGGGCGCGAAAACTCAGGTGCTCGGGCCTGAATCGGATGATTTTGTGCGCACCCGCCTCACCCATTCCCTCGAAGTGGCCCAAATTGGGCGCTCGCTGGCGAAAAACTTTGGATGCGACCCGGATATCGTGGAAACCGCGTGTTTGTGCCATGACCTCGGGCACCCGCCCTTCGGGCACAACGGGGAGCGGGCCCTCGCGGAAGTGGGGGAGGAGATCGGCGGTTTCGAAGGCAATGCCCAAACCCTGCGCATCCTCACCCGCCTGGAACCGAAACGCACTACCCGCACTGGGCGCCCGGCGGGCCTCAACCTCACCCGCGCCACCCTGGATGCGGTGATCAAATACCCGTGGGGTAATAACGAAGGCCCGGGCGGCACCCCGAAATTCAATTACTACCGCGATGATGCTGATATTTTCGAGTGGATCCACGGAGAACACGGGCACAACCGCTGCGTCGAAGCCCAAATCATGGATCTGGCCGATGATATTGCCTATAGCGTCCACGATGTTGAAGATGCGATCGCCCGCGGATTCTTCGACCCGTCCTGCCTGACCGACCCGGGGGAGCGCCAGAAAGTCGTGGAGGATACCCTGGCCTGGTATGGCGAACCGAGCGCGGGCGAGCTTTCTGATGCGCTTGACCGCCTGCTGCGCGAAGAAGCCTGGCCGGTGCACTTCGGTGGCAACTACCGTGATTTTGCCCGCATGAAGGACCTCACCTCCGACCTCATCGGCCGTTTTGTTTCCGCCGTATGCCAGGCAACCTGGGCGCAGTCCGGGCATGGCAAATTGGTGCGCTACAACGGTAACGTCGTCGTACCACCAGAAACTTTTGCCGAAATTACGGTTCTCAAAGGGATCGCGGTGGCCTATGTTATGGCTCCGCGCGAACACGAACCGCATTACGTGGAGCAGCGCGCCATTATTTTCGACCTCGTCGAGGCGCTCTTGGAGAATCCGGATGAGTTGGAGCCGCATCTGGCGGAATTGTGGGCGAGCAGCGATAAGGACGCGCGGCTGCGTTTGGTGATTGACCAGGTTGCTTCGCTCACCGATCTCTCGGCGCGGCAGTGGCACGCGCACCTGTGCGGGATGCTGCGGCACTGATGTTCCGGCACTGATGTTCCGGCGCCCGCGGCCCCGGCGTGCGCCGCGGTTCGCGCGTGCGGAACGCGGTGAGCGCGTGAAACGGTTCGAGCGTGCGCTGCGCGGCGGGCTCGCTTAGACTAGGCGGCATGGCCGGGCTCATCAAAAGGGAAGACATCGATCGGGTGCGCGCCGCGGTGCGGATCGACGACGTCGCCTCCCAGTACGTGGCCCTGCGCCCCGGTGGGGTGGACTCCCTCAAAGGCCTGTGCCCCTTCCATGACGAGAAAACTCCGTCCTTCCACGTGCGCCCGAACCTGGGGCGCTGGCATTGCTTTGGCTGCGGGGAAGGCGGCGACGTTTTCGCTTTCGTGCAGCGGGCCGAAAGTATTGATTTTGTGGAGGCGGTTGAGCTGCTGGCGCGGCGCGCCGGAATCGAGCTGCATTACGAGGGCGCGCGTGAACGGCGGCCGGGGGAGCCGTCCAAGCGGCGGCTCATCGATGCGCACCGGGTTGCCGTGCAGTTCTATCGCGCCCAATTCGATACCCCGGCGGCGGCCCCGGCCCGCACGCTCCTGGCCGAACGTGGTTTTGAGCGGGCGGCCGTTGACCATTTTGAATGCGGCTACGCCCCGGACTCCTGGGACGCGCTCTATACGCACCTGCGCAGCCACGGCTTTTCCGACCGGGAAATCGAAACGGCGGGCCTGGCCACCCGGGGCAACCGCGGGCTCTACGACCGTTTCCGCGGGCGGCTCATGTGGCCGATTTTCTCCATCACCGGCGAACCTATCGGCTTCGGGGCGCGCCGCCTCGGGGAGGATGACCGCGGCCCGAAATACCTCAATACCCCCGAAACACCGATCTACAAAAAATCGCAGGTGCTGTACGGCCTCAACCTCGCGAAAAAGGAGATCGCGACCTCGCGTTCCGTGGTCATCGTGGAGGGCTATACGGACGTCATGGCCGCGCACCTGGCCGGAATCACCACGGCGGTAGCAACGTGTGGTACAGCTTTCGGGGCGGAGCACGTCAAAATTGTGCGGCGGCTTTTGGGCGACGGCGCCAATCCGGCCGCCGGGGTGGTGCTCTCCTCCGGGAAGGCTTACGGCGGCGAGGTTATTTTTACGTTCGACGGCGATAGTGCCGGCCAGAAGGCAGCTTTGCGTGCTTTCGGGGAAGATCAGGCTTTCGCCACCCAAACCTACGTGGCGATTGCGCCGGATAATCTGGATCCCTGCGATGTGCGGCTCCAGCGCGGGGATGAGGCGCTGCGCGAGGTAATCGCCGGGCGGCGCCCCCTTTTCGAATTCGCGATTCGCTCCCTGATTGAGGACCTTCCGCTCACCACCGCGGAGGGCCGCAGCGCCGGGCTACGGGTGAGCGCGCCGATTGTGGCGGGGATTAGAGATCGGGTACTGCGCGGGGAATACACCCGGAATCTGGCCGGCTGGCTCGGCATGGATGAGCACGTGGTGCGCCAGGCGGTGGCGGAAGCCGGGCGCCAGGGGCGAGCCCAGGCGCGCGCGGTGCTGGAGGCAGCCAGCGAGCACACCCCGAGGGCGCTAGCGGCCGGCGGTGCGCAGCAGGCGGGAGTCGCGGTGCAGCCGGGGAATGCGCCGTCGTACCAGGCGGCAGCGCAAAGGACGGGTACAGTGCAGGGGAGTGCGGCCGATGCCGGTACCCACCGGGCGGCGACCTTGCCGCCGGTGTCGCAGCTGCGTGACCCTACCGAAAAAGTCGAGCGGGCTGCGCTGGAGATTTATCTTCAGCTTCCGGCTTTTGCGGCACGGGCGGAGATGGATAATCTGCCTCCGCATACGTTCACCCATCCGGTGCACCACGCCATTCATACGGCGATTCGGGCGGCGGGCGGAACCCGAGTATTTGCCGAGCGCTTCGCGCAGCTGACCGGCGCGGGTATGGACGTAGAACACGCCGAGCCCCAGGCGAGTGCCGCTTACGTGGAGGCGGTGATTGCGGCCGGTGGCCCGGAGCTAGCCGGAGTGATTTCCCAGCTCGCCGCCGAGCCGCTCCCGGAGACCGATGTGCAGCGCCTCCCGCACTATGTGTGGGGGATTGCCCTCGCGCTCATTCGGCTAGGTGTGCTACGCCAAATCGAGGACGTGCGTTCCGCGCTCCAGCGCACCAATCCGGAAGATGCCGCCTACCAGCAGCACTTCGCCCGCCTCATGGAACTCGAGGCGCAGCGCCGCACATGTGAGGAGCGCATGGAGCTGGGGTAGTTCACTCCAAATACTCGGTTGATTATTCTCAGGATTCTTTAGCACCAAGAGAACGCGAGATCTTTGCTGCGGTTTGTTTAACTTGAGGAACCAAGGCAATGACTTCGTCCATGCTTTTCTCCAATGTTAAAGTCGTGATTGATAATGCATGGTTCACCCGTCCAAGATGGTTGCGAATAGGGACGGCAACACATCGAATTCCGGGAACATTCTCTTCGTCGTCAATAGCGAACCCGCGGTCACGAACTGTGTCGATTTCTTTTATCAGTTCAGCGGTTGTCGAAATAGTTCGGGGTGTATGTTTAGGGAGTTGCATCTCTGCCACGTAACGAATGATCGCCTCATCCTCTTCCTCGGCGAGGAAACACTTACCAATTGAAGTTGAATGGAGAGGAAGCCGATCCCCAATTCGTGATGGTATGCGGTACGGGGTATCAGTTTCTTGTATGGCAACATAAACGGCATCTTTACCGTTCCTCGCCCCAATGTGCACTTGGCACCCAACTTCGCGGGCAAGTTGTCGGATGTAGGGTTTCGTTTGTTGAGAGATGTCGATTCTTTCGAATGCTGTTGCGGCGAGTGACAAAGCAGCCGGTCCGGCGTAATAGTTTCCGTCAGGGCTTACCGCAATGAACTCGTACTTCACCAAAGTTTGGAGAAGGCGATGCACACTAGATTTTGCCAGGCCGGTCGCGTTAACGATGTCGGTAAAACGGGGGTGTTGCAGTGCTGCCTGAAGAACAATGAGAGTTTTATCGGCTGCGCTCGGGCTCTGTTTGGTACTCAAGAGAAGAACCTTCTTCTAGATCGATACGGACCACCAGTTCCATTTTATGGAACTCAATTGTAGATGGTTGACTGTTGCTTGTGCGCCTCCTCTCGTAAGGAGCCTTGAGGAACCGGAAACGATTCAAAGTCATGCGGGAAGAGTCGCCCCGCATTTGTTTTGAACCTGAAATTATTATTTCCTGTAGCTTTGGCGAGATTATGAGAATGTGTGAAGGGTGTCATACCTAAATACTAAACCCGCGTATTTGTGCAGTTTTACGCACTGGGTGCAAATCTTGGTCGCAAAAGGTCCTAGGATAGTTCCCCAAATGGGACTAGGGTTCATGACGTGGAACTTCCACGGTGGGTAACTAAAACAAAGGAGTTTACTCGTGAGTAAGATTACCGGCGTAAAAACGTACGATTTTCGATTCCCCACATCTAACACGCTCTCTGGCTCGGATGCGATGAATCCCGACCCTGACTACTCGTCGGCTTATGTGGAGATTTCTACTGATGCTGATGATGGAATTATCGGTGTTGGGTTTGTGTTCACCATTGGTCGTGGAAATGATGTTGTTTGCGCGGCAATGAACTCTATGGCTCACACGCTCGTCGGGCGTAATGTTGAAGAGCTGCTCGACAATATGCGACTCGCGTGGGATCTGCTCGTAGGGGATTCCCAACTGCGGTGGCTTGGTCCCGAGAAGGGCGTGGAGCATATGGCTATCGGTGCATTGCTCTCAGCGCTTTGGGATATTAAAGCCAAGCGTGCTGGAAAGCCTCTGTGGCGCCTGCTGGGTGAAATGGAACCGGAAGAGTTGGTCGCAACTCTTGATTTCCGTTATCTTTCTGATGCGCTTCGTCCTGAAGAAGCTATTGAGTTCCTAAAGGACGGTCAGCGTGGTAAGCAAGAAAGAATTGCCAACCTTCTTGAAAATGGCTACCCCGGGTATTCCACTGCCGCGGGTTGGCTAGGGTACTCAGATGAAAAGATGGTCTCGCTGTGTAAGGAAGAGACTCAAGAAAAAGGGTTTAAGCTTATCAAGCTGAAGGTGGGGCGCCGCGTCGAGGATGATATTCGGCGTCTTGGGTTAGCTCGCGAAGCGATTGGTCCCGATGTAAAGTTGGCTGTTGATGCTAACCAGGTGTGGGACGTTCCTGATGCGATTTCTTGGATTAACGAATTCCATGATTTCGATTTGGCTTGGGTTGAAGAGCCGACTTCGCCGGATGATGTGGTGGGACACGCAACCATTGCACGCGCTATTAATCCGATTCCTGTAGCAACTGGCGAACATATGCAGAACAGGATCATGTTCAAGCAGTATCTCCAAATGAATGCGTTTGGAATCATGCAGATTGATGCAACCCGTGTTGCGGGCCCGCAGGAACTGGTTATCGAATACCTGCTTGCCAAGAAGTTTAATAAGCCTGTCTGCCCGCACGCTGGCGGCGTTGGCCTATGCGAAGCTGTGGCGCACTTTGCGATGTTTGATTACGTCGCGGTATCCGGAACTATGGAGAACCGGTTGATTGAGTACGTTGATAACCAACATGAACACTTTGTGCACCCGACAGTTATCAAGAATGGCAACTATATGCCGCAAACGGCTCCCGGCAACGGTGCTGAGATGACTCAGGCAACCGCTGAAAAGTACCTCTACCGAGGCTAATTCTCCCGGGAAAACCACGTTCCACTGCCGCACGCGGGCTAAATAAATAGCTGTCGCTGCTTGCTATTGGTAATCCATTTGGATTCCCCGCGTGCGGCAGTGCGGACGCTGCACTCGTCAGAAAAAGGAAATATAGATGAATGCTTTACTTGTAGGTGTGAGTCAGCTACAAAGCTCAATACCCCAGGGACTTTTACCTTTCGCTCGCGATATCCCGGAAGTAAGTCTTAACCCGGCAGCGCTTCTCATCAGTATCGTAACCGGCGTTGCCATCCTCATTATTTTGGTTAGCTGGGCGAAAGTTCACCCCTTCCTCGCGATTATGCTTGCGGCCCTGATTACCGGAATTGGGTCCGGGTTCGGGCTGATGAACACCGTCCACGCCTTCCTTGACGGCTTTGGAGACACCACTAAAAGTGTCGGTATCTTAGTCGGTATCGGTGCAATGCTGGGTGCGGTTTTGATGGTAACGGGAGCGACCGGCGTTTTAGTTGACGTTCTGATTTCGAAGTCGTCTCGCAAGATGCTCCCTTGGACTATGGCTCTCATCGGGTCTCTTATTGGGTTGCCCCTGTTCTTTGATGTTGGACTGATCATCATGGCTCCGGTGATCATCATGGTTACGCGGAAATCTAAGATGCCCCTTATGATGATCGCGATGCCAGCCCTGGCGGGCCTTTGTGCGATGCAGGCACTCGTTCCTCCACACCCCGGGCCCACCGCCGCTCTCCAAACCTTTGAGAATGGTTCCATGGGTATCACGATGGGTATGGGCATTGTCCTTGCTATTCCTCTCGTTATTATCTGCGGACCGCTGTTCGCGAAGTACTCGACGCGTATCGTGCCGCGTGGTGCGCCGGACACGTTCGCTATGGCGGATAAAGAGGACGGTGTTGAAGGTCGTCGTAAGCCTTCCTTCGGGTTGTCTCTGCTTTGTGTCACCATGCCGGCCATTCTTCTCTTGATCACTTCAATTATCATGATGGTCCGCCCTGACCTTCACGATTCCAAGGAAATGGGTGCTCAGATTTTGCAGTTTATCGGGAATCCCGAGATTGCCCTTCTGATTTCACTGGTATTTGCATCTCTCACGCTTTTCGTTACGACAAGGTACCCGTGGGAAAAGCTCAACGATGAAGCCGGGAAATCGTTACGTCCCATTGCTGGAATTGTATTTATCCTCGGAGCTGGTGGCGGTTTCAAGAACCTTCTGATTGATACCGGCATTGGAGATATGATCACTAAGTTTGTAGAAAACACAAATATATCGATCATCTTGATCGCTTGGGTGATTGCGGTGTTCGTGCGTGTGGCTACAGGATCCTCGACCGTTTCGGCCATTACTACGGCCGGCATTCTGGAGCCGACAGCCACTGCGCTTGCTTATGATCCGATCCAAACAGGTCTTCTTGTCCTTGCAATCGGTGCTGGGTCGTTTATTTTCTCCTTCGTAAACGATGCGGGCCTTTGGCTGGTAAAGGAATACTTCGGGTTCACTCTTCCCGAGATGTTTAAGACCTGGACAGTGATGACATGTTTGATCTCCATTGTTGGGCTAGTTCTGGTTTGGGGTCTTGGACTCTTCCTGTTGTAGTGTAAATTCAATAATTTGAATTGGTCCTAACGTAGGGCTATCGCTGGCCGGCGTGTTCAATGATTCAGCGCGCCGGTCAGCGATGTTTCCTACGGTACTTATTGTCTTCTAGTGTTTTGCGCGGGTATGGATTCGCATTCCTCCTGTTATCGTTCGAAGTAAGTCGCAATGATGCGTGAGACATGGAAATGGGTAGCTTTTATTTGCCCAAACCTGGAAGGGGTTGGAATGTTTTCTGGTGTGTATTGCCCGTCGGTCACGTTGATCGACGATTCGGGTGCGATTGATTATCCGGCGATGGCTGCCCATATTGATCGTCTTGCCGAGTCCGGGCTCAACGGGGTGCTCTTCTTCGGCTCGATTGGGGAGTTTTTCTCTTTCTCCACTGAGGAGAAGGCCGAGTTCTTGAAGTTCGCGGTCAAGCAGGCCGCGGGGCGTTTCCAGGTGTTGGCCGGTGTGAGCGCGGCGCGTTTGGGTGAGGTGCTGGAGAATATCGCGGCTGCTGAGGCGGCTGGTGTGGATGGGGTGGTGGCCCTCCCGCCGTTCTATTTCGGGCATTCGCACGGGCGGGCGCTTGATTTTTATGACGCTGTTGCGGGCGCGACGGCCCTTCCTGTTATGCTCTATAACTTCCCGGAGCGCACGGGTGCGGATTTAACTCCGGAATTGGTGGCTGAGCTGGCTGCCCGGCACGAAAATATTGTGGCGCTCAAGGATACGGTGGATACCCAGAGTCATACGCGGCGGGTGATTCGCGAGGTGCGGAAGGTGCGCCCGGATTTCGCGGTGCTTTCTGGTTTTGATGAGTATTACATTGGGAATCGGGTGTGTGGCGGGGCCGGGGTGCTCTCTGGCTTGACGAATTTGATTCCGGAGGTGTTTGCGGCGATGCATGCGGCGTATGAGGCCGGGGATGTTACGCGCGCGGCTGCGGAGCTCGAAAAGATTACGCGTTTGGCTGCGGTGTATGAGATTGGTGATATTTTCATTGCTGCGATTAAGGAGGGTGTGCGTTTGTGCGGGGTGGAGTGCTCGCCGTTGATGCGTGCCCCGCAGGTCCCGTTGAGTGCGGAGGATTCGGAGAAAATCGCGACGCTGCTGCGCGACGTACGCGCATAGATTTAGCCGACAAGTTTCTATTTTTCAAAAGCTGGGCGTTCCGGTCTGACGCACTCTAAAGGCCGGAACGCCCTTGTATTCTACCTGTTTTCTTGGATGTGAAAGATGAGCCTGATGATTGGGGCTCAGACCAATTAGGAGCTGTTAGAATTTACGCGCTGCCCCCGTAGCTCAGCAGGTTAGAGCAGTGGACTCATAATCCATCGGTCGCGGGTTCAAGTCCTGCCGGGGGCACTATGTGATGTCCCGCGTCATAGTTCCGCCAGCTACGTGGGATTTTCGTGTATTTGGACTTGGAGTTCATTGACTTTTTAGACGAGGAGTCCAGTAGCTTCTTCGACAATATATCCACCTACTTTTGACACGGTTACCCGGCCAGTGGTCGGCCTGTGGGGTGGCAGTAACGCCGACCGCCGGCGAGTGTTGAGTGGTGGTATCGGTAGGGATGCTTGGGCGCCGGGCGAGATTGCCTGTTCGGTGAGGGGGTGCAGTTTTGGTTGCGCTGGGTGTGCATTTTCCTTGCGCTAGGCATGCAATTCGTATTGCGCTAGGCGTGCAGTTTTAACTTGCGTTTGACAATCGCGTAAGACGCGCGGATTTAACTCGTGCTTGACGCCCACGGAAGCATTTCATTCAGGGGGGTGCGTGAGGAAGTTAAACATGTACGCACCCGTGGTGGGTGTAGATCCAGCCCGCGGGTGCGTACACGTGGTTTTGTGAGTTTGAGTTTTCTAGACGATGAGGTAGACCAGGGAGCAGAAACCGAAGGATACGAGGGATATTACTGAGGTGAACGTGGTCCACATCTTCAGATTCGTTTTCGTATCTACTTGCAGGAAGCCACCTACTAGCCAGAACCCGGAATCGTTGACGTGGGAAGCGAAGAAGGATCCTGCTCCCATCGCCACCACGACGAGCGCGGTTTGGATGTCATTGAGTCCGGCACCCGACACGGTAGCCGCGAGCAAGGCCGCGGTGGTTTGGATGGCCACGGTTGCTGAGCCTTGCGCGACTCGTAGTGCCAGGGAGATAAGGTAGGCAGCCAGGAGCAAGGGAATACCAAGATCGGCTAGCGTGTTAGCAAGCGCGGTACCGATACCGGTTTCGCGTAACACGGAACCGAACATGCCACCAGCACCGGCGACCATGACGATCGCGGCTACTGATTTGAACCCGGCGTCGTTGATCTTATCGATATTCTTCCAGGGTACTTTACGTACATAACCCAAAATGATTGAAGCTACGAGTGCGGTAACGAACAGGGCGACAGCGGTTTCACCGAAGAATTTCAGGGCGCTTGCCCAGGCAGCGTTTTCCGGGATGATTCCAGCTGATTGAAGGGTACTGGTGACCGTGTTACCGGTAATCAACAAGATCGGGAGCATGAGGATGAAGAGAACGGTCGCGAAGGCGGGTTCTTTCCCGGGTAGTTCACGCCCGGATTCTTTCGATCCGAGAACGTTAGGGATGGGAACATCAAACCGCTTGGAGAGCCACAATGCGAAGCGGTAGCCGGCCAGGTACCAGGTGGGAATCGCGACGATCAAACCAACCAGGAGCACGGTCCCGATGTTGATGTTCATTGTGGTAGCGGCGGCTACTGGTCCGGGGTGGGGTGGCATGAGTCCGTGCATGACCTGGAATGCGCCGGCTGCTGGTAGGGCATACAGCAAGACTGGTCCGCCCAGGCGGCGGGCAACGGAGAAGATGATCGGGAACATGACGATGAGCCCGGCGTCGAAGAAAATCGGGAAGCCGAACAAGAGCGAGGCTACCGAGAGGGCGAGGGGTGCTCGTTTCTCACCGAACCAACGTAGCAGGGTTTGGGCGAGTACTTCAGCGCCTCCGGATTGTTCGAGCATACGCCCGATGATTGCTCCGAACCCGATAATGAGAGCGAGTTTGCCAACGGTGCCTGAGAACCCGGTGAGCAGCATATCGAATAGTTCGCTGACTGGGACTCCGGTAGCGATAGCAGTCAGAGCTGATACGAGGATAAGCGCAACTGTGGCGTTGACTTTGAATACGATGATGAGGAAGAGTAAAACGGCTATCGCTGCTAGAGCGATACCGAGGAGGCCTCCTGTTGTGAGAGTCATGAGTGCTCCTTGGATATGTGGGCTTCTCTAGGAGAGAAGCTGGGCGGCGTTGGCCACGGCGCCTTGAACGTCGCCTGATTGTGGATAGAGCAATGACCGGCCAATGACCAGGCCGATCACGTTAGGGATCTCCAAGAGGAGAGCCCACCTGTGCAGGGTTTTAGCAGCGTCGTTGCTGACTTCCCCGCCGAGGATAACGATGGGTAGGGTAGTAGCCCGAGCGAAGCGTTCCAGGTCTGGGGTATCGGGGAGTTTGAGGACCGTGTAGGAACTATTAGCCCCCAAACCTGAAGCGATTGCTATCGAGCGGGTGACAGCATCGGTAGAAACATCATTGACGACCTGGCTGCCTTCACGCCGTGAGATGAAGGGTTCGACCATGGCGATGCGTTGGCGCCGGGCAAGGTCGGTGACTACTTTCCCGGCCATCTCTAACGTGCCAACGGTTTGTGTTTCCTGGTAGGCGATACGGAGCAGGATTTTCCCTCCTTGCAGGCCTGCTTTAGCTATCCCTTTGGCCGTATAGCCCGTGATACGATCATCGAGTTCCCACGCGGCGCCGGCCAGTCCTGCCCGGTTCATGGACCCGTATACCCATTTGCCGTCCAGGGCTCTCAGGAGTGCGAGGTCTTCAATGATGTCGGCTGTTCCTAACAGGCCGGAAACCCCGGGCACGGCAAGCGCGTCACACAGGCGTGCGAGCAGGTCGAAACGGTCTTCCATAGCGCGGGGGTTAGCGCCAGCCGCGAACGCGCCCCGGGCGGGGTGGTCAGCGGCCATGATAAGGAATTTCCCATTGGGTAGGAGGCTGGCGGGTTGCTCGCGTGTGAGCAAGGCTTGGTGAGCAGTGCCCGGGCAACGCCGTCCTGCAATAAGCCTGGCAATATCCATGGTTACTGGTTGCTTTCTACTGATTTGGGTGTATCGAGTAGCGCGTCGGTGTGGTTAGCGGCCAGTACTTGCTCGATTTCATCCTGGGTGGGCATCGCGGTAGAGCATTCGATACGCGAGGTCACGATCGCGCCGGCAGTGTTGGCATACCGGATTGTTTTCTCCAGGCTCCAGCCCTGTAAAAGCCCGTGGACAAGGGACCCACCGAAAGCATCCCCGGCTCCAGCCCCGTTGACCACGGTCGTGTTCATCGCGGGGATAAAGAATTCTTCCGCGCTCGATTTCGCGAGGGTGCCCTTGCTGCCTTGCTTGACCACAGCGATCTGGACCCCGCGTTCCAGTAGTGCTGTTGCAGCCGCGTGTGGATCAGTTTCCCCGACCGCGATTTCACATTCTTCCACGTTACCCACCGCGACTGTCGCATACTCAAGAACTTCCGCATAACGCTGACGTGCCAGATCAACTGACTCCCAGAACATTGGACGCCAGTCCATATCGAAAACGGTATGGTCTTTACGCCCCCGCATGGCAAGCGCGCTCATATGGGTGGAATACGAGGGGTCCTCGCACAGGCCCGTCCCGGATACCCACAAGAGTTTAGCCTCGCGTACCTGGTCTTCATCCAGATCACTGTCCTTGATCTGGAGGTCAGGGGCGGAGGGTTCACGGTAGAAGAAGAACGGGAAATGTTCGGGTGGGATAATCTCGCAGAAAGTAACAGGCGTGTTCAGGGTATCGTCAACGATCACGTATTCATCTGATACGCCGAGCCGGCGCATTTCCAGGCGGACCCACCGCCCGAAAGGATCATCACCTACCCCGGTGAGGGTGGCGCAGTCTTCTCCCAGGCGTGCTGCTGCTACCGCAACGTTAGTAGGCGATCCTCCCAGGAATTTCCCGAACGTTGTGACTTCTTCGAGGGTGCAATTAGTTTGTAGGGGATAGATATCGACGCCGCAGCGTCCGATTGTTAGTACATCATGGACGACCATGTCCATCACTTCCTTACCTTATTGTTTATTCGGTGCGTTCAAACGACATTGTTGCTTCATAGGTGCCCTCGGAAGGCCAACGCACCGTGGTGGCCTTCGCGCGCGTGTAGAAGCGCACGCCTTCGGGCCCGTGGATATGGGTATCTCCCATGAGAGAGTCTTTCCATCCGCCAAAGGAGTAGTAGGCCACGGGGGTGGGGATGGGGACGTTGATACCGACCATGCCAGCTTCAACTTCCAGTTCGAAACGACGTGCCAGACCACCATCATTCGTGAAGATCGCTGCCCCGTTGCCATACGGCGAGGAATTAACAAGAGTGATGGCTTCTTCGTAGGTGTCTACCTCGACGATTGCCAGGACGGGACCGAAAGTTTCTTGCTTGTAGAGGAGGGAGTCTTGGGGGACGTGCGTGCAGATAGTTGGGCCGAGGAAATACCCTTTCTCGTGCCCGCTCACGCGAAGCGTGCGGCCATCAAGAATGACTTTCGCGCCTTTTTCTTCGGCATCATTGATCGCATCAATAATGCGTTGTTTTGATTGGGCGTTGATAACCGGGCCCATTTGGACGCCTTCGTCCAGGCCGTAACCCACCCGGATAAGCTCGGCGTGTTCTTTGACTGCTTTCGCTAGTTTTTCACCGATCCCACCCACCGCGACAGCAACGGGCAGGGCCATGCAGCGTTCACCTGCCGCGCCGAAAGCCGCTGCTGAGAGGTGTTTACCAGCGAACTCGATATCAGCATCGGGCATCACAATCGCGTGGTTATTAGCCCCACCCAATGCTTGGACACGTTTACCCGCGCGCACCGCACGCTCCTGGATCAGTTTCGCAACCGGGGTTGAACCCACGAAAGAAACAGCCCTAATATCCGGGTGGTCAATCATAGCCATCGTGAAATCATTCGACCCGGAAATAACCTGGAAGACCCCGTCCGGCAGTCCGGCTTCCTTATACAAACGCGCAATCACAAGAGAAGCCGAGGGCGTGGCCGGTGCGGGTTTCAAAATGAAAGCATTCCCGGTAGCAATAGCAATCGGGTGCATCCACATAGGCACCATCACCGGGAAATTAAACGGGCAAATCCCGCTAACAACACCCAGGGGCTGGCGTAGCGTGTGAATATCTACCCCGGTGGAAATATTCGACGAGGTTTCACCTTTCAAAGCGACGTTAATCCCGCAAGCAAAATCAAGGGTCTCCCGCCCACGCTGGATCTCCCCGATAGCATCCGAATAATCCTTACCATGCTCAGCCACAATCGCTTTAGCGATCTCGTCTTGATGATCCAAAACAAGCTGACGCATCCGATACATGATCTCGGTACGCTTAGCCAACGAGGTACGAGCCCAAGCTTTTTGAGCTTTAACAGCAACCCCTACCGCGTAGTCAAGATCTTCACGGCTTGCCTGTAACAAATACCCGCGAATCTCACCACTCGCCGGGTCATCAACCTCAATCTTTCCCTCAGGTTGCCCCGCATAGAGGCCACCATTAATCCAATGAGGTATATCCATTCGTATCACTCCCTTGTGAGTCCAAACCAGCACCCCACCAGCGGGGTGTCTCATTGGTTTCCAAAATAACCCCACCCCACCCACTTGTAAACACAAAAGACCAGCCAGGGCGGCCAGCAAACTTGAATGAACACGGCCATATAGGACAGCATCGAAGCGATAAAATGAGAGAAACACTAGCTAATCTCACTATTGTCCGCTATGTTTACAATTGGGTGAACAAATAAGAGTGAGAGGGTCACGTTAATGTCAAACCTGGGTGGGAAAGACAACCCGGATCAGCTGGATATCCCGGTTGCTCCGCAGATTGTTTTCGACTCTCGCTCCTCGCTTCCTTTGCATCAACAAATCACGCAATCATTAGGGAGCCTGATTGACTCCGGCGCGCTTTTACCCGGTCAGCTCCTTGAAGACGAAGTATCTATGTCACGCAGGCTGGGAGTCTCACGTCCTACACTACGGCGGGCGTTGCAAGTGTTGACTGATGAAGGCAAACTCTCACGGCGTCCGCGCGTGGGAACCAGGGTGATGCCACGGGTTTTCCAACGGGATCCTTCCCTGGCGAGTCTTTCCGATGATTTGCGGGCGGCGGGCCGTGAACCACGCACGGATGTTCTCCAGTATCGGGTGGTGTTTGCTGATAGTGGTCTAGCTGGCGATATGCATTGCCAAGAAGGTAAAGAGATCGTGGCTTTAGAGCGGTTGCGGTGGGCGGAGGGGAACCGTATGGGGATTATGCGTAACTGGATCCCAGCCGATCTAGCGCCCTCTCTTACCGCGATATCATCGGGTGGTCTCTATGATTTCTTCAAGAGCCACGGGATCGTGTTACGTGGTGGGGTCCAGCGTATTAGCGCGCGTAGCGCGACGCCTACGGAAGCAGAACTTTTACACGTAGCATCCGGGGCACCTCTCTTACGGGTGCGGCGTAGTGCTTATGATGAATCCGGGCGGGTCGTGGATCTAGCCGACCATTTGTATGACGCGGAACAATACGACCTCACCCTCCCACTCAACTTCCCGGCGTGAATCACACCTGGAGGAATCAGTTTCTTGGTAAAAGGGAACTGGGTGGCTAACGCGAGAATGATCGCGCCAGCCACCCAGCTTTGTATACGGTAACCGTGCTGTCCTACTCTGGGACATCTAGAAATCCGGCAAGTGCCATACGGGATTCTCTGGTCCTAAAGTACTTCCGGAGGAGTTTCTAACTGGTCGGCTATATCTTTCCAGTTAGACGCGAATTTGCCGTATGCCGTTTTGATATCGACACCCACAGGGAGCTCCGGGCATTCGTTTTCGAGGTTGGTACCCCAGTTTCCCCATCCCGACTGCTTGCGCTGCACGATCTGGAAGCCTCCCGATGGCTTCGAGGTATACCAGATCATTGCACGACCGGTAGATGTGTCATATTCGACTGTCTTATCGGAAGCTCCGGGGAAGATAGTCTCGTGCTCCTCTTTCTGGACGTCGATAGGTTCAGAATCGACTCGCCAATCACGCAGCTCTGCATCAACAAACGATTTCTCGCGAACAATTGCCAGCCGGTCGCGGATCGTTTCGTCCGTTAAAGCACCTTCGAAAGTCGAGAATAGGCGCCAGTACAAATCCCAATGGGCGTTCTCAATATCATCCGTTAGGACGGCCTTAAACTCTTCAAGTTTCTTGCGCTGAGGCAATGTACCGTCAGAAATGGTCTGCTCGACCATGTCGGCCAGGTGTCCAGCATAAGGATCGCCGCTGCGATATCGGGATCCACCGTAGCACGCAAACCGATCAAAGAGCAGCTTTCCTTGCCCGGCCTCGAATTCATCCCCAACGGTGATCTTGTTAGTTACAGAACGCCCGTTGATCACGGTTTGGAAATCATCTACGTAATAACGACGGCTGAACCAAGGCGTCCTATAAGTGAAAGCCCACTCGATTGAGAAGTTCTTACCCCTGAGCTCTGGGAGGAGCCCGTCGGGAATCACACCTAGCATTCTGAAAGAAAGCAAGACCGGTCCGTCTTCACGGATCTCAATCTTCACCTTTGTGTGTTCTGGCGGATTGATCAGTCCGTTTTCAGGAGTGAAGAACGGGCCGTAAAATCCACCAATCGCATTGTTTCCAGAGGGGAGGAGATCAATACCCTCATCAAGGGTGCGGAAATGCTTGAGCCCCCACTTTGAGGCACCAGTGCCCTCGGCGGTACCCGTGCATACATCAATATCGAAGTAGCCGGTATTAACGCGGGCCCATGAGTCAACTTCAGTACCGGGTCCTTTTGTGATTCCTTCTCCGGATTCGACTGGTTCATCCAGTGTGAAACTTGCCTCGCCCTCAAAACTGAGTGTAGTGACAAATCTGGTGGCCTCTTGTGGAGCCGGCTGATCAACCAATCGCTGGCAAAGGATCTGCTCTCCAGTATTGGTTCGTGCTAGCCATAAAGACTCTGTGAGCACTTGTGGTTCATCGAAGTAAATCGGCTCGAATGCCCGCTTTCCTTCGATACTACTGATTACTTTATGGGTCTTCATCTACTTTCCTGCCTTGGTGCTCTTCTGCTTGAGGGAATCAATGGCGACGGCGAGAATAATGACGACGCCCTTAATTAGTAGCTGAGTGAAGAATTGGACATTCATCAGAATCATGCCGGTCGAGAGCACGCCGAGAATGATCGCACCGATGAGGGTTCCGATGATCTTGCCCTTACCACCGGCAAGGGATGTTCCACCTAGAACAACTGCGGCAATAGCATCAAGTTCGTATCCGGTTCCAGCGGTCGGCTGCGCGGAAACAACGCGTGCGGCGAAAATGACACCCGCAAGCCCTGAGAGTGCCCCTGCAATGACGTAAACAGATGTGAGTACACGCTTCACGTTGATTCCAGCGAGCCGTGCTGCCTCGGGATTGCCGCCGACTGCGTAAACATGCCTGCCGTACTTCGTGCGTTCGAGGATGAACCAGCAGATGATGTAGACAATGATCATTACAATGACGGGAACTGGAATTCCAGCCATGTATCCGTTTCCGAGATCTCTGAAAGCCAGCTTGTTATCTACGATGGGTTGGCCGCCGGTCAGTGTGTATCCGAGGCCACGGAGGAATGTCATCATGCCGAGCGTCACGATAAAGGGCGCGAGGGCTAGATACGCCGATAGGGCACCATTTACCCATCCCGCAACTGCACCGGCAAGAATGCCAGCGATTATCCCGACGATGGCTGGAGCACCGGAGATACAAGCCAGTACTGCGGTTACACCCGATACGGCAACGATTGATCCGACAGAGAGATCAATGCCGGCAGTAATAATAACGAAGGTCATACCGGCCGCAATGATCGCGTTGATAGAGATCGAACGGGCGATATTCATGAGATTGTTCATCGACATGAAGTTCGGGGCGATGAGCGCCATAATCACGACGAGAAGGACGAGGACCGCGAGAATCCCAACCTTATCCCACCACGCAGCGAAGTTCATTTTCCGTCGAGGTGCAGCTTCTATAGTCATGCTTGTTCCTTTGTTGCTCCGGTCGCGAGGCTCATGACCGATTCTTCTGTGGCATCTCGTGCATCGAGTTCTCCCACGACTTTTCCTTTTCGCATAACGATGATGCGATCAGACATTCCCAGAACTTCAGGGAGGTCAGAAGAAACCATGATGATGGTTTTACCTTCTTTAGCCAGATCATTCATGATTTCGTAGATCTCCCTTTTCGCCCCGATGTCAACACCGCGCGTAGGTTCATCGAAAATCAAAAGATCGGCACCTGCCATGAGAGTGCGGCCGAGAAGTGCCTTTTGTTGGTTTCCTCCCGAAAGAGCTCTTACCGGAAGACTTGTGGAGGTCTTTCGAATATTGAGCACTTCCATGATCTGGCGAACTTTCTTTCGAATTGCGCCTCGCGCGAGTACGCCGAGTTTGGTGAAGTCACCCAGAGAGGCAATCGAGATATTCGATGCCGTTGTGTGATCCAAGAACAGACCTTGTTCCTTTCTTGATTCCGGCACCATGGCAATGCCAGATTCCAGGGCCTCCTTGGGACTTTTAGGATGATATCTTTCGCCTTTGAGTAGCAACGTTCCGCTACTCATGGGATCTGCTCCCATAAGTAGCCTGACGGTTTCCGAACGCCCGGCACCGACCAAGCCTGCAAATCCAAGAATTTGACCGGCGCGAGCTTTGAAGGAAACGTCGTCAACTCCAGGCGCTTTGAGATCCTTTGCCTCAAGCACCACTTCTCCCGATGCACGGTCCGCGTGTTCGTAGAGATCACCGATTTTTCTACCGACCATCATTCGCACGATTTCGTCAGGTGTTAATTCGGCTAGAAGCTGTGTTCCGACGGACGTTCCGTCCCGAAGAACGGACACCCTATCAGCCAATTTCCACACTTCTTCCATGCGGTGAGTGATGTAGATAAGGCCGACACCGTTTTGCTGCTGTTCCCGAATAATTCTGAAAAGATCCTCTGTTTCAGCTCGGGAAAGCGCGGCAGTTGGTTCGTCGAGAACGAGGATGCGGGCATCCTCGGCAGCAGCACGAGCAATTTCGACCATCTGCTGCATACCGATGGAAAACGAGCCGAGAGGCCTGTTCACGTCGATGTCCACTCCAATAGCCGATAACTTAGCGCGTGCATCCGAACGCATCTTTTCACGGTCAAGGATCCCGTGTTTGAGTGGTTCAACGCCGAGGCAGAGATTCTCGGCTACCGTCAGATTTGGGACGGTATTGATCTCTTGGTGGATGATTGCGATTCCATGTTTACGCGCATCGTTAGGAGATGAGATATGGACTTCCTGACCGTCAACGAAGATCTTTCCACTGTCGGCAGCAAGATTCCCCGCCAGGATTTTCATCAACGTTGACTTGCCAGCGCCGTTTTCTCCCATGAGGGCATGAATCTCTCCGGCGTTCAGATCAAAGGAAACTCCTCCAAGCGCTTGGGTAGCGCCGAATCTTTTCCTGATCCCTTCGAGCTTGAGAAGAGTCATTTCTACCATCCCGGGTATTCGTCTACCGCATCCCGGGTAATGATTTGCGAGGGGATGAGGATAGTGGTTTCGGTGAGTGATTCTCCACGAGCAAGCTGCTGCCCAACCTCGATTGCTTTTTCGACCATTTTTGCGGGTTCTTGGGTGGCCGTGCCGACGAAGGGAGAACCAGCGGTTCGGAGTTCCTGGAGTCCTTCGGGAGAAGCGTCGATTCCTACCACCTTAATTTCATTAGTACGTCCAGCTTGCTGCACGGCAAGCGTCGCACCAAGGGCGGACGGGTCATTCATTCCAAAGATGCCTTGGACATCGCTGGCTGCAGTAAGCATGTCGGTAGTGACGGAGAGACCGGTGGCGCGGTCATTTTGCGAGTTTTGGTGCCCGACTTCCTTGATGCCGGGGAAATTCTTCATTGCTTGATTGCAGCCCTTAATGCGATCCGTGATCGTCTGGATAGGTGTGCCATCAACAACCAAAATATTTCCCTTGCCACCCATCTGTTCGAATAGATAGGTGCATGCAATTTCGCCAGCCTGAACGGCATCGGTCATAACAATGGCATCCGCGCCCTTCGCAGGAGTATCAACAGCTACCACGAAGATCCCTGCCTGTCGCGCACGTTCGATGGCGGGTTGGAGGCCGGACTCGTCAACGGCGGAGACAACGATAAGGTCTACGCCTTGCTGAATGAATGTGTCAATCTGAGTATTCTGATTCGCCAGATCAAGTTTGGCGTCTTGGACGTTGAGGGTTGCGCCAATCTTCTCGGCTGCTTCTTTCGCTCCCTTATCCATAGCTGAGAAGAACGGGTTCGACATGTCCTGCACCATTAAGCCGATTTTCTCGATCTTGTCAGGTTTCGGCGCTTCCGTAGCGGAGTCACCTGAAGTACAACCCGAGAAAGTTGCGGCGAGCAGAATGCTTGTCGTGAAGGCGAGCGCCTTTTTTGCTGTTCTCATCGTTGAGATCTCCTTTTGGTTAGATAGGCCGGTTTAGCCCAATTTGGTTTTCTAATTTGTTTAGCAGCCGCAGGAGGCGCGAATTCTGAGCTTGACGTTCACCTCCTCAGACTCCTGGTTGTGGTAACGGATAGCTCCCTGCGGATGCTCTTGCATGATGTGAATAAGTTTTAGAGCGGCTTTTGCGCCGATATCGCGAGAATCTTCGTCAATCAACGTCACTGGAGGATTGACGAAAGTTGACCAGGTGAATTCGTCAAACGCAATTAAGGCGACTTGATCAGGAACATGGAGATCACATGCCTGGAGTGCGTGCATGGTTCCGAGGAGGAGAGGATTGTTACCGGCAATAATCGCGAGCTTCTCTACCTTCGTATTTCTGAGATATTCCTCTAACGCAATTGCGCTCGATTGTGAGTCATTAGCGCATTCGAGAATCGAGAGAGTTGCCCCGAATTTCTTGGCGGCGTTTTTCATGCCTTTAATTCGAGTTTGCCTTGTCGACCACCGCTCGGGATAGATCAATAAAAGCCACGTGTCGAGTTCATGATAATTAAGATGTTCACCGATTTGATGAGCGGCTTGTTCGTTATTTGAGGTTACAGATACCGAACCGGACGGCGCAGTCGGTCCTTGCGAGTCGACATAGACAATGGGGATTCCCCACTCGCAAAGTTTCTCGTGATTGTCTACAGATAAAGTAAGAGTGCTGATAACTCCGGCTGCCCGCGATTGGATTGCTTCGGTGACAACCAAATCTTCAGTTTTCTGATCAAATCGGCCTTCAGGAGCAAGATCGGCTGTGCGTACTCCATGGGAAGATGCGCGCAACATTTCATGAATGCCATCGAGCATATCGACGTAGTAAGCATTAGATGTTGATGCGGTCATCACGACGATTGGGCCGGGAGTTTCGCGACGCAGGGCGCGTGCTGTCTGGTTCGGGATGTAGTTGAGCGTTTTAGCCGCTTCCAATACTCGGGCTTTGGTCGATTGCGTGACGGGCGCTTTGCCGGAAAACGTATTGGAAACAGTCCAAATAGACACACCGGCGGCCCGAGCCACGTCTTTAAGAGTTGCCGGTTTCATCAGGGTCTCCTTTGTCCCAATTGGTTGCGTTGAGGTCAAGCTATGTCACCTAAACGTTTAGGGCAAGGATGTGCGTTTGTCTAAGTTGATGTGGGGTGTGCCACAGGTGGTTGTGTTGTGGGCATTTCAAGATGCTTACTCTCAACAGTTTTGTATTTATTAGCATCGGGTGACTTGGTGGCTAAGGCAATGGGTGGATTTCTAGTGGTAATTATTCGCTTTTATGAGTTGTCAGGTTGGTGTGAAATCGTTGTGACACGCCCTTTTCTCACCAGGCCCGCGGGATTAAGGTGAATCCATGATCGATGACAATGCTCCACTTCCGCAATCTGATCGTCCCACCGCTACCGCCGCCGGGCACTGGGTGCTCGCCCGCGCCGGCAAACGGGTATTGCGCCCCGGCGGCTTGCATTTGACGAAGGCCATGCTTGAGTATGCCCAGCTGGCCAGCGCGGACGTTGTAGAATTCGCCCCCGGCCTGGGCCGGACCGCAGAACTCATTATCTCCGAGCCCATTCACTCCTACACCGGGGTAGATCAAGACAAGAATGCGGTGACCCGCGTCAAGGGGATTGTGGAGAAAGTGGGCGGCGTCGTCGTTAATTCCACCGCGCAAAAATCTGGACTACCCGATGCCGGTGCCGATGTGGTCGTGGGCGAAGCGATGCTCACCATGCAGGGCGCGAACTCGAAAGCCGCGATTGTGGGCGAGGCGTTCCGGCTGCTGCGCCCGGGCGGGCGCTACGCCATCCATGAACTGAGCCTCACCCCGGATAGCATCGACCCGGCCATTGCCGATACCCTGCGCAAAGGCCTGGCGCAGACGATTCGCGTCAATGCGCGCCCGCTCACCCAGGCCGAATGGCGGCAGGTGCTCACCGATGCCGGTTTCGAGGTGGAATGGGTGGGGGATGCCCCCATGGCCCTGCTTTCTCTGCGCCGCAACCTCGCCGACGAAGGCCTGCGCGGGGTGGCGCGTATCCTCCGCAACGTGCTGCGCGATAAAGAGCTGCGTGCGCGAGTGCTGGCCATGCGCGCGCTCTTCCGCAAGTATCGCCACCACCTGGCCGGCGTGGCCATGGTGGCCCGTAAGCCCGTTGAATCCGTTGGTGCTGCTGGTGCTACTGGCGCCGCCGAATCTACTGGCATCGCCAGCTCTGCGGATGCCGGCACTTCCGCTACCACCGCTAACTGAAAGGACAACCGATGAGTGAAAACACCCCGCAACTTTCCTACCTGGAGGATCTGGGCGCCACGGTGGATTACGCCGCCGCCTCGACCGTTTCCACCACCGCGCTGCGCGTTGAAGGCGCGAATGTGGTGGTCTTCTCCTTCGATACCGGCGAGGAGCTCTCCGAGCACACTGCCGCCGTGCCCGTGCTCATCCAGGTGCTGGAAGGGGAAGTGGAGATGCGTACCGAGGGGCGCACGGTGCAGCTGCGCCCCGGCGGGCTCGTGCACCTGCCCACCCGTCTCCCGCATGCGGTGCGCGCCCTGGCTCCCACCAAGATGGTGCTGTTCATGCTCACCGGGCAGAGCGTGGGCTAGAGTAGCCCCATGTCACAACCCGAGAAACCGGAGCTGCCTGAAGAGCCTGAGGTGCGCGAGGCTCCGGACAATGCCGAGCCGCAGGCCGAAACGGAGCAGCCGAGGGGGCCCGAGGCGCCGGAAACCCGTACCCTGGACGCTGCCCAGGCGGAGGAGATTCAGCGCATCGCGCGCCGGCGTATGATCGCCGCCGCGATTGTGGGAGTCATCCTGCTTATCGTCATGTTCTTCGCCGGGCGCGCCCTGCGCCAGCACCTGGCCGCGCCTGATGCTGGCGCGGGGGAGCAGGTAGCTGCGGCTGATGTACGGCAGGAGCCCGGCCTATAGCGGCCCTTTGAGCTAAGGGTGGCAGAGCGCACACCTCTCAAGTTGCTTCACGGCCCGCCATTGACTATTATCTTTTCTGTTGCAAATTCCCGCATAGCTCAATGGCAGAGCATTCGACTGTTAATCGAACGGTTGCTGGTTCGAGTCCAGCTGCGGGAGCGAACGAACGGCGGTGAGCGTAGGCTCGCCGCCGTTCTGCTCTGTCCGGCACCCGCGGCGCGGGTTAATAGACAAAAGGGGGTGCGGACGGTTTCCTAGAGATTTTTAAGGAGAACGTTCAATGAGTAAGCGTACGTACACGAGAGAGCAGATCCGTAAAGCCCTCACCACCTACCAACGCACGCAATCGGTAACCGCCACAGTCCGTAAACTGGGCTACCCAGGCCGAGACACGCTCTACAAATGGATCCGGAATAGCAACGAGAAACCAGAGCAGAGAAAACCGAAGAAACACGCCCCTAACCAGAAAATATCAACGGACGTGAAAGTAACTGCCTGCAAGCGATTCCGCAGCGGGGAAAACGCCTACACTATCGCCCAGGATCTAGGAATCGTGAACTGCACAAACATCTATGCTTGGGTTAAAAAGTGGGATGCGGAAGGCAGTCTAGGACTCATGAACGAGAAAGAATGCGACCAGATCAAAGCGAAAACCCGCCACCAACTGGAAGCCCAGCTACCCCAAGACCCGGAAGAATTACGTGCTCTTGTAGCCGATTTAATCGTGCAGAAACGCGTCTTGAAAGCCCAGCTCGAGCTAGCAAAAAAAGGAAAAGCCCGCACAGGCGGGCGCAGTGAAGCGGTAGAGAAAACACGGGTAGCTAACCAGCTACGCTCTACCACGCCGCTAGCCATGGTCTTAGATACCTTGGATTTGCCGGCAAGCTCGTACTATTACACCGCTAAACAGCTAGAGCGGCCTGACAAGCATGCTCGCTTGCGTGAGTTGATCGCTCAGATCGCGCGCGAGGGCTTGTATACGTATGGGTATCGGCGTATCCGTTTAGCGCTTAGAAAGCTTGGGTATGTGGTCTCGGAGAAAGTCATCCAGCGCTTGATGCGGGAAGAGGAAATCCCGGTCAGGTATGCCAAAGCACGCCGGAAGTACTCTAGTTACGGCGGGGAGATCAGCCCGGCACCGGAAAACCTAGTCGAGCGTGACTTCCACGCTGATGAGCCCGGACGGCTTTGGCTCACGGATATCAGCGAGTTCCACGCAGCTAACGGGAAGGTTTATCTCTCCCCGATTATTGACTGTTATGACGGGAAAGTCGTGGCGTATACGAGGGGATTACACCCAACCTCAGTGTTGGCTGATTCCTCCCTTGAAAACGCCCTGGCAACCCTCCCGCACCAGCGTCTAAACGAGCTACAAGCCGGCCAGAGTGAGCATCCACTCGTGATCCATTCGGATCGGGGAGTCCACTACCGGTCTGTGTCCTGGATTGAGCTTACGCGGCGTTACGGGTTGACGCGGTCGATGTCGAAGAAGGGGTGTAGTCCGGATAATTCTGCTTGTGAGGGGTTTTTCGGGCGGATGAAAACCGAGATTTATCACGGGAAGAAGTGGGCTACAACCGATGAGTTATGCGAGGCGATAGACGAGTATATGTTCTTCTATAACCAGAAGCGTATTACCTTGAAGTTCGATGGTTTAACGATTGTGGAGCATCGTCAAGCGGTTTTAAGCGATAATGTCCAATAAACAGTCCGCAGCCCCATTTGTCTATTAGCCCCGCGGCGCGGCCCTGTAAGCTATAAGCCTAAGCCGTGGCGTGCGAGCGTTACTACTGTGAGAAATCTTATAAAGGAGTTCGTGATGGCATACCGGGAGATTCGCGTGGTGGGGGACCCGGTCCTGCGCACCCCCTGCGATCCGATTCGGGAGATCACCCCGGGCATCGTGCGCCTGGTCGAAGACCTCCTCGAAAACGTGAACGACGCCGCCCGGGCGGGCCTAGCAGCCAACCAAATCGGGGTCTCCCTGCGCGCCTTCTCCTGGCATATCGACGGCGAGATCGATTACATCCTCAACCCCGTGATCGTGGCCCTCTCCGAAGATGAATACCAGGATGGCGAGGAAGGCTGCCTATCCGTCCCGGACCTGTACTACCCGACCAAGCGCGCCTGGAACGCCCGCGCGGAAGGTATCGACCTGGACGGCAAGAAGAAAATCGTGGAAGGGGAGGGACTCCTCGGGCGTTGCATCCAGCACGAATGCGATCACCTGGACGGCCACCTCTACCTCGACCGCCTGGAGCGGGAGGTCCGTAAGCAAGCGATGCGCGATATTCGCCAGCTGCGCGTCTCTTCTGCGCTACAATCGCTCTAGTAGCCCCTCCGCGTGGGTAGCACGGGGAAAGCCACCCAAGCGCAGGAGGAATGCTATGGCACACAAATACGCCACTCGCGGCGTCATATTCATTCACTCTGTTATGCCGGCCGTTCAACCCCACGTTGAATGGGCGGTTACAAGCGTGCTCGGATACGAACCGCATTTTGAGTGGACGAAACAACCCGCCGCCCCGCATATGAACCGGGCAGAAGCCTCGTGGACGGGAGAAGTGGGAACCGGAGCCATGCTCGCCTCCGCCCTCAACGGCTGGGAGCATTTGCGTTTTGAGATCACCGAGGATGCCAGCCCGGTATCCGAAGGAGGCCGTTGGTCCGCCACCCCCGGCCTCGGTATTTTCTACGCCCAAACAGACCTGACCGGCAATGTGGTGATCCCGGAAAACCGGGTGCGGGCCGCCCTGGAAAACGCGGGGAACGACGCCGCAGAAATGCGCCGGCTCCTCGATATTGCCCTCGGCCAAGCCTGGGATGATGAGCTTGAGCCCTTCCGCTATGCCGGCGCGGGCGCACCGGTACGCTGGCTGCACCGCGTGGGCTAAAGCCCGAGAAATAGCGGGTTAAAGCCCCAGGGCAGCCCGCAAATCCTCCGCGGACAGCGGGGCATTTTCATCCGGCACATCCGGTGCATTTGATTGATTCGACTGATCCTGCGCATCCGCCTTATCCGACTGCTCCGGGCTAGGCCCCGCCGCCGCATCCGCGCTTGTGGCAGCGGGAGTGGGGCGGGCCGCAGCTGCGCCGTCGTGCTGAGAAGAAGAGGTGGTGAGGCTGAGGTCCGCGCCCGGGCAGCTGAGCCGCACTAGCTCCCCGAGGGTGCGCGCCGCGCAGATCTCGCTATCGGGCACCACCACGCCGCTGGCATCTTCCAGGGTGACTGCAATAGCCCAGCGTGTCACGCTATCCACGCGGCTCAGCTCGAAACTTTCGGTGGCATCCGGGTAGCCTTCGCGCTCCAGAACACCCGCGCCCAGCGACATGAGTTGCGCTACCTCCATCGCACGACCTCCCTATTTTCGGTACGCTCGCATCATGGCATTCCTCGATTTGATGCAGCAACTCTTCCAGCATACCCGGGCCCCGGAAGCCGGTACGGCCACCGCGCAGGCGCTGCGTGATCGGCTTGCTGAGGATCCGAACGACGTCGAGGCTTTCACCCAGCTCGTCACCCTGGCACGCGAGGCCGAAGGTGAACTCCCGCCCGCCGATCCGCTCACCGCGGAGGGCATCGGAACCGGAAGCATCCTTTCTGCGGACCTGGCGATTTATGCCCTCGCCGAAGAACTCTCCAGCTCACCGGCTTCCTGGTACCCGCAGCTGCATATGGCTCGCCTTGCGGTGGAGTCCGATCCCGAGCGGGCCCTGCGGCTCCTCACCACCGCCACGGATCGCAATCCGGATGGGCACATCCTCGCCCGGGCCATGGCAATTCTGCGCGATGCCGGGCACCCGGATCAGGCCCTCAGTTTGGGGCTGGCCCATTGGGATCCGGCCACCCACAGTTTCGAGGCTGGGGAGGCGCTGGTGCGCACCGCACTGGCGGCCGGGCGCACCAATGAAGCCCGCGCCTACCTGCGGGAAATGGAACCCTATGCCGGGGCGGCCGAGCTCGCGGAGCTGCGGGAGGCGGTGAGCGCGGCGGAGTAGTCAAAACCGCCGCTTTTTCGTGTCGCAGCCTCGACTAGACTAGGGGCTATGGCTACCTTCATTGATATTCATCCTGAGGATCCGCAACCGCGGCTCGTCACCAAAGTGGTGGATCGGCTGCGCCGCGGTGAGGTGGTGGCCCTGCCCACCGATTCCGGTTACGCCATTGTGTGCCAGATGGGCAATAAGGAGGGCCTGGAGCGGATTCGCAGCATCCGGCAGGTGGGTGATAAACACCATTTCACCCTGCTATGCCACGATTTCGCGCAGCTCGGGCAGCTCGTGATCGTAGATAATCCCGATTTCCGGCTCATCAAAAGCCTCACGCCCGGGCCCTACACCTTCATTCTCAAGGGCACCAAAGAAGTGCCGCGCATGACCCTCAACCCGAAGAAACACACGGTGGGCGTGCGCATTCCCGATCACCGCATCACCCAAGCTGTGGTCACGGAAATGGGCGAACCGCTACTTTCCTCCACGCTGATTCTTCCCGGCGCGGAAGAACCCCTCGAAGAGGGCTGGATTGTGGAAGATGAACTGGGCTATGCCCTAGATGTGGTGGTGAACGGGCCTGTGGGGCGCGGCCCCACCACCGTACTTGACCTGGTAACTAACGAAATCGCGAGACAAGGAGCAGGCGATACCGCCGGACTTGACCTGTGAACCCTATCCTTATTGATCTGGACGGAACCTTCCACGATTCCGCCGCTATCGTCAAAGAAACTTTCCGGGCCACCCTGCGCGAAGAAATGGGGGAGGACCACCCCGAAGAATTCTTCGTGCAGTTCATCGGCCCGCCGCTCATCGATACTTTCACGAAGCTCGGCGCGGCCGACCCGGTGGAGATGGTGCGCCGCTACCGGGTGCGTTACGAACAGCGCATGCTCGACACCCCGATTTTCCCCGGGATGCGCGAATTGGTCGAGGAACTGGATGCGGCCGGGGTGCCGCTGGCCATTGCGACGTCGAAAAACGAAAAGAATGCCCGCGCGATTCTGGAACACCAGGGCGTGGCGCAGCACTTCCGCTATATTGCCGGGGATCCCGAAGATATCCCCGGGTACGGGAAAGCTGAGGTGGTGGGGGCCGCGCTGCGCGAATTGCGGGCGCAGGGAATTGATACCTCGCGTGCCCTCATGGTGGGGGATCGTATTCACGATGTCGACGGCGCAGGCCAGCACGGCCTTCCCACGGTGCTCGTGGAGTGGGGGACTGCCCCGCGTTCCGAATGGGAGCTGGCCTGGCGGCACGTGGGAACCGCACGCGAGCTCGGTGAGATCCTGTGGGATTTCGCCGGGGTGGAGCGGTCACAATCCCATTAATATCGGGCACGGGCATATTAACATAGGGTCACAGCAGCATTAAGGCTGGATACAATTTGATTAAGATCTGAGTAGCGAGGCGTGCGGCCGTATACATCCCCCCGAGGCGTCGTTAGACTCCCACATAAGATCGTCACCGTGGCGGTTGAATACCTAATTCAACGGAGGGATCTGATATGAACGCGTATAAGGCTGGAAAGATCGCGGCGGGAGCTGCGGTTCTCGGTGGTTTTCTTGGTTATCCGCTCCTCTACATTAACGCCTTGGATATCTTGCAATGGGCCTCAGAATTTAGCCTCGCTATCTGGACCTGTACCTGTTTTGGCATGCTCTGGGTCGCGCTCGGCCAGGTTTATGTCCTGGGGGTCTACCAGTGGTTTGGGCTGCTGGAACAACCCCGGCGCTCTGCACCGGCGTGGCTGCGCCCCACCATGCAGGCCGTCCCGGTGATCGCGGCTGCCCTCGGAGTGATCCTCCTGGTCTTCCTCATTATTAAGGATGCCGGGCATCCGAGCATACTCATTCTCATGGCTGCCCTGTGGGTGCTCAGCCTGGGTGCCAGCGCGGTAGCGCGGCTCATGTCCAGGTATCTTGCCAGCCGGGAAATTTCAGTGGAGGAGAAGCTCGCGGTTCCAGTCGCCTAGGCTCGCAGATCTCAGGATCGCGGTTAGCATGGCGCACCACCAGCATAAGCTCACACCGCCGCCAGCACAGGCTCGAACCGCCGCTAGCTCAGGCCCACTGGCTTTCGTAGAGGCGGGCGTAGGCGCCGCCGGCGGCCAGCAGTTCCTCATGGGTGCCGCTTTCTACCACGTCCCCGGCTTCCATAACAAGGATCGTGGTGGCATTGCGGACGGTGGAGAGCCGGTGCGCAATGATGAAGGAGGTGCGCCCTTCGCGCAGCCGCTCCATCGCATCCTGGATAAGTGCCTCGGTGCGGGTATCCACCGAACTGGTGGCCTCATCCAAAATAAGCACATCGGGATTGGCCAGGTAGGCCCGCGCGATGGTGATGAGCTGTTTCTCCCCGGCGGAAACATTCTCGCCCTCATCCCCAATATGGGTATCAAAACCGTGGGGGAGGGTCTCGAGAAGATCATCAATGCCCAGGGCGGCCGCGGCGGCAATGGCGTCGTCGCGCGTAGCACCGTCCTTCCCGAAAGCGATGTTTTCCCAGACCGTTCCGTCAAAAAGCCAGGTGTCTTGCAGGACCATCCCGAAATGTTCCCGTAGGGATTCTTTCGTGAAGGAATCGATGGGCGCGCCGTCCACGGTAATCGCCCCGCCGTCTACTTCATAAAAGCGCATGAGTAAATTGACGAGCGTGGTTTTCCCGGCACCGGTGGGCCCTACAATCGCCACGGAATGCCCCGGCTCTACCCGTAGCGAGAGATCGCGGATCACCGGAGTATCGGGCTCGTAGGCAAAACACACGTGCGAGAATTCGATGGTGCCTCGCCGCGCCTCGGGGGCCACCACCTCGCGGTAGCTGGAACTCGCATCCGGGGCCATCTCCTCCTGGGCCAGGTAATCGAAAATGCGCTCCGCGGAAGCCGCCGCCGATTGAATAAGATTCGCGGTGGAGGCCAGAGACTGGAGCGGATGGGAGAGCTGGCGAGTGTATTGCATCATCGCCTGCAGCCCGCCAATCGTCATGGTGCCGGCCATCGCCTGAATACTGCCCAGAAGCGTGACGATGGCAAAAGAACCGTTCTGCACCAGCATCATAAGCGGCTGGGACATTTGCGCGATTGCCTGCGCGCGGAAAGACGCATCGTAGAGCTGCGCATTCGCGCTATCAAACTGCCCTTGGAATTCATCTTCCAGCCCGTATGCGGCCACCACATCCAGCCCGGTGAAACTTTCCTCCACCACCGCGGACACATCACCCGTGAGGCGCCACTGGTCGCGGAAATAGGGGCGAGAGCGGCGCAGCAGCAGGAGGATCCCAATAATCCCCACCGGGATGACCACCAGCGAGGCGAGCGCCACCGACCAGGACAAATAGACCATCACCGCCACGATCCCGATGATCTGGTAGATCGCGGAGAGCACTTCGGAAAGAGTTTGCAGCAGGGACTGGGTCACGTTATCAACGTCGTTCGTGACCCGCGAGAGTACATCGCCGCGCTGCTGCTTATCCAGCACGGATAGCGGCATCCGATCAATTTTCTGCTGGCAATCCCGCCGCATCTCATAACCGAGATCCTGAATAATAAGGCGAATAATATAACCGAACCAGAAACGCAGCAGCGCCGAGAGAATATAGCACCCGGCCGCCAGGCTCAGCACCCGCGCCAACCCCGGAAAATCGACACCGCCGGAACGGATTCCATCCACCACCACATTGGTGCCCTGCCCGAGTAGGAAGGGAGCGGCAACCACCGCCGCGGTGGAGATAAGCGAAAGCAGCAGCACCGCCACGATCCGCCCCACGTAATGGCGCAGGTAGTGGCGAATAAGGGTGAGAAGCGCCCCGCGGATATCGCGGGCTTCGTCAATATTTCCGGCACCTCTCATGCCCGCGCCTCCTCGCTGGTTGCGGCCGCTGTGCCGCTCGGTTCCGTATCGCTTGGTTCCGTCCCACTTGCCCCCGTGCCGCGTTCCGCGCCGTTCGCTTCCGCGCTGCCTTCCGGCCCGCGCTCCTGGGAGCGCACAATCGAGCGGTACATGTCATTTGTTTCCATAAGTTCGGCGTGCGTGCCGCAGCCTACTACCTCGCCGCAATCCAGTACGACGACGCAATCAGCGCTGCGGGTCGTTGAAATACGTTGGGCAATGATGACCACCGCCGCATCCCGGATCCGCTCCTTGAGGTTGGCCCGCAGCTGGGCATCGGTGGCGTAATCGAGGGCGGAGAAGGAATCATCGAAAACTACCAGATCAGCCCCGGACTGCCCGGAGCTATCGGGTAGGGCCCGGTAGAGGGCCCGCGCGATGGTCAGGCGCTGGCGCTGCCCGCCGGAAAGATTGGTGCCCCCGGTTTCCACCGGCATCTCCAGCCCGCCCCCGGCTTCCACGAAATCCCAGGCCTGGGCGCAGCGCAGTGCATCAATGACCCGCTCCTGATCGATATCGCGGGTGGAGCCGGCAACATTGCTGGCCACCGTGCCGCTGAACAGGAAAGCCCGCTGGGGCACGAGGGCCACCCGGCGGCGGAAATCAGCGAGTCGAATATCGCGCACATCCACTTCGCCCGCGCCGGCCTCACGCGTTCCAGCACCACGCGTTGCGGCACTGCCGGATTCTGTTTCGCCGGCCTCGCCACCCGCTCCGGCCCCGGCGCCGCCTTCTACGGTGAAGCGCCCGGTGCTCACATCCACGAGGCGCGGCAGTATTTTCACCAGCGATGATTTGCCCGAGCCCGAGGCGCCAATAATCGCCGTCGTCGTTCCAGGCCTGAAGCACAAAGAAATGCCGCGCAAGGCAGGCTCGTCCGCATCCGCGTAAGTGAGGGAAATATCGCGCAAGCGGAAGGTGACCGGGCCGGGCGGCATCTCCCGCGCATCCGGCGCGTCCGTAATAGAAGGAACGGTGGTATTGACTTCGATGACGCGTTCGGCGGAAACGTTCCCGCGCGGAACCACCATAATAATCATGCCGAGCATCATGACCGCGCCCAGAATCATCATGAGGTAGGTGATAAACGCGACGAGCGCCCCCACCGGCATGGAGCCTCCGGCAATTCGATGCCCGCCAATCCACACGATCAGCGCGGAAGCTAGCCCGATGACCGCGCTCATGGCCGGTAGCAGCGCGGACCATATCGTGCCGATCTGGAGCATAATCGAACGGAAATTGCGGTTATGAACCTCGAATTCCCCGGCCATGGCTTCTTCGCGGCGGAAGGCCCGAATTACCCGCACCCCGGAGAGCTGGGAGCGCAGCGCATCGTTAATGGCGTCCACGCGCCGCTGGAGAGTTTCGTAGCGTGTGGCGAGCATCGCGGTACACACCAAAATAATTGCGGTGAGCACCGGGATAATCACGAGGAGGGTGAGGGAGAGAACTACGTCTTGCCCGATGGCCATGAGCACCCCGCCCACGCCCATAATCGGGGCCGTCACCATAATGGTGAGGGACATGAGCGTGACCATTTGGATTTGATTGACGTCGTTCGTGGTGCGGGTGACCAGGGTGGAGGCCCCGAAACGCTGTTGGTCCGCGGGCGAAAAACGCTGCACATGCGCGAAAGTTTCGCGGCGCAGCTCTCGGCCCAGGTGGGTGGAGACCAGCGCCCCGTAATAGATCGCCCCGATAGCGCAGAGCACCTGCGCGAGGGTGAAAAGGCCCATGAGCAGCCCGCGCGACCAAATATAGGAGCTATTGCGTTCCAGAATGCCGTAATCGATAACGTTAGCGCCCAGCGCGGGGAGGGTGAGCCCGAGGAGCACCTGCGCGATCTGTAGCACAGCAATCGCGAGGAGCTGGAATTTGCGGTCGCGCAGATGCCTCCACGCCAGTCGATAAACGGTCAATCACTAGCCTCCATATATGTGTGGCGGTCCGAAAGCTCAACTCGCGATAATTATTCACGGGTGAGAAAGGACCGCCACACTATGCTACGTGTGAGAGCACGGATGCTCAAACACTATTCAATTAGTTACGACGACGCCGGGCCTGCGCCGCTGCCGGTGCAGCGCCCGAGCGCCGTAGCTTGGGCGTGCCGGGAATCCCGGTGATGCCGGGAGCGCCGGCGTGGCCCGCGCCGCTTTACTCCGGGTCGTTATCGGGAACCGGTTCGGCAGCTGCCGGGTTATGCAGATCGTACTTCTCGATTGCCTGGCGGACAACCGAGCGGTCGATCTTGCCGGCCTTGGCCAGCGCGTACAGGGCCCGCACCACCATGGTGGCGTCGTCGATCTTGAAGTAGCGCCGGGCGGCCGGGCGGGTATCGGAAATACCGATGCCCTTGGCGCCGAGCGTCTCATAATCACCGGGGATCCATTCGCGGATGGAATCCTGGACCTGGTGCTCGAAATCGGAGGTGGCGATGAAGGGGCCTTCTTCGCCTTCCAGCTTCGCGGTCACGTAGGCCTTGCGCGGTTCTTCCTCCGGGTGGAGGTAGTTGTATTCGTTGGTGGCCAAGCCGTCTTTACGCAGCTCATACCAGGAGGTCACCGAGTAGACGGTGGCATCCACGCCCCAGTCATCGCGCAGCATGCGCTTGGCTTCGCGGGCCCAGCGCACCCCCACGCCCGAGGAGAGCAGATTGACGCGCGGGCCGCCCAGGCCATCAGCCTCATCGAGCTTGTAGATACCGCGGATAATGCCATCCACGTCCACATTCTCCGGTTCGGCAGGCTGGTGGATGGGTTCGTTGTAGACCGTGAGGTAGTACATGACGTTTTGCTCACGCCCGTCCGAGCCATCCCCGTACATACGCTTCAGGCCATCCTTGAAGATATGGCCGAGTTCATAAGCGTAGGCCGCATCGTAAATGACCATGCCCGGGTTGGTGGAGGCGAGAACGGGGGAGTGCCCGTCCATATGCTGGGAGCCTTCACCCGTGAGGGTGGTGCGCCCGGCGGTGCCACCAATAATGAAACCGCGGGCCAGCTGATCGTAGGCCGCCCAGAACTGATCCCCGGTGCGCTGGAACCCGAACATCGAGTAGAAGATGTAGAAGGGCACCATCGGGGTGTTATGGGTGGCGTAGGAGGTTCCGGCCGCCACGAAAGCGGAGAGGGAACCGGCTTCGGTAATACCGGTGTGGAGCAGCTGGCCCTGGGTGGATTCCTTGTAGGAAAGCAGCATATCGTGGTCCACCGCGGTGTACTGCTGGCCCTGGGTATTGAAGATCTTGGCGGAGGGGAACATGGAATCCATGCCGAAGGTACGCGCTTCGTCCGGAACGATCGGCACCATGCGGAAGCCGAATTCCTTATCGCGCATAATGTCCTTGAGCAGGCGAACCAGAGCCATCGTGGTGGCCACCTTCTGCTTGCCCGAGCCCTTCTTCATGGACTGGAAGGGCTTATCGGCCGGCAGGGCGATCCCACCCTGGTGGGTGCGGCGCTGGGGCAGGTAGCCGCCGAGTGCTTCGCGCCGCTCGCGCATATGCTTCATGGCCGGGTGATCTTCAGCCGGCTTGTAGTAGGGCGCGTTATAGGGATCTTCCAGCTGGGAATCATCAATGGGGATACGCAGGGTATCGCGCAGCAGCTTGAGATCGTTGCTATTGAGCTTCTTCATCTGGTGGGTGGCATTACGCCCGGCGAAGTTCGAGCCGAGGTCATAACCCTTGACCGTTTGCGCCAGAATCACGGTGGGCTGGCCCTTATGGGCCAGGGCCGCCCGATAGGCGGCGTAGATCTTGTGGTGATCGTGGCCGCCGCGGCGCAGCGCCCAAATCTCATCATCGGACCAATCTTCCACCATGGCCTTCGTGCGCGGATCGCGCCCGAAGAAGTTATTGCGCACGTAGGAGCCGTCATTCGCCTTGAAGCCCTGGTAGTCACCGTCCGGGGTGGAGGTCATGAGATCTACGAGGGCGTGGTCCTTATCCTGGGCCAGGAGCTTATCCCAGCCCGAACCCCACAGCACCTTGATGACATTCCAGCCCGCGCCCTTAAAGAAGGATTCGAGTTCCTGCACGATATTGCCGTTGCCGCGCACCGGGCCGTCCAGGCGCTGGAGGTTGCAATTGACCACCCAGGTGAGGTTATCCAGCTTCTGGGAGGCAGCCAGCTGGAGCATACCGCGCGATTCGGGTTCGTCCATTTCGCCATCGCCCAGGAAGGCCCATACGTGCGAATCCGAGGTGTCCTTAATGCCGCGTTCGCTCAGGTAGCGATTGAACCAAGCCTGGTAGATGGAGTTCGTGGCGCCCAGCCCGAGGGACACGGTGGGGAACTGCCAGAAGTCCGGCATCTGGTGGGGGTGCGGGTAGGAGGGCAGGCCGCGCCCGCCGGAAATATGGGAGGCTTCCTGGCGGAAGGAATCCAGATCCGCTTCCGTCAGGCGCCCTTCTAGGTAGGCGCGGGCGTAATTACCGGGGGAGGAGTGGCCTTGGAAGAAGATTTGGTCCCCGCCACCGGGAGCATCAGGGCCGCGGAAGAAGTGGTTGAAGCCCACTTCGTAAAGGGTGGCCTGGGCGGCGTAGGAGGAAATATGGCCGCCCACCCCCACGCCGGGGCGCTGGGCACGCGTGACCATCACGGCCGCATTCCACCGGGTCCAGCTGCGGAATTGGTGTTCGAGTTCCTCTTCTTCCGGGGTGCCCGGGTACGGAGGTTCTTCTTCCGCCGGAATCGTATTGATATAGGGCGTGACGAGATCAGGGGAGACCGAAACTCCCTTGGAGCGTGCGTGCTCATCCACGCTGGCGAGGATAAACCGCGCCCGATCCGCACCATTTGTTTCAATCAGATCATCCACGGACGCGAGCCATTCGCGGGTTTCTTCCGGATCAACATCCGGGATCTGGCTGAGCTGGCCGGACACCATGCGATCATCAGAATCTTGTGAAGCCACGGAATCTCCTCCATTGCTTGAGTGGTTGTAGTTCATAGGGACGTGTCAAGGCTACCCGTTCGCGGCTTTAGTCCCAGAACGGCTGTGGTACCTCTTACACATGCACTCTTATATTACCGCGTTGTTGAGAGCCATCGCACAGGCATGAGCGGAATTAAGCTGAGCGGTGGACGGGGCGCATGGCCGGTGGCTTTCGCGGCGCCCGCGGAGCGGGCGGCGCGCGTCGTCGTACGGTAATGATCACCAAAATCACGGGCGACGCGGCTGAGATTAACTTGAAAAAATGCCGGCGATCAGATGAGCTTAAGCCATGAGTTCGTTTGGTTTCCAGAAAGGGAACATCATCCAAGAATTTGGCTACGACGACGACGTAGCCGCCCAGGTCCGCGCGCAGATCGAAGAAACTATCGGAAGCGCGCTGGTGGACGAAGATTCGCGCGATATCGTGGACGGTGCCATCGCTTGGTGGCGCGCGGACGACGGAGACGTCGATGACCTCACCGATTTGCTCCTGGATATCAAGGCTAATTTCGACGACGAAAATGCTATCTGCTGGCTCTTTGTGCCCACCGGGCGAGTGTCGAATGCGGTGCCGCATAACGATATTGAAGAGGCCGCCGATACCGCGGGCATGCAACCAACCACATCCGTGGCCCTCGGGGAGTCCTGGACGGGCGTGCGCCTCACCAATAAGGGCCTGCGCTACTAGAGCCGCCGGAGGGTTCCGCCGGTATTTTCGGCGCAGAGCCGTGCGGTAGGCCGGGCCGGTAGCGCCGGCGGACAGTCGCAACGGAAGCGCTGCCGGTATTTTCGGCGCGAAGGTGCGCGCGGGCCGCGTATCGGGTAGGATCATCCGAGTGCGCAGCGCGCGGGCCCGTAGCTCAGTTGGTCAGAGCACCTGGTTTACACCCAGGGTGTCATCGGTTCGAATCCGGTCGGGCCCACTCTTTATGCCGTGAGCGCCGTGAGATTCCGTTACCACTCCTCGTGCGTGCGCGCATCCCAGACGTGCAGGTCGCCGGTGTCCAGCGCGGCCAGATCGCGCATATCCGAGTCGTCCAGGGTGAAGTTGAAGATATCGGCATTTGCCCGCCAGCGCTCGCGTTGGGACGACGACGGAATCGCCACAATGCCCTGCTGGACACACCAGCGCAGCACAATCTGCCCGGCACTCACCCCGTGCTTGGCAGCCAGGCGCGCCACCACAATTTGATCCAGTAGCTTTTCCGGCCCGCCGAGCGGCCGCCACGCCTGGGTGACAATACCGTGGCGCTCGTGGAAAGCACGCAGATCGGTGCGCGGGAGGGCAACCGAGAGCTGAACCTGGTTGAGCACCGGCCACACCCCGGTGGCCTCATGCAGGCGGGTGAGATGTTCGGGCAAGAAATTCGAGACCCCCACGTGGCGCACCAGGCCCTCCGCCTGCGCCGCGAGCATCTCCTCCCAGGTTTCCACGTACAGGCCACGGGAAGGATTGGGCCAGTGGATGAGGAGAGCGTCAAGATAATCGGTATCTAGGCGACGCAGCGAATCCTCAATACTGCGCCGGGTATAGCGCTTCCCCTGTTCCCCGCCGGCCACCTTGGAGGTGATGAATACCTCCGCGCGGGGTACCCCGGAGCGTTTCACCGCTTCCCCAACGGCCGTTTCATTGGCGTACTGCTGGGCGGTATCGATAAGGCGGTAGCCATCGGCAATGATCTGGCCGAGCGTGGTGGCGAGCTCGTTACCTTTGGCCAGTAGGGAGCCGATTCCAACCAGGGGAATCTGGCCGCCATCGGCAAGGGGAATTGAGGGAATATCGCATGTGGTCATGCCCCACAGCCTATCAATGTGACCGATGTCATGTCTATTCGAGTTTTTCCTATGGGCTCAGGGCTTGCGGCGGGTGGGCGGTAGGGCGAAAACGATAAAAAAGTACTCAAATAGCGGTTATGTCGGAGGCCCTTGTTACCCTGGAAAACGGATAGCAAGGAGTACCAACGTGACTGACCTACCCCATGAGGGCAACCAGACTGATACCACCACCGCGGACCTCCCCACCCACGCGCAGATTGCCGCGCAGGTCCCCGATAACGTCGAGAATCCCAAAAAGTACATTAAGGAACATAAGGAAGCCCTGCGCCGCGACCGGCGCGCCCGCGCCACCCGCTCCTTTATGGGCCAACCCACCGGCCTGTATTCCCTTTTCGGCCTGGAACTCTGGGAGCGTTTCTCCTACCTGGGCTTCCAGGCCATCCTGGTCCTCTACTTCACCGATGCCATCGCCAGCGGCGGGCTCGGCTACGCGGAGGACGTGGGATCCTCCATCGTGGCCGCCTACGGTGCCCTCGTCTACCTGCTTTCCATCGCGGGCGCCTGGATTGCGGATCGTATTTCCGGCACCTACCGCACGGTGCTCTGGGGCGGCATTGTTATTGCCGCGGGTCATATCGCCATGGGTATCCCCACCGAATTCTTCACCTGGGTGGGCCTGGGCCTCATCGTGGTGGGAACCGGGCTCCTCAAACCCAACGTTTCCACCATGGTGGGTGAACTCTACGCACCCGGGGATAGCCGCCGCGATGCCGGCTTCTCCATCTACTACGCCGGTATTAATATCGGGGCGTTCCTCGGGCCGCTGGTGGCCGGGTTCCTCGGCCAACGGGTGCATTGGCACGCCGGTTTCGCCTCCGCCGCGGTGGGAATGATCCTCGGCCTCATCGCCTACGTGGCAACCGGGAAAAACCTATCCGGGCGCGCCAAAGCGCATCGCATCCGCGCCAGTTTCGTGGCGGACCGTTCCTTCTGGATGCTCGTGGGACTGGTTGGGGGAGTAGTCGCGGTAGCCACGCTTTTCGCCACCTTCTCCTCCGCCACGCTCAGCGACGTCGTCAATGGCATCTCCGTGATCACCTGGATCGTGCCGGTGTTCTTCTTCCTGTGGATGTACCGCTCCCCGAAGGTCACCCCGGTAGAACGGCGCAATCTCATCCCTTACGCGCTGCTGCTCATCGCCCTCATCCTCTACAACCTGCTCTATTTCCAAACCGGAAATACCCTCAACCTCGTGGCCCTCAACGCCACCGATAACACCATCGGCTCCCTGAGCTACCCCTCCTCCTATTACATTTCCCTCACCGCCATCGTGGAAATCATCATGGGGCCGGTGCTCGCCTGGATCTGGCTGAAAATGGGCAAACGCCAACCGCACGTGGCCGCAAAAGTGGGGCTGGGCGCGGTGCTCGGCGGGATCGCCTTCGTCATCGTGGCGCTCGCGGGCATCCTCACCCCGCGCGGGGCTCTTCTTATGCCGCTGTGGCTGGTGGGATGCTATATCTTCCTCGGCCTGGGGGATCTGGTGCTGCAAACCTCGGGGATGTCGGCCACCACGAAACTCGCCCCGCGGGCTTTCGCCTCCCAAACCATGGCCCTGTGGTTCGCGGCGATGGCCTGCGCCCAGGGAATCCAAGCCCAGGTGGTGAAATTCTTCGATTACGAAAATATGGCCGCCTCCATCCCTGCCTACTTCGGAGTGCAGGGAGCGGTGGTTATCGGTTACGGCGTGCTGCTCATGGCGCTTACTCCGTGGATGCGCTCACGTATGAAAGTCGTCGCGTAGAGCTGGCGGCGTCGTCGTTCCTCAACGCGCCCCACGAAAACCGCAGCACACGCACAGAAGCAACACAGCACAGACGCCTAGGAAGGAGAACAATGGAGTACATCACAGATTTTCCCTACGAGACTGAGATTCGCGAGGGGTGGATTCCGCTCTCGGACGGCACCCGGCTGTGGATGAAAGCCTGGATGCCGCGCACGGAAGAAAAAGTGCCGGCGATCCTCGAATATCTGCCCTACCGCAGCGGGGACTGGACCGCGCCGCGCGATCACGAACGCCACCCGTATTACGCCGGGCACGGCTACGCTTCCATCCGGGTCGATATCCGCGGGCACGGCAATTCCGAGGGTATCCCGGGCGATGAATACGATGCGCAGGAACACAAAGACGGCCTGGAAGTCATCGAGTGGATTGCCGCGCAGGAGTGGTGCACGGGCAGCGTGGGTATGTTCGGGATTTCCTGGGGCGGTTTCAATTCGCTCCAGCTCGCCTCCTACCAGCCGGAAGCCCTCAAGGCGATCGTCACCACCTGCTCCACCGACGACCGCTACGACAATGACGTGCACTATTTCGGCGGCTCGATGCTCGCGGTGGATATGCACGCCTGGGGAGCCACCATGCTCGCTTTCGAATCCCGGCCGCCGGACCCGCGCGCCGTGGGGGAAAACTGGAAGTCCATGTGGCTAGAGCGCCTCAATAATATGGAGCCCTACGTGGATACCTGGATGAGTCACCAGACCCGCGATGCCTACTGGAAACACGGCTCGGTGTGTGAGGATTATTCGAAACTCGATGCGGCGGTGCTCGCGGTGGGCGGCTGGTTCGATCCGTACCGCGATACCGTGCTGCGCCTGGTGGAGAATCTTTCCGCGCTGGGGAAGAACGTGCGCGGGCTGCTCGGGCCGTGGAGCCACCAGTACCCGGATCGCGATCTGCGCCCGGGGCCGCATATTGATTTCCTCGGGGAAACGCTGCGCTGGTGGGATAGGTGGCTCAAGGGCGTGGATAACGGCGCAATGGATGAGCCGCTGCTGCGCACCTGGATCAGCGACCCCATGCGCCCAGCCTCGGTATACGAGGAAATCGAGGGCCGCTGGGTGGCGGAACGTGCCTGGCCCTCCCCGGATATTGAGCCGCTTCGTTTTGAATTGGGGCAGGCGAGCGTATCGCCGGGTGCGGTGCGTGGCGGCACGATTCTTGTGAAGTCGCCGCAAGACATCGGCTCGGATGCCGGGCGGTACTTCCCGTACGGGAACGACGCCGATTTGCCGGTCGATCAGCGCGGCGACGATGGCCGCGCGGTGACCTGCGATTTTTACCTGGGGGAATCGGTCGAGATTCTCGGTAATGCCAGGGTGTTGTTGCGCTTGCGCAACGGCGGGGAGCGCGGGCATATCTATGTGCGCCTGGAAGATGTGGCCCCGGACGGTGCCTCCACGCTCATCACCCGCGGGAACCTCAATCTGAGCGCTCGCGAGGGGCGCGAGCGGATCGTGGAAATGCCCGCGGGGCAGTGGGTGGATGTGGAGATTCCGCTTACCGGTATTGGCTACCATTTCGCGGCCGGGCACACGTTGCGGGTGGCGCTTTCCAGTGCTTACTGGCCGTGGATTTGGCCGGTGCGGGAAAACGCCGGGGTGGAGGTGGATCTGGGGGCTTCCGCGCTGGTGGTACCCGCCCGCCCGATCCGCCCCGGGGGAGAACGCGATGCCCTCGACGATGCGGTCAGTTTCGCCGGGCCGGTCCAGCCCGTTGGTTTGGACGTGACATACCCGGAAGCGGGGGTTGCCGGGGCGCGCCGCCCCGAACGCCTCATCGCCCGCGACGTGGTGAAGAAAGAGACGTTTATCCAGGTAGATCCGGCCTACGGAGGAACCCGGGTCTACCCGGACGGCCTCCACTACGACGAAGATTCCGTGGAACGCTACTGGATTTCCTGGGATGACCCGCTTTCGGCCCGCACCGAAGCCGAATGGAAAATCGGGCTGGCTCGCCCGGATATCGATTGGGAGGTCCGCCTGGAAGCCGATACCCGCATCCGCTGCGACGCGAAGAACTTCTACGTGCAATCGGTGGTCACCGCTTTCGATCACGAGGAAGAAATTTTCCACAAGGAGTGGGAGCGCACCGTGGAGCGCACGGCGTCCTAGGGTAGGGTGAGTCCATGACGTATACAGTGGCGGATATCACCGCGGCCATGGATGAATTCTTCCCACCCGCATGCGCGGAAAGCTGGGACCGGGTCGGCCTGGTGGCCGGCCTGCCCAGCGACGAGGTGCGCAGCGTCGCTTTCGCCGTCGACCCGTGTGAAGCAACCGTGCAAGAAGCCTGCGAACGCGGGGCTGACCTCCTCATCACTCACCACCCGCTCTTTTTGCGCGGGACTTCCACCGTGGCGGGAACGTTCGCCAAGGGAAGGTGGATCACGCAGCTGGTGCGCGGGCGGGTCGCGCTTTTTAGTGCGCACACCAATGCGGACGTGGTGGCCTCCACCGCCGCGCTCGCGCGGCTTCTGGACGTGGAGATTGAGGCGCCGCTGGATCCCGAATCCGGAATAGGCGGGGTGGGCAGCATCGCGGCCGTGTCTTTCGGGCAGCTGGTCGAGCGGGTCGCGGAGGTGTTGCCGCATACTCCGGCCGGGGTTCTCGGAGCGGGCGATCCGGATCGGGTGGTGCGGCGGCTAGCCATCTGCTCCGGTTCGGGGGATTCGCTATTAGCGGCCGCGAAAGCCGCGGGCGCGGATGCGTATCTCACCGCGGATCTGCGCCACCACCCGGCCACCGACCATATTTGGGACGGCGGCTGCGCACTCATCTGCGCCACCCACTGGGCTAGCGAATGGCCGGTGCTGGGCGAGATGGAGCAGCGTTTGCGCGAACGCTTCCCGCAGCTGGATACGTATATTTCCGAGATTCCCACGGATGCTTGGAATATTGCGCTGCGTGGGTGAGCTCGCTGCGCGGGGCCGGTTCTCCCACATAGAATAGGGGAAGGCGCGCCGTGCGCCTTTCGTGCGAGTCGAAGGAGATCCACCCGATGAAAGCACCCCGTGCCGATCAACTTATTCTGCTTCAGGTTGCCGACTTGGACGCGCAGCTCAACCGCCTCGAGCGGGAAAATACCCAGCATCCGCTGCGAGCTTCTTTGGGTAAACTCCTCAACGCGATTGCCGCGCGCGGGCGGGAAAAAACCGCGGCGGAGACGCAGTTGGAGCAGGCGCGGGCGGAGTTAGCGAGTGTGGAGAAGACCAGCGCGGATTTGGCTCGCCAGGTAGCGGACAAAGAAGAAAAATATAATGCCGGCACCGGACTGACCTCCCGCGATCTGCTCGTGCTGGAAGACGAAATGGCGGCGCTGCGCACCACCCTGGAAGAAACGTCGGAAAAGGAATTCGCTGCGCTCGAAGCTGTTGAAGGTGGCGAAGAGCGAGTGCGGGAATTGGGTGCAGCTATCGATTCACTCCAAGAAAAAGTACTGGCCCAGCGCTCCGAACTGGAGGACGTGGTCGCGGACATCACCGCTTCCCAAGAAAAAATCCGCGCCCAGCGTGAGGAACTCTATGCACCGCTGGCAGAATCTCTCAAAAAAGTGTACGAACACTCGGTTGCCACCGGCGGCTACGCGGTTATGACCATGACGCCTAACGGTGCTACCGGGGCGGGAATCACACTTTCCCCGGTGGAAGTGGCGCAAATCAAGGCCACCGCGGAAGATGAGATTTATCTTTCTGAGGATTACGACTGCATTATCGTGCCGGTTGATTACGACGAAGCCTAGGAAGGCTTTCTTTTTCACGCCTGTACTTCGCACGTACGACAGCTGCAGTACAGCTCGGAAAAACAACCCGTCCCCGCCAGAGCAATCGCCAGGCGGGGACGTAGGAAGTGCGCATTCGAAACCATCAGAGCTACAGAGTGCGCATAAGAAACACGAAATCAGCTGAAAACGGTGTTCTTATGCGCACTCTATGTTGTGCGGATTTTTAGCGCGTGGCGCGCTTACGGGAGGCGTAAGCCACCGCGCCCGCTCCGGTGAGCATCAGCAGCAGAGCCGAACCCGCGATACCGCTGCTCTCCGCGCCGGTGCTCGGCAGCTGCGCCGCGGGTGCAGCGTGCTTGCCAACCGACTGCTGACCGCGGGCGACCGGTGCAGAAGGATCGGCATGCTTGCCGCCCTGCACTGAAGGATTCTGCGCCGAAGCTCCCGGTGCCGGCGTGCTCGGTGCCGCGGTCCCGGTTCCGGGCTGCTCTGGATTAGCCGGTTGTTCCGGTTGTGCCGGAGTTTCAGGAGCGCCCGGGGCTCCGGGCTGTTCGCCCGCGCCCGGCCGCTCCGCTTCCTCAGCGGCGCACTTGTCCAGGAAAGTCCGCAGCGCCGCGATACGCGTATCAAGCGCGGCAAGATCATCCGCGGAACGCTTGACCGCAGCATCGGCCTCCGCGGCCTTCGCCGTCGCGTCCGCAAGTGCCGTGCCAGCGGCCGCATCCTGCTCACGAGCCGCAGCAGCATCCGCCTCCGCGAGCGCCCCAGCTGCGGCCAACGTGTCATATTCGGCCTGCAAACCGTCCAGCTTCGCTCCGGCCGCCTCCAGTTCCTTCACCTTCTGGCTCGCCGCGTCACGCTCAGCTTCAGCGGACGTAACCGCCGCAGCGCTCTTCTCCGCCGCGGCCTTCGCCTTCTCAAGCTCCTGATCCGCGGCGCCCTTCGCAGCCTCTGCCTCCGCGAGCGCACCGGCCGCTTGAGTCTGCTCCTGCTGTGCGTCTTCACGCTTGAGGCGCAGATCATTCCACTTGGGTACGTGCACGGTCATGATCTGCTCGGAAAGTGCGGCGTGCTCGGCGGCTAGCTGCGTGGCTTTCTCCTGCGCCGCGGCGGTTTCCCGCTGGGCCGCGGCCAGGGCCTCATCCACCGGGCGGGTCGCTTCTGCGGCCGCCGCTTCAGCCGCGGCGAGGGCAGCCTTCGTCGTTTCTACCTGCTGCTGGGCCGCGGTAAGCGCCGCGTCCTTCTCCGTGAGAGCCGCGCGCTTCGCAGCCTCAGTCTCCACCGCTGCGGCCAGCTTCGCAGCGCTGTCCTGCGCGGCCTGCTGATTCGCGGCGTGAGCCGTCTCCAGCCCGGTCTTCTCGGTCTGCGCGGCATCGCGCTCCGCTTCCTTTGCCGGGAGCTGGGTGGCCAGCTGATCCTTTTCCGCGGCCTTGGCGGTGTAGGCATCATTGGCTTGCGTGAAAGCCGCCTTCTTCGGGGCGGTTTCGGCCTTCTTTGCCTCCCATTCCTGCCGGTACTGCTCTACCTCCTCCTTGGTGAAATTCTTTTTATCTCCGGCAGCCGCCTCGTACCAATCCCTGGCTTCATCCTCGGCCGCCTGGGCTTCGTTGTAGGCAGCCTCAGCGTCATTCTTCGCCTGCTCGAGCCCGGGCAGCGCGGCTTCCACCTCGGCCTGGCGGTTCTTCAGGTCGGTCACGGCGTTCTCAAGATCGCCGAGTTTCTGCGTGGCCTGCGCCAGCTTCGCTTCCGAATCCTGGGCCTTCGCCTGGGCAGCTTCGTCCTCCCCACGCTTGACGGTCACATCGTTAGCGGCTGCGGTGGCCGCCTGCTGGGCTTCCTCCTTCGCGGCCTGAGCGGCGGGAAGGGCGGCAACAGCGTCGTCGTACCCGCGCTGCGCGGCGGCGACCTTTTCTGCTTCCCGCGCAACCACCTCAAAACGAGTATCCTGCGCCGCGCGTTCCTTCGCCTGTGCCGCGGCCAGGTCCGCATCCGCCTGCTCCTTCTTCTCGGTCACCTCACGCAGCTGCGCGGCGAGCTTCTCGCGTTCGGCATTGCCCGCGGCCTCGGCCGCCTGCGCCGCCTCCAACTTCGCGCGCGCATCCTTCTCCGCCTGCTTCTTTGCGGCGAGATCCGCGTTCTTTTCCTCAAGAACGCGCTGGGCTTCCGTTACCGCTGCGCTGTCCTTGTCTTTTTGCGACGACGCCGCGCCTACCCGGCCTTCCGCCTCCTCGAGGGCGGTGCGGGCCGCGGGAAGCGCATCTTTCGCGGCCTGGCCTTCCGCCTGGAAAGCATCGAGGGCGGCCTTGGCACCGTCGCGTGCCTCCGCGGCGGCCTGGGCGGCCTTCTCCGCCTCACTCAGCTTCGCGGCGGCCGCATCCTTGGCGGCCTGCGCCGCAGTTGCCGCTTCCTGAGCGGCGGCGAGCTCCTGCTGCGCCGTTTCCGTTTTCTTGAGCAGTGCCTCACGTTCGGCCTTTGCTTCATCCACCGCGGCCTTCGCCTTGGGGGAATCCGTGCAGGAGGTAAAGGAAGCCCCCGGGGCGGGGGAGCCGGCGGTCGGTTGGGCATGGGCGGCCACGGTGCCCGCCATGCTGAGGGCGAGGGTGGTCACGGTAAGAGTACTGGCGAGTCGGGAGATGCGCTGTGTCATGGGGATCCTTCGCGAAGACGTGCAGTACTACCCGGAGCGGCTAATCTGCAACTTTTGAGCGTTTATAAAACAGCTAAAGTCTACGAGCCAGGCCGTATATTCGTACATGACCTTTGGATAAATGTGGTGAGCGTCTACGGTGGTGGATATCGGTGGTGTGTGACACGTATTCGCGGGGTTGCGCAGCCCGTGGCGCATGTTCACGGTGCTACGGAGAGAGGTGCGGGAGCCGACCCTCACGCAAAGTCGGCCCCCGCAGCCATTACCTACTAACAGAGAAAACGCGCGAAACATCGCTGTTTTGCCTGTTGTCTGGATTCTAAGCAGGTTTAATATTTACGGGCAAGGGATCCTCAAAGACTTAACAATCGCTGCTGTGGCGGTGGGAACGGCTTGCCTTACTTTCCCGCGTATTCGGACTTTTGCATGTGAGCAAGGAAACAATATTGCATAATTACTCGTGGTAATCGATGGGGGAGATACATTCAGAAACGGCATTCTTAGATGCTGCCGGAACTCCGATCAGAACCCTGGTCAGAACCCTGGTCGGAATCCCGGTCGGAACCCCGGGGTGCCCGCCGCTCACTGTAGGGATGCGCGCGCATCCGTAGGCCCGCTACCACGTGTCCGTAGGGCGGCGCCCGCGCGCCCGTCAGGCTGGTAGCATAAACGGGTCATGTTGGCCGGGCGGCCGCGCGGCGCGTATGCGCCTCGAGGAACGTCCGGGCTCCGTAGAGGACGGTGGTGGGTAACGCCCACCCGGGGTGACCCGCGGGAAAGCGCAACAGAAAGTAAACCGCCGCAAGGTAAGGGTGAAAGGGTGGTGTAAGAGACCACCGCGTGCCGGGTGACCGGCATGGCACGGCAAGCCCCACCGGGAGCAAGATCAGACAGTGCCCCGCCAGGCTCCTCGTCTAGGGCACGGGTGGATTGCTAGAGTGCGTCAGCAATGGCGCACGTAGATGGATGGTCGCCGCCGCGCAAGCGGTACAGAACCCGGCGTATAGGCCAAGATGACAGTGGGGGCGGATTTTCGGATCCGCCCCCACGCGTATATCAGCTCGCGCCGTAGCCAGCCCCGCGGCCCGCGCAGCGTATACCCGCCTAGAGCCGCAGCCCAAGATTCGGATCGGAGGGCAGCGTGAGGATTTCCGGTCCGCTTTCCCGCACCACGATGGTGTGCTCGAATTGGGCGGTGCGCCCGCGATCCTTGGTCACAACGGTCCAGTCATCATCCCAGATCTCATAGTCGATAGTTCCCAGGGTCACCATGGGCTCGACCGTAAAGACCATATTCTCTTCGATAGTTTCCCCGTGCAAAGGTGCGGCGTCGTAATGAGGAATAATAAGGCCGGAATGGAAAGCTTCGCCTACACCGTGCCCGGTGAAATCCCGGACATCCCCGTAATCGAAACGCTTGGTGTAAGACTCGATGACCCGCCCGATCACATTGACCTGGCGCCCGGGGCGTGCCGCTTTAATGCCGCGCAGGGTGGCTGTAGCGGTGCGTTCGATGAGGAGGCGGGATTCTTCGTCGATCTCGCCCACGCCGAAGGTGGCATTGGTATCCCCGTGCACGCCGTCCTTATAGGCCGTGACATCCAGATTAATAATGTCGCCCTCGCGTAGTACCTGGTCATCGGGGATGCCGTGGCAGATAACCTCGTTCACGGAGGTACAGATCGACTTGGGGAAACCCATATAGCCCAGGCAGGAGGGGTAGGCCCCGTTATCGATCATGTATTCGTGCGCGATGCGGTCCAGCTCATCGGTGCTCACGCCCGGGCGGATCGCTTTGGCGGCCTCGTACATGGCATCCGCGGCAATGGTTCCCGCCACCCGAATCCGCTCAATCGTCTCCTCGGTTTTCACGTCCGAGGCGGTGATCACTTCCGGCCCGTCATGGAACATATATTCAGGGCGTTCAATGGAAGCCGGAACTTTACGGCGCGGCGAAATCTTTCCGGGACGCGCCGTACCGAGCGGCGCACGTGCTGCAAGACTCATAGCCACCATTGTAGTGGCTTAGAAACTGTGCTCCTTATCGGGGAATTCCCGGCCCTTGACGGCCGTGCGGAAAGCGGTGACCGCATTGCTCAGCGCCGCACCCACCTCGCCGAAACGCTTGGCGTAGGAGGGTTGCCATTCGGTCATCCCGGCCATATCCGGCCAGACCAGCAGCTGCCCGGAGGTGCGATACCCGGCCCCGATTCCGAGGGTGGGAACCGAAAGAATCTCGGTAATTTTTGCTCCGAGTTTCCCGGGTACCATTTCGACGACGACGGCAATAGCTCCGGCCTTCTCCAGCGAGACCGCGTCATCAATAATGGCCTCGCTTTCTTCTTCATCCCGGCCCTGGACCCGCGGGCCACCCAGGGCGGCATCGGCGTGGGGGCGGTAACCGACGTGGGCCACCACGTTAATCCCGGCCTTGGTGAGGGCTTCGACGGTGGGGGCGAAAGCTTCCCCGCCTTCCAGTTTCACCGCGTCCGCCCCAGCCCGCACCAGGCGGATAGCGGTGCGGATAGCCTGCGTGGGGCTTTCTTCGTAGGTGCCCATGGGCATATCGGCAATAATAAAAGCCCGGGTGGTGCCGCGCATGACGGCGCTGGTGGCTCGTTCAATATCTTCCAGGGTGACCTGGATAGTAGAGGAGAATCCCAGGGCGGTATTGCCAATGGAATCACCCACCACCAAAATATCGATTCCGGCCGCGTCCAAGATCCGCGCTGTTAGAGCGTCATAGCAGGTGAGTGCCGTGAGCACCTCTCCGTTAGCGACCATCTCGTTCAGGTGCTGTACCCGAATTCGTGCCGGTGAGAACTCCGTCATGATTACCTCCCGATATCTATGGCTTAGAGTACTAGGTCACGCGCGCCGGTGCATCATCGCGCCCGCGATGGAACGCGGACGCTGCGCGGTGTTACGCACCGTGCCGCGTGCGAGTCCCCGCGCACTTCGCACGTACCGCGGGCCTGTTGGCACGGTACGCTAGGTGCGAGGAGGTGACTGTGGAACCCTTGCTTGAGCTGGTGTCCATGAACGCACTGGAATTCTGGTTGGCCTTAGGGATCGGGGTGACTGCCCTGGTCATTATGTGCTTGGCGCTCATCCCCAGTCGGGAATATGCCGATCTGCCGCGCGGGGTATATCCGCGCGAACCGGCCGGGGTGACCGGCCATAATTACCGGCGGCGCCGCCCGCATACCCGCCCGCCGGTACGCACTATTCCGCCGGAGATGCCCGCCGCCCTCGGGGCTTTTATGCACCGCCACTACGCCGCGGACGATGCCGCCATCACCACCCTCCTCGACCTGGCCGCCCGCGGATTCCTCACCATTGACTTCTTCCGGGATCCGGCCCTGCGCGGCCAGATGATCACCATCTCCCTCACCGAAGCCGATACCTCCACCCTCGAACCTTTTGAGGCACGCTTCCTGGCCGCCCTGGCCTCCCCGGAAAGCGCCGAATCGGCAGCATTCCGGGAATCCGAACCCTTTGATGACCGCTCGTATCGCACCGCGATGGAAAACGCCGGGCTGCCGGCCGCCTCCCGCCCGGTGCTGCGGGTACAGGGATTCTCCACCCGCCTCGCCCTCGCCATCGCGCGCGATAGCAAAGCGGAAGTGGTCTCCCGGCGCGGCTGGTACCACCACGGGCGCGAATTGGTGGGCTCGCTGGCCGCCGTGCTTTTCTTCGGGGGCATCGCGCTCACGGGCTTGGCTTTTATCGGGGCCCTGGCTTTCCAGCTGTCCTGGTACTGGCTCATCGTGGGCGGCTGGCTGGTGTTCTGCGGATTCGTCGGCCTCCTCAACTTTTCTTCCCTCACCCCGAACGGGGTGGTGGCCTCCGATCAGGTGGAAGGCTTCCGGCGCTTCCTCACCGCGGCGCCCCGTTTCGCCGGGGTGAGCGCGGAGGTCCTCGCCTCCTATGTGGGCTGGGCCTACGGCCTGGAATGTGCCGATGAATGGGTTCGTTCTCTCGAGAGAATTAACTCGCGGGATATGCGCGACGTCGGCGCTGCTCTCCCGTGGCTGCACCTGGCCGGAGAAGATATCACGAACTGGTACCAGCTGCGCGAAGCCTTGAGCGTTCTGGAAACCCGGTTCCGTTCCCACCCGCTCGCCCACGATCTTCCGCACGCGCGGCGGCGCCACCTGCGGCGTTTCGTGCGCGGATTACTCCCCGTTTCCACTCGCACGCACACATAACGGGCATTGCCCGGAACTAGCGGACCGCGCCCGAACGCATAACCGAAATCGCCGAAACTAACGGACCCTCCCCGAAAAATACGGAAAGATGAAGCGCCATGGATGACCAGCAAGAACACGTCCTTCGCACCATAAGCGACCGCGGTATCCGCTACGTGCGGCTGTGGTTCACCGATATCGTCGGCACCCTCAAATCCGTGGCGGTAGCTCCCGTGGAGCTCGATAACGCTTTTGCGGAGGGCGTTGGCTTCGACGGCTCGGCCATCCAAGGCCTCACGCGCGTCTACGAATCGGATATGATTGCGCGCCCGGATGCCTCGACCTTTGCGGTCTTGCGTGGCGTGGATGGGAGCGACGACGCCGCCTTCATGTTCTGCGATATCCTCACCCGCGAAGGCGAACCGGCCCGCTCCGACCCGCGGGCTATCCTCCAGCGCACCCTGCGCCGCTGCGAGGATCTGGGCTTCACCGCCTACGCCCACCCGGAAGTGGAGTTTTACCTCTTCCAGCCGGGCGCCAGCGATGATGAAGAACCCACCCCGATTGATTCGGCCTCCTATTTCGATTACGTCACCCGCTCGGTGGCCCATAATTTCCGGCGCGATGTGATCCTCTCCCTGGAAGATGTGGGGATCAGCGTGGAATTTTCCCACCACGAAATTGGCCCGGGCCAGCAGGAAGTGGATCTGCGCTACGCCGACTGCCTCACGATGGCCGATAGCATTATGGCCGCCCGCGTCATTATTAAAGAAGTGGCACTGCGCCACGGGGTGGAAGCATCCTTTATGCCCAAACCCCTGGCGCACTGGCCCGGCTCGGCCATGCACACCCACTTCTCACTTTTCGAAGGCGAAACAAATGCCTTCCACGACCCGCGCGGCCAATTCGGGATGTCGGTCACGGCGCGGCGTTTCCTGGCCGGGCTCATGCGCCACGCCCGCGAAATCACCGCCGTCACCAACCAGCATGTTAATTCCTATAAGCGGCTGTGGGGTGGCGGAGAAGCCCCGCCCTACGTGTGCTGGGGGCCGCGTAACCAATCGGCCCTCGTGCGGGTGCCCGAATACAAGCCCACCAAACCGCAATCCGCGCGTCTGGAATACCGCGCCTTGGACACGGCCGCCAATCCCTACCTGGCTTTTGCGGCCGTGCTGGGCGCGGGCCTGGCCGGAATCGAAGGAAAATACGATCTTTCTGACCCGGCCGATACGGATGTCCTCCTCCTCACCGATATGGAACGCTCCGTGCTCGGTATCGAATCCCTGCCCGGGAGCCTGGATAGCGCGCTTAAACTCATGGAAAGTTCTGATTTGGTTGCGGAGATTCTGGGCGAGGACGCTTTCGATTACTTCCTGCGTGATAAACGCGCCGAGTGGGCCGAATACCGCGCCCAGGTCACCCCGCTGGAACGCGCGCGTTTCCGGGCGGATCGCTAGGGCCGCGGGGAGCGGGTATGCGACGTCTCACCCTCGCCCAGCGGGCCCGGCGCTGCGGATTCACAGCCCCCGAACGCGCCGCCGCGGAGCTGGAGGCCGGTGCCTGGCAGCCGGAGGATTTCGCGCAGGCAGCGGATCCGGACCGGGCGCTTGCGGCCTGCGCGCGGCTCGGCTTAAACCGGCGGGAGGGCGTAGGGAACGACGACGCGGCCCGGCCACGCCTGCTCGCCGTGCTCGGGCTCTCCACCGCGCTGGCCGATCACCTGGTCCGCCACCCCCAAGCCGCCCAGGAACTAGGCGGGACCGCCGAAGAAGCCGAAGCACGCGCCCTGCTGAGCGAGGCGGATGAACGCGCGGCCATGCGCGCCGCCCTGGCACCCTGGCTCGCGGGCGCCGTGGAAGGTACCGGGACGGGAACTGTGACCGGCGCCGGGACGAGTCCTGTGACCGGTGCAGGGCCGGAGGCCGGGAGCGATTCGCGCGAGAACCGCAGTGACCTCCAGGATGCTATTGCCGCGCTGCGGGCCCACTACTACACCCGCATCCTCACCCTGGCCGGCTGGGACCTCACCCTGCCCGATCCCGCTGCTCGCCTGCCCGAGGTGGCCGTCACCCTCTCCAACCTGGCCTGCGCCACCCTGGAAGGCGCCCTCCACCTCGCCCGCACCCGGGTACCCGATGCCAACGCCGTCGATTTCACGATTATCGCGCTCGGGAAAACCGGGGGAGGGGAACTCAATTACGCCTCCGATGTGGACGTCGTCTATATCACCGAACCACGCCCGGGAGTCAGCGAAGCACGAGCCCTGGAGATCGGCACCGCCCTGGCGACCACCCTCGCCGGATACATCAGCGCACCCGGCCCCGAAAGCGCCCTGTGGACCATTGACACCGCGCTGCGCCCCGAAGGTGGAACCGGCCCCCTGGTGCGCACCCTCGCCTCCCACCTCGACTACTACGCCACCTGGGCCCAAAGCTGGGAATTCCAAGCCCTCCTCAAAGCCCGCGTGGCCGCCGGCAACCGCGAACTCGGTAACAACTACCTGCGCGCCACCGCCCCGCTCGTTTGGAACGCCGCCTCCCGGGACAACTTCGTCACCGACGCCCGAGCCATGCGCGCCCGCGTGGAAGCCCATATCCCCACCGCCCAACGCGACCGCCATATCAAATTAGGGGCGGGCGGCCTGCGCGACGTGGAATTCACCGTCCAACTCCTCCAGCTCGTGCACGGGCGCGTGGACACCACCATCCGCTCGGCCACCACCACCACGGCGCTCGCGCGCCTCTCCGAAGGCGGATATATTTCCCGCCCCGATGCCGCCCGCCTCGACCACCACTACCGCTGGCTGCGCTGCCTGGAACACCGCGCCCAACTGGTGCGGCTGCGCCGGGCCGCCGTGCTTCCCACCCGCGAAGACGACCTGCGCCGCCTGGCCCGCTCCCTCGGCCTACCCGACGCCGCGGCCCTCACCGATACCTTCGCGCAGGTACGCCGGGAGGTGCGCGAACTCCACCAAGATATTTTCTACCGGCCCCTCCTTCCCGCCGCTGCGCAGCTAGCCGCTGATGATATTTCGCTCGCCCCCGAAGCTGCCCGCACCCGGCTGGCCAGTATCGGCTACCGCGACCCGGCCGGCGCACTGCGCCATATCAGCGCCCTCACGGAAGGCACCAGCCGGCGCGCCGCCATCGCCCGCCAGCTTCTGCCCGTCATGCTCGGGTGGTTCGCCGAAGGCCCCGAACCGGATGCTGGGCTGCTCGCCTTCCGGGTGCTCTCCGAAAAAATGGGGGCCACCTCCTGGTATATGCGCACCCTGCGTGACGGCGGACCCGTCGCTCACCGCCTCGCCCTCATTCTTTCCCGCTCGCGTTTCCTGGCCCGCGATATCCCCGAACTACCCGAATCCATTGCTTGGTTGGGCGACGACGCCGAGCTGGCCCCGCGCAGCGCGGCGGCGCTGCGCGGGGAGCTGGACGCGCTGCTCGAGCGGCGCAGCCAGCCAGGGGAGATCGCCGGGGCGGGCCGGTGGTTGCGCTGGCGGGAAGTGCTGCGCACCGCCATGGCCCAGGCTCTCGGGCTGCTCGGGCCCGAAGAAGTGGCGGGCGCGGTAAGTAACGCCGTGGAATGCGCGGTGGAAGCGGGGGTACGCGCCGCCAGGTGCGCCGTCGTCGCCGAAAAAAACGAGGCGGATGGCCCGCATCCCGATTTTTCTTTTGCGGTGATCGGGCTGGGGAGCCTGGGCGGGCGCGAATGCGGCTACACCTCCGATGCCGATGTGATGTTCGTGTGGGATGGGCCGGAGGAGGCCGCCGGGGATGCCGATGCGCTGGCGCGTGCTTTTATGCGCCTGGAGCAGGAGGTGGGCGGGGCGCCGCCGCTGGCCGTGGATGCGGATATGCGCCCCGAGGGCCGCAGCGGGGTGCTCGCGCGCAGCTTGGATTCCTACGGGGAGTATTACCGCAACTGGGCTGAGCCCTGGGAATTTCAGGCGCTGCTGCGGGCCCGCGCGGTGGGTGGGGATCGCGAACTCGGGGAACGTTTCCTCGAGCTCATCGCCCCGCTGCGCTACCCGGCGCATTGGGATGAGTCGCGGCGCACCGCCATCCGGCTCATGAAAATCCGGGTGGAAAAAGAACGGATTCCCGGGGGAGTGGCCCCGGCCTCCCACCTCAAACTTGGGCCGGGCGGAAGCGCGGATGTCGAGTGGACCGCGCAGCTCCTCCAGCTCGAGTACGCCGCGGCCTACCCGCAACTCCGGGTGACCGGAACGGGGGAGGCGCTGCGGGCGGCCGGCGCTGCCGGGTTGATCACCGCGAATGAGGAACACGCCCTCGTGGAGGGCTGGCAGGCGGCCAGCGCCCTGCGCCAGGCCGCTTTTGTGGCGACGGGCCGCACCGGGAGCGCTGCTCAGGTTATTCCGCGTGATCCGCGCGAGCGCGAACGCATGGCCGCGATCCTGGGCGTTGAGCACGCCAGCGATATCCTCGACCGGCGCGCCCGGGCCGCGCGGCATGCCCGCGCCGCCGTGGAACACGTATTTTACGGGCGAGGCTAGCCCGCGCACCGCGGCCAGGTCGCCGCGGGCCGCTTCGGCAGCGCCCGTTTAGAGCGTGTAGTACAGCTCGAATTCGTACGGGTGGGGGCGGGCCCGCAGCGGGGTGACCTCCGCATCCATCTTGTATTTAATCCAGGTGGCGATGAAGTCCTCGGTGAACACATCGCCCTCGAGGAGGAAATCGTGATCGGCTTCCAGCTCGGCCAAAGCCGCATCGAGGGAGGCCGGAATCGTCTCAATATCCGCGTATTCTTCCGGCGGCAGCTCGTAAATATCCTTATCGATGGGCGCCGGCGGCTCAATCCGGTTGCGGATACCGTCCAGGCCCGCCATGAGCTCCGCGGAGAAAGCCAGATAGGGATTGGCGGTCGGGTCGGGAACCCGGAATTCAATACGCTTGGCCGCCGGGGAATTCCCGCTCAGCGGAATCCGGATCGCCGCCGAACGGTTACGCGCCGAATACACCAAATTGATGGGCGCTTCAAAGCCGGGAACCAGGCGGCGGTAGGAATTCACGGACGGATTAGTGAAAGCCGCGAGCGCCTTCCCGTGGGCCAGCAAACCACCCACGTACCAGCGCGCGAGGTCCGATAGCTGCCCGTAGCCGCGCGGATCGTGGAAAAGCGGCTGGCCATCTTTCCACAGCGACATATGGCAGTGCATCCCCGAGCCGGCCGAATCGAAAAGCGGCTTGGGCATAAAGGTGGCAGTTTTCCCGCACACATCGGCGGCCCGGCGAATGACGTACTTGAATTTCATGAGGTCGTCCGCCGCGGCACGCAAAGAATTGAAGCGATAGTTGATTTCTTGCTGGCCGCCCGAGCCTACTTCGTGATGGGCACGTTCCACATCCAAGCCCACCTGCGCCAAATACTGGCACATGAGGTCACGCACATCCTCGTTTGCGTCCACCGGCGCCACCGGGAAATAACCCTGCTGGTGGGGAATCTTGTAGCCGGTATTCCCGCCCGGCTCCAACCGGCTCGAATTCCACGAGCCCTCATTGGAATCAATCACGTACATGGAGTGATTGACCGTGGTGTCATAGCGCACGTCGTCGAATAAATAAAACTCGGCTTCTGCACCCACCGAAATCGTGTCCGCAATACCCGTGGAACGCAGGTACGCCTCGGCGCGTTCGGCAACATTGCGCGGATCGCGCGCGAAAGGCTCATCCGTGTACGGATCCACCACATTGAAATTCATGACGAGGGTGGGTTCCGCGCGGAACGGATCCACAAAGGCGGTGGACACATCCGGAAGCAGTTTCATATCCGATTCATGAATCGAGGTGAAACCGCGGATCGAGGAGCCATCGAACATATAGCCCTCGTTCATTTTTTCGGCGGTTGCCTGGGTGGCGGGCACCGTGAAATGCTGCATCACGCCGGGCAGGTCACAGAAGCGAATATCAAGAAATTCGATCTCGTTTGCCGCGATAAACTCGGCAGCTTCGGCGACACTTGTGAACATGCGGACTCCTCCCGGCGCGCGGCGCGGCTAGCGGTGCGGTTACCCCATGTAGTTTAGCGTGCTGCCCCCGGCTCAAAAAACCTCCGGGCGTGCCTCCGCCCGGAGAACTCACGCGGAATTCCCCGGGCGGATACGAAATATATACGACGACGGCGCGGCCTACTGGCCGCGCAGGGCCCGCCGATTAGCGCGAATATTAGTGGGATCAATTCCCTTGGGGATATTGAGTGCCTTATTCCCCAAAGCTTCGAGGCGCTGGGCCAGGGCAGAAACTTCTTGGGCGGAAATTTCCTTCTTGAGCTTCTTAATAGCCTTTTCGATCTTGGCCAACGGGACCTGCCCTTCGCCATTGCCCATGAAAATGGCGTGCACCGGGGCATTCGGGGCTACCCGGCGGATGGCGCGGCGCTCATCATCAACGAGCTTACGGGTACGCGAGATGGGGCCTTCGGCAACCAGAACCACACCGGGGCGCCCGATGAGGCGGAAAACGAAATCCTGGTGGCGGGCGTTGAAACGCACCGGTTCGGTTTGCTTGACCCACGAGCCGCGCAGCGAATCGAGAATCGCGGAGGTGGCTCCCGGCATGCCATCCAGCTGCGCGTAGCTAGCCGAGCGCACCGCCCGGGTGAGAAGCAGCATGGGAAGCAGGAGCATGAGGAGGATCCCGAACACGGTCCAGGCGATCCAGCTCTTGGTGAGGAAACCGAGGAGAATACCGATTCCCAGGCCCGCGAGCCCGGCCAGGGCAAGCCACCAGCCCAGATGCTTGTAGGTGCGCTTCGCGATGGTGAATGCGTCACGCAGAGTCTTGAAAAAGCCCGGCTTCTTCTTCGCGCCCTTGTTCTTATCCTGTGCCATCTGATTCCTTTTAGATCCTTCTCGATAGTCCCCGTCGATTCTAGACGATAGCGCCGGCTTTGTTGAGCGCCTGGCCCAATCTCACGCTGGCGGACAGTTGTTCGGGGGTGGGGATGTGGATTCCGCGGTGACCGTGGCATCGAGGGCAAGCGTGGTGATGTGCACGATGGGTCTGTGTGAGGTGTGAGATGAGGCGTGAAGCGTCAGGCGTGAAGCGTGAGCGGCTTGTGGATAACGACGCAGTGGCGGGCCTGCCTGTGGATGGCTTCTGGACGGAATAGGCCGGCGGTGGTGAAGTAGGCCTATGGCAGGCACAGTGGTGAAGCGGCGCGAGGCAAGCAGGGCACGTGACGGAGGCGGGGTAGGCGGAGCTAGCGATGGGCGGGTGGCTATGTTGGTGCGTCTATGCGTCCTCGGGATAGTGGCGGGCGTGCTGGCAGGAATGGCGCTGGGCGCGCTAGTGCCCACGGTGAAAAAGGCACCCACGGAGCCGGTACGTGGAGAAAAGCCGGAGTATGGCGATGGCGTGGCGTCTGGCAAGGGCCGGGCACGTGGCTCTGGTGCGAATACCGAGCCGGAGCCGGATGCTCTGGCGGTGGCCCGCCAGTTAGTGGCGGCCCGCGATGCCGCTATTGGCGCGGGTGATATAGCAGCGCTGAACGCCTTGAACATGCCGGATGGTGAAGCGGCGGCGGCCGATGCGAAGTTGCGTAGGGTGCTGGAGAGCACTCCGGTAGCGCAGGTGGAAACTGAGGTGCGGGAAGCTTCCTGGGTGGGGGAGAACCTTCTTGAAGTCGTCACGGTGCAGCGCCGCCTCGTTCTCGCCAGCGGGGAAACTATTGGGCCGCAGCCGGAGCGGTGTGCGCGCTGGCAGCTGAGCCCGCAGCCGTGGCGCGTGGTGGCCACCCACCCGTGCTCGTGAACGCGGCCGCCGGCGAGGGCGTGCAGTTTTGGTTGCGCTGGGCTTTCACCCGTGCCCTTGAAGGCTATCGCATAGCGGTATGGAGAGGCCAGCTGAGTGGGGTGCGTGAGTAGTGGGGCTGCGGACTGCCTATCAACCGAAAACTCCCCGGTATCCGGAATGCCAGATAGCACTACCGGAACCGGGGAGCTTCCCGCGCGCGTGATCACGCGCGCGGTTGAGGTTGCGTTACTGAGTTACGTAGCACCTGAGATGCACTGCGTAACCCAGAGGAACCGAGGATCCTAGTTGTTAAGTTCCTTAGAACGCACCCTCGAAATCGGCTTCTTCCAGGCGGGCCTTGAATTCCTTGAGGAACCGGCCGGCATCTGCGCCGTCCACCAAACGGTGATCGTAGGTGATCGCCGGGTAGAGGTAGGAACGAATGCCAATGGATTCGTTGCCGTCCGCGTCCTTGACGATGCCGGGTTCGCGCATAATCGCGCCGATACCCAGGATGGCCACCTCGGGCTGGTTGATGACCGGGGTGTCAAACATGACGCCGTTCGAGCCGGTATTCGTAATGGTGAAGGTACCGCCGGTGAGATCATCGACCGCTGCTTCGCCATTGCGTACCTTGGCCGCGCCGGTATTAATGGCGCGGGCCAGGCCGGCGATATTGAGATCGCCCGCGTTCTTGATAACCGGAACGAACAGGCCCTTCGGGGTATCCACCGCGATCCCGATGTTCTCGTAGTCGAAGTACTCCACCTCATTGTCCTTGATGGTGGCGTTGAGCTTCGGGTGGTTCTTCAGGGTATCGATGGCGGCCTTGACGAAGAAGGGCAGGTAGGTCAGCTTGGTGCCTTCACGTTCGGCGAAAGCAGCCTTATTGGCTTCCCGGAGCTTGACGATCTTCGTGACATCCACCTTGATCACGGTGGTCAGCTGCGCCGAAATCTGGAGGGATTCCACCATGCGCTTGGCGATGGTCTGGCGCAGGCGCGTCATCTTCGCGGTGGTACCGCGCAGCTGAGCTGCCTCAGCAGACGGTGCGCTCGGAGTAGCCTTCTTCGCCGCGGCGGGCGCGGGTGCAGCTGCCGGGGCCGGCTGGGAAGCGGCGGCCTGGGCACGCGCGGCTTCTTCCGCGGCCTTCTTCGCGGCCGCGGCTGCCGCTTCCACATCCTGGCGGCGAATACGCCCGCCCACACCGGAGCCCTTGACTCCGGACAGGTCCACATCCAAGTCCTTGGCGAGCTTGCGCACAATCGGAGTGATGTAGGCATCCGGTTCGGAGAAACCGGTACCGACATCAGCCGTATCCAGATCCGGCGTGTTCGCCTGGTTTTCCTGCTGGGCCGGGGTGCCGTGCTGCGGGGTTCCGGAAGCCGGTTCCTGGACCGCTGCCACACTGGCCGGTGCTTCAGCCGGGGCCGCACCGGCGGCGGGAGCCGCGGGTGCGGGCGCGGCTGCGCCGTCGCCGATATAAGCGATGACGGTGCCTACCGCAACCGTTTCATCTTCCTGGACCACAATCTTCTGGATGATGCCGGCGGCCGGGGCCGGGACTTCCGAATCGACCTTGTCCGTGGAGACCTCCACGATGGGCTGGTCGGCTTCGACTTCATCGCCTTCGGCCACCAGCCACGAGGTGACGGTTCCCTCATTGACTGATTCACCCAGGGCCGGCATCTTCACTTCCACACCGGTGGCAGCCGAGCCACCTTCCGGCGCGGCGGGTGCGGCGGGCGCAGCTGCCGGCGCAGGAGCGGCAGCAGGAGCAGGAGCCGCTTCTTCCGCGTGGGCTGCATTGCTGGCGGGAGCTGCCGAAGCAGCCACGCCGGAGCCATCACCGATATAGGCGAGGATGGCACCCACTTCAACTTCTTCATCTTCCTGGACGAGGATCTGTTCGATCACGCCTTCCGCGGGGGAGGGGACTTCCGAATCGACCTTGTCTGTGGAGACTTCCACAATCGGCTCGTCGAGCGAAACAGTATCGCCCACCTGCTTGAGCCAGGCGGTCACGGTACCGGTGGTGACGGATTCGCCCAGGGCGGGCATCTTCAACGGTTCAGACATAGAGTTATCTCCCTCGATTTAGTGGTTGTGGAGCGGCTTGCCCGCGAGGACCAATGCCGCTTCGCCGATTGCTTCGTTCTGGGTGGGGTGGGCGTGGATAAGACCATCGAAGTCCTGCGCGTAGGCTTCCCAGGCCACCATGAGTTCGCCTTCGCCAATCTGTTCGGACATGCGCGCCCCGATGGCGTGGAAGCCCACGATGGGACCATCCTTGACCGCAACCAGCTTGACGAAACCGGCCGCGCCCAGCATCTGGGACTTGCCGTTCCCGGTGAGGTTGAAGGTGGCAGTGGTGATATTTTCCTTGCCGTATTCTTCCTCGGCCTTATCCTGGTTGAGACCCACGGAGGCGATTTCCGGGGTGCAGAAAGTGACGCGCGGGATCTTCGTTTCGTCAATCACCTTGGGGTTGAGGCCCGCAATATCTTCGGCAACGAAAATACCCTGGAGGAAACCGCGGTGAGCCAGCTGGAGGCCGGGCACAATATCGCCCACCGCGTAGATTCCATCAACGTTAGTGCGCAGGCGCTCATCGGTGAGCACGAAACCACGATCCATCTTCACCCCGACTTCTTCGTAGCCGAGGTTCGCGGTGGCCGGGCCGCGCCCGATAGCGATGAGCAGGTAATCCGCCTCGAATTCCTTGCCGTCCTGGGTGAAAACCTTGACGGAATGATCGGTTTGTTCGAGGTGATCAAACATGGTTCCGGTAGCGAATTTAATGCCGCGCTTGCGGAACTGGCGTTCCAGATTCTTGGACACTTCCGCATCCTCATTGGGAACCAGGCGCGGCAGGCCCTCAATAATCTGGACTTCCGCACCGTAGGAGCGCCACGCGGAGGCGAATTCCACCCCGATAACCCCGCCACCCAGCACGATCACGGATCCGGGGGCCTCACCCAGCTCCAGCGCTTCGGTGGAGGTGAGGACGCGGCCCGTGATCTCCTGGCCGATGGTCTTCGAATAGGAACCGGAGGCCAGCACAACGTGCTTGCCGCGGTAGTGCACGCCATTAGCTTCGATGGTGTCCTTCGCGACGAGCTTGCCCCAGCCTTGCACAATCTCCACACCGCGCGAGGAGACCAGGCCGGTCAGGCCCTTGAACATCTTCTCGATCACGCCGTTCTTGTAGGCCTGCAAGGTGGGCATATCAATGCCCTCAAAGGAACCTTTTACACCAATGGACGGGCCTTCGCGCATTTCATCGGCAACATCAGCGGCGTGCAGCAATGCTTTGGTGGGGATGCACCCGCGGTGCAAACAGGTACCGCCGAGCTTGTCAGCCTCAATGAGAGCAACGGTCAGGCCGAGCTGACCGGCACGAAGCGCGGCCGCGTAGCCGCCGCTGCCGCCACCGAGGATGACGACGTCGTACTCTTTCGTTTCTGCCACAGGATTTCCCTTCGCAATACAACATTTTGGAATGCGGTACAAGAGCCGCTATACCTATATTCTGCCATGCCGAGGTGTTATCTGGGACGCATCACGCTCCCAGCGAGGGTCGCTAAAATCACCGTATGGGTCTTTTTTCGCGTCGCTCCCGTTCCCGTGCTGCTCACGGCGGTGCTCGCCGTTCGGCGACGGCGAAACACTTCGCCGATTTCATCGAGACTCGCGCGGGGGTGGAAGCCTATTTTGAGGTGGAAACTCCGCGTGAGCCGGCAGCTCTTCTCCTCGTTGCTCGCACCGGGGAGTGGACCCGCCGGCGGGTGCCTGATCTGGCAGCCGGAGCGCAACTTGCCCGTGAACTGGGCATACCTTTCTACGAAATTAATCGCACCGGCTATCCCGAGTCGGTGCGCCGTTGGAACGCGGAGCACCGGCGCGCTTAAAGGTTTATGATGGTACGTCGTCTCCGCGGTCAGCTCCGCGAAGGAGGCGCACAGCCAGTGCAGGATTCTGGGAGGAGCCAGGTGAATAGTGAAATGATCCGAGACGAGAGGCGCACCGCCGTGGGCTGGCCTCTCTTCCTCCTCATTGCGCTGAGCCTGGGGGCCGCCATTTTCGTGTGGCGAGCCATTGTTGCGGGCACCGAAGATTTTCAGCTGGGTTATCCCGGGCGCATGACCACCACCCTGGTGGCGGCGCTTGTGTGGGTGCTGGCTTGCGCCGGCTCGCTCCATAACGGGCGGCGGATGCGGTGGGTGGCCACCACCTGCTGGAGCGCCAATATTGTGATGGCCGTGGTGGGCGTGGTCATCCCTGATCTTTTCCATCAGGTGAGCCCCTGGTATCAGGCCGGTGCCACCTATTATTACCTTCCCACCCTCGGGGCCATTGCCGGGCTGGCCTGGATTATGTGGTCCCGGCCAGCCAGCATCGCCCAGCGTAATCTTTAGTTTTCTTTAGCCTTTCGCTTTACTTCGCGGCCCGCTTCATTTCTTTCTTCGCTTCCCGCGCCTTTTTGAGATCCGCGGGAGTGCCACCCTCGGGGTACTCACCGAATTTCACCATGGGGCGTGGCATGCGCCAGCGCCGCGGGGTAAACCCGCGTGACATCATCTGCCCGACCAGGCGATCCGGAGTCTTATCCTCCCCGTATTTGTATTCGACCAGGGTGCGCACCTGGCGGGCCCGCCACCACGATTCGAGGGCCATGAGCACGAGGATCGCGTAGCAGGTAATAACGAACACATTGAAGACCAGCGGGAAGCGGGTGAGAGTGAAAACACCGGCGATCATAATGACGGCGAGCCACAGCATGAGCGAGGAGAACTGAAAGCGCGAATCAAGAGCATCGCGCGCGAAAGCCCGCTGCACGCCCGCGTGAGCGAGGGGCATATTCCGAATATCCCCCGTTTTCATCGCGGTTTGTTCGCGTTCCCAGCGCTCGGAAGAACGGGCGCGTTCCTCGGCCTTGCGGGCCTTCTTTTCCTCGCGGGTCATGGAGGATTTATCAGAAATAATCGGCCGGCGGTGGCGCGCTTCCACGTCTTTACGCTTCGGGGTAGGGGCTCCCTTGCCCGGGGTATATCCCTTGGGATGAGTGGGGGCGGGGGCTGCCTGTTCTTGCGCCTTTTCTACTGCCTCTTTCTTGCGGCCGAATGCCATCTCAACTCCTGCGTCGTCGCCAACTATGCCTTGAACGAGAATAGTCTAACCGTTCGCGCGCGGCCGCCCTGTCCATTACCCGCGCACACTACCGTAGCCGTTCCCTTTACCGCCCGCGCACACTACCGCAGCCGTTCACGTAAAGCCGGCCACCCACGGCCTGCGCCGTCGTTGTTCAGCACCCGCCGCGCCCGCGGGCGCGAACCCGGTACCCTAGGACGTATGAGTAGTGATCTTGTTGCGCGCGTGGATGAGGCCCTGCCCGTCCATCGCGCTTTGCTTGAGGACCTTGTCCGTATTCCTTCCGTTTCCGCCGATGCCTTTGACCAGGCGAAGGTGCGTGAATCCGCGGAATTCGTGGCGCGCATGGCCCGCGAACGCGGTTTCGACGTCGATATTATTGAATTGGAAACGCCCCAGGGGAAGGGCCGTCCGGCGATTCTCGCCCATAAGCACGTCGGCGATGATAAGCCCACCATTCTTCTTTACGCGCATCACGATGTGCAGCCGCAGGGCACCCTGGACGGTTGGGAATCCGATCCTTTCGAGCCGGTGGAAAAGAACGGGCGCCTCTACGGGCGCGGCACCGCCGATGATAAGGCGGGCGTGCTCGTCCACATGGCCGCGATCTCGGCCCTCGGCGATGACTTGGCCGTGAACGTCACCCTCTTCATCGAAGGTGAAGAAGAAATCGGTTCGCCTACCTTCCATGCTTTCCTGGAAACCTACCGGGATCGCCTCGAGGCCGATGCCATCGTGGTGGCTGATTCGGGTAACTGGAAGGTGGGGGTGCCCTCCCTGACCACTTCGCTTCGCGGCGTCGTGCGTTTGGGTGTGGAAGTGTCCACTCTCACCCACGGCGTGCATTCGGGCCAGTACGGCGGGCCCACCCTCGATGCGGTCACCGCCCTCGCGCGGATTATCGCCACCTTGCACGACGAGAACGGCGACGTTGCGGTTCCCGGCTTGGACGCCTGGGATGATGCCGACGTCGATTACGAAGAAGAGCACCTGCGCCGCGATGCCGCGATTCTGCCCGGCATGCAGCTCCTGGGCACCGGCTCCTTCAATTCGCGCATGTGGACGAAACCCTCCATCGCCGTGATCGGCATGGACGTGACCTCCACCGCGGAAGCCTCCAATACCGTGATTCCCTCCGCGCGGGCCTTCCTCTCCATGCGGGTGGCTCCCGGTCAGGATCCCCAGCGCGCCGGCGAACTGCTGGCCGAATACATCGAAGCGCAGGCGCCGTTCGGTGCCACCGTGGTTACCGAAGTCGCGGAAGCGGGGTCCGGTTTCAAGGCCGGGGAGGATACCCCCATCATGCATCTGGCCCGCGAAGCCCTCAGTGAAGCCTTCGGCCACGAATCGGTGGACATCGGCACCGGCGGGTCCATTCCCTTCATTTCCGACCTCGCGGAAGTCTTCCCGGAGGCGGAGATTTTGGTGACCGGCGTGGAAGATCCGGATGCACGCGCTCACGCTCATAACGAATCCCTGCACCTGGGCGATTGGCGTAACGCTATTCTGGCGGAGGCGCTGCTCCTGGAGAAACTAGGCGCGGGCGAAAGCCGCTAAAACGCGGATACGCGAAGGCCGCGGCGTACTCGCGCGGCGCGAACGGGACGAAGAAAGTGACATTGATGGGAAAGAAAATTCTTGCGGGCTGCACGGCGGCCTTGCTTGCGTGCAGCCTCGCGGCATGTTCGGGTGGGAACGACGGCGCAGCTAGCTCAACACCGGCTGCTTCGGAATCCGCGAGCGCTGAGGCAAGCGGCGCGGTGGAAAGCCCCGCCCCCGGGGAAGTCCCCGAGATCGTGTACTCGGAGGAGGGCATGCCGTCCCTGGGCGGCACGGCGCAGGCACCGCTGCTGGAGTTCCCGAAGGGGGATGCTCCCGCGGATGTACGGGTGCGGGTGCTCGAACAGGGCAGCGGCGCGGAATTGGGCGCCGATGCGGTGGCCAAGGTCAATTACGTGGGCCAAGTGTGGGGGAAGAACGAGCCTTTCGATTCTTCCTATTCGCGTAACGCTCCGGCCACATTCCCGCTCGCCCAGGTGATCCCGGGCTGGAGCCACACTCTGGCCAAGGCCCACGTGGGGGACAAGCTGATTTTGTCCATCCCGGCGAAGTGGGGCTACGGGCCTTCGGGCGGTACCCAGGATGGTTCCATCGGGGCTACGGATACCATCGCGTTCTACGTGGAAATTCTGGATGCCTGGAACGCGAAGAGTGCGGGTGAGGCCGGTGCCACGGTGGAAACTGCCGCGGATGCGCTCCCGGTGGAATACAAAGGGGACTTGGGCCAGCCCATTACCGAGATCCGGGTGAAAGAGGGCGCGGAGGCTCCCGCGGAGCTCAAGGCCACGGTTATTGCCCGCGGCAGCGGGGCTCCCCTCCCGGAGAAGGGCACCTATGTGCTCCAATTCGCGGCCGCGCAATGGGATAACGCTCACGCGGAAAATACCTGGGCGCCCACAACGGCGAACTATCCGGCCGGGCCGCGTTCGGTTCCGTCTACCCAGCAGATTTTTGCGCCCCTGGCCGGGGTGCCGGTGGGTTCGCGGGTTCTGCTGAGCGTGCCCAGTAAGGACAATCCGGCCCAGGCCATTGCCGTGGTGGTCGATATTCTCTCCGCGGTGTAGTTGCCAGGTAGTTACTGGGTCGCCACCAGGTAATTGCCGGATAGTTGCCGGATAGTTACCGGGTAGCTACCGGCGGTTTCGGATAGGGCTGAAAATGGCCCCGGATAGCGTAAGGGCGAGGTACCTCAATAGAGGTGGCCTCGCCCTTCGTGCTATCTAGGAAGGAGACCGCGCGTGCCTATGAATAGCGCCGGCGCGGTGTGCGCGTGACTTATTTGCGAATGAGGAGGCCGGCAGCCTGCTCCTGGGCGGTGGTCAAACGCCGCCCGGCTTCTTCCCAATTGACAATATTCCAGATCGCCTTGACGTAATCGGCCTTGACGTTGAGGTAGTCAAGATAGAAGGCGTGCTCCCACATATCGAGCTGGAAAACGGGCAGCACCCCGGCGGGCACATTATTGGCCTGGTCGTACATTTGGTAGATCACCAGTTTGCCGGCCACGGAATCGTAGCCGAGCACCGCCCAGCCCGAGCCTTGAATGCCGGTGGCCACGGCCGTGAACTGCTTCTGGAAGGTGGCGAAATCGCCGAAGGAATCCTTGATCGCTTCGGCAAGTTCGCCTTCCGGCTGCCCACCGCCGTTGGGGGAGAGCAGGGTCCAGAAAATCGAGTGGTTAATATGACCGCCCAGATTGAAGGAAAAATCCTTCGTGTACTGGTTCACTGCCGCGAAATCGCCCTTCTCGCGAGCCTCGCTAAGGTTCTCCAGGGCTTTATTGGCACCGTCCGCATAGGTCTTGTGGTGTTTATCGTGGTGGAGCTCCATGATCTTTCCGGAAATATGCGGTTCGAGTGCCGCGTAATCGTAGGGAAGATCGGGGAGGGTGTAGGTTGCCATTCTCATACTCCAATTCTGGGCGGCATCGCGGTGCCGCCCTGTTGAGATATGTTCGGAATCTCCGAACAGTAATTGAATGCGAACGTCATCAGTATATGTGGTGTCCGGCACATAGGTGGCGAGAATGGGGGAGGTTTAGCGCTCAGCCAAGTCGGGCGATTCTTCGGCGCCCGGGAAGGAAGCGGCGAAGCGGTGGGCGGAGGCGAGGGGGACCGCGAGGGGAACCTCGCCCTCAATAGCGAGCACTCGCGAACGCGGATCAGCTAGCCACGCGGCCAGAAGCTGGGTTTCCTCCGGGTGGGCGTGCTCGGCCGCGCGGGCGGGAGCCTCAGGCAGGGGAGTTGCACTGCGGAGCGCTGCGGCATGTTCGGGAACATCGCGGGCTTCGCTGACTGTCGCGGTAGCAAGGAGTCTGCCGTAACTCGCGAGGATGATTTCCCAGTGGTCCCCTCGTTTAGATGCGGCGACGACGCAGCTTGCTTGCCACAGCGGAACCAACAATTCCCGCCGCTGGGCTGCGGTGAGGAGTGCCGAAAGCCGGTCGCGTTCCACTCCGGCTTCTTCGAAACGCTCCGCACCGGCCAGGCGGGCAATGCGGGCCATCTGGTGATCCCATACTTCGGCAAGGGAGCCGGCCAACAGCCGGCGGGCGCGGGAGATGGCCACTGCGGCGGTATTCACGGTGCCCCGCGGGGCAAGATAGCAGGGCGCGTGGGAGGCGAAACGGCACGGGCAATCGCTCAGATCCGCTTTGCGTGGCACGTTGAGGCCGGCGGGGTTGAGCCCGGCTTCATCGCCGATGAGTTCAGCGGCGCGCCGGGCAGCGCTGCGGGAGCCAAAAGGCCCCAGGGAGTTCGCGACTTCCGTTGCCGAACAGCTGCGCGTAATTTTCAGGCGCGCCACGGGCGTGGTGTCCAGGCTGATCCAGGTGCGGGTTTGCGGGCGGCGCGAGCGGCGATTATAGGGCGGGTCGAAGCGGGTGATATCGCGCAGCTCCACCACCCGCGCTTCTAGCAGAGTGGCGGTGGGGGTGGTTTCTACCCGGGTGGCCAGTTCTACCATTTCTGCCATGCGGCGGCGTTTTTCCGCGGCGGTGAAATACTGGCGCACCCTCCGGTACATATTCCCGGAGCTGCCCACGTAGAGCACCTCGCTATTCGGGCCGATAAAACGGTAGCTACCCGGGCCGTGTGGCACGTGATCGGCGAGCACGGCGCGGCGGCGCCGGCGGGCCGGAACCGGATTGGATGCGGTGAGCAGGTCCTCAATATGGGTGACACCGAGCGGGCCGAGCCGCCCGATCATTGCGTGGAGCACATCCACGGTGGCCCGCGCATCATCGAGGGCACGGTGGCTTGGCTGCACCGCTGCCCGGCAGTAGCCAGCCAGGGTGCTCAATTTGTGATTGGGGACTTCATCGCGGGTAAAAATACGGCGCGCCAGCCCGAGGGTATCGAGAACGCGCAGCCGCGGCCACGCCACATCTATCGCTTCGCAAGCTCCGCGCAAATGGGACATATCAAAGTGGGCATTATGAGCCACGAGCACCGGTGGCTCCGCCGCCCGGTTTCGGGCAGGCACTCTACTGCTTGGAACGGGAGTCCCACCGCCGGAAACAGGAGCTCCACCGTCAAGCGCTGGGACATCCGCCTCGAGAAAATTGAGAAAAGCAGGGAGGACCTCGCTGAGCGGGGGAGCGCTCACCGTCATCGCGGTGGTGATTCCGGTGAGCACGGTGATCTGGGCAGGGATGGGAACCCCGGGATTAACGAGTGAGGAAAACTCCTGCACCACCTCACCGCCGCACACCTTCACCGCCCCAATTTCGGTAAGTGAATGCGCCCCGGGCCGCCCTCCGGTGGTTTCCACGTCCACCACCACGAAAGTCACTTCCTCCAGGGGAGTACCGAGGTCCGCGAATTCCAGCTGGCGGGGCAGCAACGGGCGGCCGGATCGATACACCTCAATAGGTTCGGTATCGATCCGGCCGCCGGGCGGCGGAATATGCCGTGCTGTCATGATTTTTAGCCTAGCGCGGAGCTACGACACAAATTCGAGCGGAAGTGGCGCGCTAGAGGCGGGCGCCGTCGTCGTACGGATCGGTATCTTCGCGGGCGGGTGCCGTCAAAATAATGGCGACCACCACGCCCACCAGTGCCCCGCCGGCCAGGATCCACGCGGTCAGGCGCGGAGCGGGCAGCAGGCCGATAAACATGAGTGCACTGATGAGAACCAGCACCCCGGTGGCCACCCAAGCGAGACTGGCGTAGCGGTGCGCAGGGGCTTGGGGAACATAATATTCTTCGCGAGAGGCCGGGTCGAAAGTGGCGTCGTCGTCGGAAAAATCTGAATCTTCCGGGGCCGGGGACCAATCGCGCGGGCCGGCCGCGCGCCCGCCACCCAGCGCCCACGCGGCATCGGTGTAACGCGGGGAAGTATCCACCGGAGGCAGCGCGCCGCCGCCTTCGCGGGCGCTATCGATATTCGCTCCCACGCCTTCGGCTTCCAGTTCGCGCGCGATCTTGTCCCACTGCGCATCGAAGCTATTTTCGGGGCGCTCGCCTGTAGGTCCTTCTCCCATGAAAGACACTATAGCGGCGGGTATAATCAACAGCGGAATAATCCCCCAATCAGAAACGGAAGGTTAACGATGACTGTCCGCCGCGTTGCGCTCTTGACCGCCGGAGGTTTCGCCCCGTGTTTGTCCTCGGCCGTGGGTGGCCTCATTGAGCGCTATACGGAAATTGCGCCCGATGTGGAAATTATTGCCTACCAGCATGGCTACCACGGGCTGCTCACCGGGAATTACATCACCATCGATAAGGAAGGGCGCGAACAGGCCCATATCCTGCACCGTTTCGGCGGTTCGCCCATCGGTAACTCTCGCGTCAAGCTGACCAATACCGAGGATCTGGTCAAGCGTGGCCTCGTGGAAGAAGGCGTGAACCCGCTGGAATTCGCCGCCCAGCGCCTCGTGGAAGATGGCGTGGATGTGCTCCACACCATCGGCGGTGATGATACGAATACCACCGCCGCGGATCTGGCCGCCTACCTGGAAGAAAACGGGCATCACCTCGTGGTGGTGGGCCTACCTAAGACCATCGATAATGACATTATTCCGGTGCGCCAGTCTCTGGGTGCCTGGACCGCCGCGGAAGAAGCCTCGCTTTACGCCCAGCATATTATTGGTGAGCATCGTTCCAACCCGCGCATGCTCATCGTGCACGAAGTTATGGGGCGCAATTGCGGCTACCTCACCGCGCAGGCCTCCAAGTACTACCACGATTGGGTTCAGGAGCAGGAATGGGCTCCGGCGCTGGGCCTGACCAAGGAACGCTGGGATGTACATGCCGTGTTCCTGCCCGAAATGGCGCTGGACATCAACGGCGAAGCCGAGCGCCTCAAGAAGATCATGGATGAGATCGGCAACGTCAATATCTTCCTTTCCGAAGGTGCGGGCGTGGATGAAATCGTGGCCGAAATGGAAGCCGCCGGCCAGGAAGTGCCGCGCGATCCCTTCGGGCACGTTCAGCTCGATAAGGTCAATCCGGGCCGCTGGTTCGCGGAGCAATTCGCGCAGAAGCTCGGCGCGGAAAAGGTCATGGTACAAAAGTCCGGGTACTTCTCGCGCGCCTGGCACGCCAACGCTGAGGACCTGCGCCTCATCAAGGGCATGGTGGATCTGGCCGTGCAGTGCGCCCTGGAAGGCAAGCCCGGCCTCATCGGCCACGATGAGGAAAACGGTAACGTCCTCACCAATATTGCTTTCCCGCGGGTGAAGGGCCACAAGGCTTTCGATATCACCCAGGATTGGTTCATGGAGACCATGAAGGCCATCGGCCAGGAGGTCCGCCCGCACGCCTAATGCGGCTGCGCCGTGGGCCTGGGTGGTCCGGCTGAACCGTATCCACACGTGATTGCTCGCCCCGTACCGGTTGACCTGGTGCGGGGCGAGTTTTTTGTGCGGAGCCCGCGGTGGTGCGGTTCGCGTTTTGCGGTGCCGCGCGTGGATGGTGCGGTCTGCGTTTTGCGGCGCCGCGCGCGGATGGTGCCGGGTGGTTTTCGTGCCGGTCGCGTCTCATTGCTCCGACGCGATTCCGCCCGCGCACCCGTTCCGGGCTAAGATTTCGTTTATGTTTGAGGACGATACTCATAAAATTGCCGCGCTAGCCCACACCTGGCGCGAGAAGCCCGCTCTGCACCAACCTCATTACGAGGATGAAGCAGAGCTCGCTGCGGTTATGCAGCGCTTGGCGAAAATGCCGCCCCTGGTTTTTGCGGGTGAATGCGATCGGCTCCGCGAAAGTATCGCGGCCGCGCAACGCGGCGAAGCTTTCGTCCTCATGGGTGGGGATTGCGCCGAATCTTTCGAGCAAATCACCGCGGATCGCATCCGCGCCAAGGTGCGTACCCTCCTGCAAATGTCAGTTATTTTGACCTACGGGGCGTCGGTGCCGGTGGTGAAAATCGGGCGGATGGCCGGCCAGTACTCCAAGCCGCGCTCCCAGGCCACCGAAACTATTGGGGATACTACCTTGCCCTCCTACCTGGGCGATTCCATTAACGGGCACGAATTCACGGCCGCGGCGCGCCGCCACGATCCGCACCGTTTAGAGGAGGCCTACCTGTACTCGGTGGCCACTCTTAACCTCATGCGGGCTTTCACGCGCGGCGGTTTCGCCGACCTGCGTTCCGTGCACGATTGGAACCGCGGTTTTATTGCCAACCCGGCCTACGTGCGGTACGAAAAAACCGCGAGCGAAATTGATCGCGCCATGCGTTTTGTGACCGCGGCCGGGGTCGACGGCGCCCAGCTGGCAGAAACACAACTGTATTCCTCCCACGAGGGCCTGGTGCTGCCCTTCGAGGAAATTATGATGCGCATCGACTCGCGCACCCACGAGCCCTACCTCACCTCCGCCCACTTCCTGTGGATCGGGGAACGCACCCGCGATGTCAATGGCGCTCACGTGGAAATGTTCTCCCACGCACGTAACCCGATCGGGGTGAAATTAGGTCCGACGACGACGCCAGATACCGCTCTCGCCCTTATCGATAAGCTCAATCCGGAAGGTGAACCGGGCCGACTCACCTTCATTACCCGCATGGGTGCCGGGCGGGTAGAAGAAGCCCTGCCGCCCCTGGTGGAAGCGGTGCAGCGTGATGGCCGCCCGGTTACCTGGGTTTCGGATCCCATGCACGGAAACACCATCAAGGCTTCCAATGGAATTAAGACCCGCCGTCTAAGCGATATTATGGCGGAAATCCGCGGGTTCTTCGCGGTTCATGAAGCGCTCGGTAGCCACCCGGGCGGTATCCACGTGGAACTGACCGGGGATGATGTGACGGAGGTGCTGGGCGGCTCCGAAGAGATCTTCGAGGAGACCCTCACCGAACGCTACGAATCGCTGGTCGATCCGCGCCTGAACCACCAGCAGTCCCTCGAGCTGGCTTACCAGCTGGCCGAAATGCTGCGTGACGTGCACCTGTAAAACGAGGGCGGGGCGAGCGCGACCTGGCGCTGCCACGGCTCTGCTTGGGTGCGTTCGCGGCTGGGTGCCGGGGCGAAGCTTGGACCGGGCTAACGCGACCTGGCTACCGCGCCGCAATAATAAGGGTGACCTTCTGCCCGGGTGCGGCGCTCACCCCGGGGCCAGGATCCTGGCGCAGCACGGTGCCCGGCGCGGCAGCCCGGGTTTCCCGGTAGCGTACCTGCACCTGGAAGCCCGCTTTTTCGAGCACGGCGCGCGCCTCTGCCTCCGCCATATCCGCCACATCGGGAACGGTTGAATCAGGGGCCGCGCCAGCAACGAGAAGCTCAACGGTGCTTCCCGGGCGTACTCGGCTCCCCGCCTCCGGATCGCTACCCAGTACGGTGCCCGGTGCCGCGCCGTTCCCGCCGCGCACCTCCGTCTCCACCGTGAGCCCGAGCGCCTCCATCTGGCTGCGTGCCTGGGTGAGACCGGTAGCAAGCTCAGGCACCGTTACCCGCGCCCACGGGCCGGCCGTGAGCGCCCAGGTGGCACCGGCTGCCCCAGATAGCAGCGCAATTGCGCACACCCAGGCAGCAATCCGCCACACGCGGGCGCGCCGCCGCCCAGCGCCGCGCTGCCGCGGTGTTCCCGCACCGTGCGGCGAGAGCGCCGTATCTTGCTGCGAGCTTGCCGGCCGCGCCGTAAGTTTCCGGGTGCTGCGGAGGACTGACGGAGCACGGTGCACTGGGGCGCGCACCGGAACGGTTGCATCCGCGCCAGCATTGAGCGTGGCGGCGCGCCCCGTGCTTGCGGCAGCTGCGGTCTCCAGCTCCGCGCCACCACGACCGCCCGCCACATCCTCACGGTGCACCGGCTGCGGGCGGCGCGGCGTGACCGGAATACGCCGCAGCGCGGCATCATCAGCGACGCCAGCCCGCAGCCCCCGCAGCAACTCACGGGCCTCCACGGCGCTCGCCGGGCGATCCGCCGGATTCTTCGCGGTGAGCACCCCGATAAAAGAATCCACCTGCGCCGGCAGCCACGGATTATCCCTGGCCAGGCGCGGCAGATCATCCCGGGCCTGGGCCGCCGCGAGCTGCGCGGCTGAATACCCGGCCCAGGGCAGGCGCCCGGCGAGTAGCTCAAAAAGCACCAGGCCGGTGGCATAAATATCGCAGGCCGGGCTCGCCGCCCGCTGCTCTAAAATTTCCGGAGCGGTATAGGCAAGAGTTCCCCAGCGCGGCAGCGCCCCCGAGGAAGCACTTACCGCGTGGGCCAAGCCGAAATCGGTCACTGTCACCGCGAGCTGTGGAAGGCGGACGGGGGAGGGCGGCGGGCAGGCGTCGTCGAATAAAATATTTTCCGGTTTGATATCCCGGTGGATAATGCCGGCACGGTGGGCAGCGGCCAGGCCCTGGAGCACCTGGTCGCAGATATCAAGTGCGGTGCCGAGCTGGAAGGAACCCAGGCGCTCCAGCTCGTGGCGCAGCGTGGGGCCGGGCACGTATTCCATAACGAGGTACGCGCGCTCAGCTGCGCCGTCGTTCCATACCCCGCGGTCATAAATAGTGACGATATGCGGGCTGCTCAGCGCGGCAACCGCCCGCGCTTCCCGCTGAAAAAGCCGCGTGAAATCATCGAGGGCGGCCAAATCGGGGTGCATAATTTTGATCGCTACCGCGCGATCCAGCTTCGTATCGTAGCCGCGGTACACCGTGGCCATCCCGCCGCGCGCCACCGGGGCGTCGAGACGGTAGCGGCCCTCAAGCCACCCGGCCGGCAGGGAAGGAATAGTCACACACCTAGGGTAGCGCGCCGCTTCGCAACGCCGCGTTTAGAAACTCTTGGCCGCGCGCAATACCCGCAGCACATACTTTTGGGTAGAGGGATACGGCCCCGCCTCCCGCAGCCGCGCCAGGCCCTGGTAGTAGGCGGCAATCGCCTCGTGAGTACTGGCGGTATGGCGCTGCAAATAGCGAATAATCGCAATACCTGCGGTGATATTATCCGCGGGAATGAGCCAGTCCAGATCCCGGCCGACCATCCGCCCCGCCCACCGCGAAGCCGCGGGAATCAGCTGCATCACACCCGCCGCCCCGCTGGGGGAAAGCGCCCGGGAATTAAAACCGGATTCGATATAGGCATGCGCCATTGCAAGCCGAGGGTTGACGCCCATAAGCGCCGCCGTATCACGCACCATCTTCTGCGTTTCCGCCCGGCTCGGGGCGATAATCGCATTCAAACGCGCCGCGATTTCCGCGTGCGAAAGCTCGTAGCGCGGGGCCGGTGCCTGCGCCCGCAAACGCGCCAGATTCGCCTTCGATCCCACCGTTTCTCACTTCCTGGCCGGTGCGGGGGACATCTCGATTGCGCCCCGGCCGCTGTTCCACTTGTGACAATAGTGCACTGTTGTGAAAATGTCACCAGATTGTGACGATTTTGTAATGGCGACGACGCCGCGCCCTTGCCCACCTGCGCGCCTGAACGGCCGCGGCATTAAGATGGGAAGCGTGGAAAAAGAGAATACAACTGTGACGTGGTTGAGCCTTCCGGAGCTGGCCGATTACCTCGAAACCGATCTGCGTACGGTGCGCTCCCAGTTGCGCGATGCCCGTTTCCTGGCGGTACGGCGCGGGGAAAATAACGCCCTCTATGCCGATGCGGGGCAATTCGTGGTGAAAGAGGGGCAACGCGTGCCCCTGCCCTCGCTGCGCGGCACCATTATTTCCCTGCGCGATGCCGGATATAACGACGACGAAGCCCAGGAATGGCTACGCCGCTTCGAACCGGAACTACGCGACACCCCATTGGGCGCCCTCATTGGCGGGCATACTCATGCGGTCCGGCGCGTCATCGCCGGCCTGGCTTTCTAGTGGGTGCGTGAACGCAGGCGCTGGAGGAGTTCCCCTAAGCTCTCGCGGGCGGCCTCATTCAGGCGCGGCAAGATAGCCCGCGCACTATCTTCACGTTGGCGAATCATCTTTTCCACGTGAGCCCGCGCTCCAGAGTCCTCCATGAGGGCCCGAGCGCGAACGACGTCGTCGCCCTCCAGACGCTTCCCACGCAAGGACCGCAGCCACCGGGCATCCACCTCGCTGACCCGCTCCAATGTTTCGAGGAAGAGGAAAGTGTTTTTCCCTTCCGTGAGGTCATCGCCGGCGGGTTTGCCGGTGACGGCCGGATCGCCAAAAATCCCTAGGATATCGTCGCGCAATTGGAAGGCCTCACCGAAAGGCATGGCGAAAGCCCGCAAATCTGCGATTGTTTCCGGGGCGGGTTGTTCGGCGAGCGCCGCCCCGATAAGCAGGGGGAAGAGCGCGGAATACGAGACCGTTTTATGGGTGATAATCGCGTGGATATCTTCCCGGGTAGCCGCGCGGGTGTATTCGCAACGGATATCAAGAAACTGGCCGATACCAACGTCCTCACACATGGTGAAGAACGGCTCGAGGGGTGCGGTGCGCCCGGCGCTCACCGCTTCTTGAGACGCCAGCGCCAGCACGGCATCACCCACAATCAAACCGGAACGGAAACCGTAGCGTTCCGGGGAACCATCCCAGCCCGATGCGCGGTGATAATTCGCCAGCTCGGCATGCACGGTGGGGACCCCGCGGCGCGTGGCAGAAGCGTCAATAATATCGTCGTGAATAAGAGCCGCGAGCTGGAAAAGCTCCACGGCCGCGCCCAAACGCACTGCCGCCACCATATCCGGGCAGGTAGGATCCGGGAGAGTAGCGAGCATCCCGGCCCGCACCAGCCGCGCCCGGGTCCGCTTACCGCCGGATGCCAGCGCGGTAACCGTATCGATGAAATCCTCCACCTCGGGCTGATTCCAGCGGCGCAACGAATCCAAACGCGCCTCAATACGGCTATCAACCCCGTTGGTGAAATCGCGAGTGCTCCACTGCATTGCTCGTACTCCGCTTCTTTTATCCACAGATTCGTGAGGTGCGCGCCCCATCCACAGGGTACCGGCACTCGCGAGCACGCGCTTGCCGAAGCTGGTTATCTAGCGCTATGGACACAATCACACTTCATCATCCGCGCGATGCCCTCGCTGTTATTCCCCATCTGCTGGGCTATTACCCGCGCCACCACTTCGTACTCTTCGGGGGAAGCCCGGAAATACACCGGGCCGTGGGCCCGGAGGGTGAGGAATTACCGCAATGGTTCGGTTCCCTGGAATCTTCGCAGCGACCGGATGTTGCCGTGGCCGGGGGTGAAACGCCGCTCATTCGGGTGGATCTGCGTGCCGGGCCTATCTCACCCTATGTTGCCCGGCAGATCACTGACGCGGTAGCTGCCTGCCGCATGTTCAGCTGCGTGGCGGTGGTGTACTGCCCAAGTTTTGTTCGCTTCGCGCACACCCGCGAATTCGCCTCGGTGCTGGCCCTCCTGGAGCTGCTCTGCGCTGCTCTTTCCCGGCTCTGGGATGGCGACCCGGGCACTCGCGATGCGTGGAGTTGTGATTTTTTCATTGCTGATAATGAAGGGTTTATGGATATGGGAGAAGAAACATTTTGCCCTTGGGAAGAACTGGAATCTACCGAGGCAGCGGCTGCTCTTGTATATAAGGGTTCGGCTCCGCTGGAACAAGAACCGAGCCGGAATATCGTCAAAGCCAGTCCCACCCGGATGCGTAATACCGCCGTGGCACTGGAAGAAGCACGCGGGGAGGAGGTCACCGCGCTGGAAGAGCATTGGGATATGCTCCTCGCCCGGGTGGTGCGCCGCCGCCAAGCCGGCCCGCCGCGTATCACCACCCGCGAAGCGGGGCGGGCGCTGGCCGGGCTCACGCATATTCCTATTCGGGACAAAATCTTGCAGGTGTCCCTTGAACACGATCCACTGCTACCGATGTCATCCGTTGATCCCGCGGTGGGCTTTGCCACCGGGGTGGGGGAGCGCCCCAATATTGTGCGGGCTTTGGGGATGATGGCACTGCTGGATGAATTAGCTCGGCTGGCTCCGGAAGGAGTGGAAGTTCCCTATGCCTGCTCGGCGTATTTAGCCTGGTGGGTGGGTCAAAACTCCATGACAGCGCTACGCGCTCAAGAAGCGCTGGAAATCAATCCCGGCTCGCGCCTGGCGCGCATGCTCAAAGACGCTGCCGAATGGAACGCGCTGCCGCCTTGGCTGCTAGGCCCGAACGGGAGTGGGAGGTGCTCGCGCACCAAAGCTCGTAGTGGCGGTGAAGGGGCCGCGGATAGCGGCGGCCTTGGTGACGCGGCCACACCGTGCGGTTCGGTGGATATTGAACCGAAAGCTGTGGACCAACAACCGGAAACTATGGACCGCTACGGACCCGGCAGGCAAGCTGCCTAAGTAGCTGCGTGGGTGAATGTGGTATGTGCGCTGGCGGGGAAGTTCGTGGCGGCGGAGGTTCGCGCCGGCAGGAAAGTTCGCGCTGCGGAGGTTCGCGCCGGCAGGAAAGTTCGCGCTCGCGGAAGTGGGAGAACTATAGTCGCCGGGGATAAGAATGTTATGTGAGGATTGGCACGTTGGGGAGGCCGGGGAACAAAAAGCGGGTCGGGCGCGTTCCGCTAAGTAGCTCTTTGGGGTGGATACCCCGTGCCGGTTCTCGGCATTCGTTGATAACACTAGGGAAAGGTCTCACGTGGCCACAAAGTCTGCCAGTGCACAAGAAACCGCTGCCGTGGAAAAGGACACCGCGGTCTCCGCATCCGCTTCGGGTACGAAGAAGAAGGCGGCCTCTCGCTCCTCCAGTCGCACGGCATCGGCCACCTCGGCAGCTACTGCTTCCGAAAGCACAACGGCTGCGAAGAAGCCGGCCGCTAAGAAGGCCAGTGCAGCCAAGGCCACCACTACCAAGAAGACTGCCACCAAGAAGACCACCTCCAAGGCAAGCGAATCCAAGGCAGCTGAATCTAAAGCGGCCGAATCCAAGGCGGCTTCTTCGGCTTCTTCCGCGAAGAAGGCCACCACCGCGAAGTCAGCCGCTACTAAGTCAACTGCTACGAAGTCCACCACCGCGAAGTCCACCGCGGCGAAGAAGACCTCCACTAAGAAGGCAGCCGCTGAAGCCGAAGCTCAGGAAACTGCTGCGGCTGCCACGGAGGCTTCCGCATCCACCGCGGAATCCAAGGAGGAGAAGCCGGCCGCTAAAAAGCCGGCTACCCGCAAGACTGCCGCGAAGAAGACCACGTCCAAGGCAGCTGAATCCAAGGCGGCTTCTACCTCGAAGAAGGCCACCTCGAAGCGTGCTACCGCTAAGCAGGAAGAACCGGAAGAACCTGAAGAACATGAGGATCTCGAGGATGAAGATTTCGACGTCGATGCTGAGGATGTTGATGCCGAGGATCTAGATGACGATCTCGAGGACGACGAAGACGATTCTGAGGACTCCGAAGAGGAGCCCGAGGAAGAAGAGGACGAAGCCGATAAGGAAACGGATAGCGCCGCCAAAACGGAAACAACTGGGCGTAATTCCCGGGGCGGTTTCACCGTCAAGGATTCCGATGATTCGGATGAACCGGCGGTGCGTGTTCACGTTGCCGGTGCTACCGCGGATCCGGTCAAGGACTACCTCAAGCAGATCGGTAAAGTGCCCCTGCTCAACGCCGCGGAAGAAGTGGAACTCGCCAAGCGAATCGAGGCCGGGCTCTACGCTCAGCACCTGCTGGACCAGGGTAATCTCGATAAGGAGAAAGACCACGCCTATATCCGTGAATTGCGGATTATTTCCCGCGATGGCAAGCACGCCAAGAACCACCTGCTCGAAGCGAATCTTCGCCTGGTAGTTTCTTTGGCTAAGCGCTACACGGGCCGCGGCATGCTCTTCCTTGATCTCATTCAGGAAGGGAATTTGGGGCTGGTGCGCGCCGTCGAAAAGTTTGACTACGCCAAGGGCTACAAGTTCTCCACCTACGCCACCTGGTGGATTCGCCAGGCCATTACCCGCGCGATGGCGGACCAGGCTCGTACCATCCGCATCCCGGTGCATATGGTCGAAGTCATCAACAAGCTCGCGCGGGTCCAGCGCCAGATGCTCCAGGAACTCGGGCGGGAACCAACCACCGAGGAACTGGCGAAAGAACTGGATATGACCGAAGAAAAGGTCGTCGAAGTTCAAAAGTACGGCCGGGAACCCATTTCCCTGCACACCCCGCTCGGTGAAGATGGCGATTCCGAATTCGGTGACCTCATTGAGGATTCCGAAGCGGTGGTTCCGGCGGACGCCGTCGGCTTCACTCTGCTCCAAGAGCAGCTCCATCGCGTTCTCGATACCCTGTCCGAACGCGAAGCCGGGGTGGTTTCCATGCGCTTTGGCCTCACCGACGGCCAGCCGAAAACCCTGGACGAAATCGGCAAGGTCTACGGGGTCACCCGCGAACGCATTCGCCAGATCGAATCCAAGACCATGTCTAAGCTGCGCCACCCGAGCCGTTCGCAGGTGCTGCGTGACTACCTGGAGTAAAACCAGGCGTGGTAGGTTCCCGGCGCGCGCGGCGCACACCGGGAAACTCCACCTCGAATAGCGGGGTGGGCCAAATAATCTCAGCGGCGTGGCGGCGAGCATCGTCCCACGCCGCTGCTGTTATTTCCCGCCCGTCTCGGCTGTGCGCGCTGGTGGCGTAGCGCTCCCCGCGCGCCTCCCGGCGCAGATATTCCGCCAGGAGCCGCCCGCACATGCGCGCATCCGTGATGGCGTGGTGGTGTTCTTCTATCTCAATGCCGGCTCGGCGCGCCACGGCCATGAGGGAATGGCGCCCCTCCGGAACGTAAATGCGCGAGAGGTCCATCGTGCACACGGCGGCGCTGAGCGGGATACGTAGCGGGCTTCCGGCCCGGCGAAAAGCCTCGTTGAGAAAACCCAGGTCAAAGCGGGCATTATGCGCCACGAGGATACGCCCGTGCAGCAACCGTTCCACGTGGGGGAGCAGTTGTGAGAACGACGGCGCCTGTGCCACTTCCGCACCGTGTACTCCGTGAATCTCCGTAGCTCCCATGGGCCGCAGCGGGTTCACCAGGCTGTCCCATTCGCGCTCCGGGTTGCCCTGCTCATCCAGAAGCACCACCCCGATCTCCACAATCCGGTCAGTGCGAGCATCTAAACCGGTGGTTTCCAGATCGAGGGCAGCGTAGCCAGAAGAAATACCGTGCGCCTGAGAAACACCCATGTGTTCAGCTTACCGAGAGCACAGGCCCGGGGTGATCTTCTCCTCAGGAATAAGCGCGCCCTTTTATGCTTTGATAGGTATGTGAGTACTACATTGACTGAATTAGCTCCCTTGACCGCGCAGGATCGTTGCGATGCCTGCGGAGCCCAGGCTTACGTTCGGGTACGCCTGCCTTATGGAGAACTTTTCTTCTGCGGCCATCATGCTTCCCAGCACCTCGATAAGCTGCGTGAAGATGCCCTTGAGATTCAAGACGAACGCGAAAATATCGCCTAGCTTCGCTTCGATCTCACCACCAGCGGCCCACCCGGGCCGCTTTTGAGTTAATGTGCCCCGCTGGGATTGGTGTGAACCGTGGGATTCACACACTCTCACGCACTTTCACGCACTTTCACATACATTCACGCGCGCCGCGCAGGCTCGCGAACAGCCGTTCGCGTAAACTACCGGTGTGTCAACTTCCGAAGAATACTCAGCTCGTCACCTCCAAGTCCTCGAAGGCCTGGAAGCCGTGCGCAAACGCCCCGGCATGTACATCGGCTCCACGGATTCACGCGGACTCATGCACTGCCTCTGGGAAATCATCGACAACGGCATTGACGAAGCCCTGGAAGGATTCGCCACCCATATCACCGTCACCCTCTACGCTGACGGTTCGGTTGAGGTAACCGACGACGGCCGCGGCGTCCCCGTGGATACCGTCCCCGGGGTGGGACTTTCCGGCGTGGAAGTTGTGTACACCCGCCTGCACGCCGGCGGGAAATTCGGCGGGGGATCCTATTCCGCTTCCGGCGGCCTCCACGGAGTGGGTGCTTCGGTGGTCAATGCCCTTTCCGCCCGTATGGACGTGAAAGTTCGGCGCGGCGGCAAGATTTACCAGATGCAATTCAAGCGCGGGGAACCCGGGCGTTTCCAGGATGGTGCCCAGCCCTCCCCGGAAGCACCTTTCGAAGCTTTCACCCACGGCAGCGAACTTGACATAGTCGGAAAAGTCGCGAAGAAAAACACCGGAACATCCGTGCGTTACTGGGCTGACCCCCAGATTTTCCTGGCCGAAGCAGAATTCTCCTATGACCTGCTTACCGAACGGGTACGCCAATCCGCGTTCCTGGTGCCCGGCCTGACCATCACCATTCGTGATGAGCGCGGCTTGGCGGGCACTCCGGGGGAGAACGGTCCCCATGAGGAAGTGTTCCACTACGAGGGCGGCGTTGTCGATTTTGCGGACTACCTGGCTACCGATCCGGCACTCACCGCCACCATGCACCTCACGGGTAGCGAAACGTTCACCGAAAACGTGCAGGTGCTCGACCCGGAAAGCGGGCATTTGCGCGCCCAGGAAGTTGAACGCACCTGCGAAGTGGATGTGGCCCTACGCTGGGGGACCGGATATGACACCACCACGGAATCCTTCGTTAATATTATTCGCACCCCCGGGGGAGGGGCGCATCAGAGCGGCTTCGAACAGGGCGTGGTGAAAACCCTGCGCGCCCTGATCGACACCAATTCGCGGCGCCTCAAGCTCACCGCCAAAGATGCCAAAATCGAAAAAGACGATATTTTGGCCGGGATGACCGCGGTTGTCACGGTCCGGCTAGCCGAACCCCAATTCGAGGGGCAAACGAAGGAGATCCTGGGGACGGCGGCAGTGCGCCCCATCGTGGCGCGCGTCGTCGCCGCACAACTCCACAGTATCCTGGCGTCCACGAAACGCGACCAAAAAACCGAAACCTCGCGGCTCCTCGAAAAAATCGTGGCGGAAATGCGGGCTCGGGTGGCTGCGCGTGTCCATAAGGAAATCTCGCGGCGCAAAAACGCGCTCGAAAATTCGACCCTGCCCGCCAAGCTCGCCGATTGCCGCAGCGATGATATTGAGCACACCGAACTTTTTATCGTCGAGGGGGATTCGGCGCTGGGCACCGCGAAACTGGCGCGTTCTTCGGAATTCCAGGCGCTGCTACCCATCCGCGGCAAGATTCTTAATGTGCAGCGCGCCTCGCCCGCGGATATTCTGCGCAACCAGGAAGTTTCTTCCATTATTCAGGTGGTGGGGGCCGGCTCCGGGCGCACGTTTGACCTCGCGGCAGCGCGCTACGGGAAAATTATTATGATGACGGACGCGGACGTGGACGGCGCCCATATCCGCACCCTCCTGCTCACCCTGTTCTTCCGCTATATGCGTCCCCTCGTGGAAGCCGGGCGGGTTTTCGCCGCGGTGCCGCCGCTGCACCGCATCGAAGTGGCCGGCCGCGGCGGGAAAAAGGGATCGTATATTTATACCTATTCCGAAGAGGAATTGCATCGGGAACTCAAGAAGCTCGAACGCGCCGGGAAAACCTATAAGGAACCCATCCAGCGCTACAAGGGCCTGGGGGAGATGGACGCGCACCAGCTCGCGGAAACCACCATGGATCCGGCCCACCGCACCCTGCGGCGCATCCGGATCGAGGACGAAGCCGCGCTGCGGGAAGCCGAGTCCGTTTTTGAGGTGCTCATGGGTAACGAGGTGGCTCCGCGCCGCGAATTTATTGTCGAAGGCGCCGAGCATATTTCCTACGACAAGATCGATGCCTAAGTTACCCGGCCCGCGCTTCGCTACACTTGAGAGTCATACCCGTAAAGGAGGGCTCATGGGTAACGGCGCGATACGGTGGAGCGATCTCACGGCGGCGGATGCCCGCGCGATTTTCACGCTGCTGGACACCCACCAAAGCGCCGTGAACTCCAGTTTCCGCACCTCGCGCGAAGAAATCGACCTCATGTTTGAGCCCTCGGTTCCGCATAGCGTTTTCGGGTGGTACGACGACGCAGCACCGGGCCAGCGCCTCCTCGCCTTCGGTATTGTGCGCCTTTACGATGCGCGCACCGCGCATCCCACGGTCACGCTCTCGGCCAGCGTGCACCCCGAGCTCAGCCCGGAAGTGTGTGAACAGGCCGCCCGCGAGGTGCTTGACGAACAATTACGCCGCGCCCCGGCCCTGGCGGCCGGCACCCTCCACCCGGTGGCCGTGGCGAATGTGGAAAGTTGGGATCCGGAACGGGGCCGGGCCCTGGCGGCCGCCGGTTTCACCGACCGGCTCTCCTACCTGCAAATGCGCCGCCCGCTCACGCGCGGGCCGCTGCCCCTGCCCGCTTCCGCGCATACGGATAATAGCGGTGTGGAGCTGGTTCCCCTCACCCCGGATCGGGACGACGCCGCGCTTCTCGCCCACAATTCCTTTTACGCAGATAAATTGAATTACCCGATTTACACCCGGGAGCAGTGGCGCATCGAATGTGCTTTTATGCGCCGGGAATGGAGTTTCCTGGCGGTGGATACCCGCGGGGATCGGCCCCGGGTACTCGGGTGCATTATGACCGCCGCCTATGAACAGGACTGGCCCGGCCTGGGATTCCGGGAGGGTTATGTTGATGAGCTCGCGGTGCGGGCCGAAAGTCCGGACGGGGTCAATGCCCGCCTGCTGGCCGCCAGTATTGCCGCCCAGGCGCATAGCGGCATGGATGCCACCACGCTGGATCTCACCGTCCACTACGAGCCGGACGGCAGCCGCCTGACTCCCGAAAGCGCGGCGCGCCTGAGCCTGTATGAAAGCTTCGGTTTCGAGGTTACTGAACGCACCCGGGTGGTGCACCACCCGCTTCCGGATCTTCCGGCGCGCGGCTAGCTTCCGATAGCCGCCACCGGGACCGTCAGGGCGCTGCCCGAAGCATCCCGCTTTTCTTCAACCTCGGGCAGCTCAACGGGCTGGCCGGAGGCCGTGATGGCGCGCAGCGGCTCCGGGCCGATAGCGGCCACCGCCAACATATTTTCCCCGCGCAGGAAACGCTGAGCGCGCACCCCGCCCGTACCCCGGCCCTTCGCCGGGAAACGATCCAGCGGCGTCACCTTCGCGCTGCCAGGTTCGGTACCCGGGAGCGCCTGCGCATTCGAGGCAATCGTGGCCACCAGGGAACCTGCAAGATCATCACCGGGCACCACCCCGAGGGCAATCACCTGGGCGCCTTCCGCGCAGCGAATCCCGGCAATACCCTGCCCTGCCCGGCCCTGCGGGCGCACCAGTGATGCCTCAAAGCGCAATAATTGCGCATCGCTCGTCATGAGCACCACCTGATCGGTATCGCCGGCAAGGGCGCAGCCCACCACGCTATCGCCCTCGGCCAGGGTTATAACCTCCCAGCTTTCCTTATTCGGGTACGCGCCGTTCACCCGTTTAATCCGCCCGTGCGCGGTGGCCAGGGTGAGAACCGGATCGCCCTCAGCGGCGGTAAGCGGGGCCAGCCCGATCACGCGCTCCCCGGAATCCAGAGAAATCAGATCCACTATCGGGGTGCCCCCGGCCAGCGAGGGAGCCCCCGCGGTATCGGGAAGCGCCGGGACGGTGAGCACATCCAGGTCGATCATGCGCCCGTGGCTGGTCACCACCCCGATATGCCCGCGGGCCGTGGCAGCAACTCGCGAAATAATCGCATCGTGGGCCCGGCGCGGGCCGCTGCGCTCGGGAGCATCGCCGCCCGCGGTGCGCGCCACCAGCCCCGTTCCCGAGAGCAGCACCCAGGTCGGATCATCGGAAACTTCCAGGGGGAGAGCAGCCGGTGCCGCCGCGCTGGCCGCCCCATCCGATTCCAACAGCACGGTGCGCCGCGGGGTCCCGAACTGCTGGGCCACCTCCGTCATCTCGGAAGCCACAACCTCCCGCAGCCGCTCGGGCGAACCGAGGATTTCTTCCAGTTCCGCGATGGTGCGCTCGAGCTCTTCGCGGCGCCCTTCCAGCTCAATCTGGGAGTACTTGGTGAGGCGGCGCAGCCGCAGCTCCAAAATATAATCGGCCTGTGCCTCGGACAGATCAAAAACAGCGATGAGCCGCTCGCGGGCCGCCGCGGTATCCTCCGAAGAACGAATAACCGCGATTACCTCATCAATATTGAGGACGGCGATGAGTAAGCCTTCCACCAGGTGCAAATCATATTGCGCTGCCCGTAAACGGTGCTCACTGCGCCGGCGCGTCACCGTGATGCGATGCTTAATCCACACCCGCAGCAGTTCCAGCAGCCCCAGGGTTTGCGGCTGACCATCAACCAAAGCCACATTATTAATCCCGAAAGAATCCTCGAGCGGAGTGTGCTGGTAGAGCTGGGCGAGCACCGCCTCGGGGTGGAACCCATTTTTTACTTCGACGACGAGCCGCATGCCATGGTGCCGGTCGGTCAGGTTTTGGACCCCGGAGACCCCCTGAATTTTCTTGGCGTTAACGGCATCCTTGAGCTTGTCAATGATCTTTTCCGGACCCACAAGATAGGGCAATTCTGTAATAACAATGCCGCGCTTACGGGCGCTGATTTTTTCGATGCGCGCCGTCGCCCTGGTACGGAAAATACCGCGCCCGGTTTCGTACGCCTCCCGGATGCCCTCCAAACCAATAATTTTGCCGCCTTCGGGCAGGTCCGGGCCGGGGATAAAACGCATAATATCTTCGAGGCTCGCATCCGGGTGGCGCAGCAGGTGCTTCGCCCCGTTAATAACCTCAATAAGATTATGCGGCGGAATATTCGTCGCCATTCCCACCGCGATGCCGGAGGAACCATTGACCAGCAGATTCGGGATGGCGGCCGGGAGCACCTCGGGTTGCTGGAGGGTGTTGTCGTAATTGGGGACCATATCGACGACGTCCTCGTCCAGCGAAGAAATCATCGCCATGGCCGGGGCCGCCAGGCGTGCCTCGGTATAGCGCGAGGCAGCTGGCCCGTCGTCGAGCGAACCGAAATTACCGTGCCCGTCCACCAGCGGCAAGCGCATGGTAAAAGGCTGGGCGAGGCGCACCATCGCGTCATAAATAGCGGTATCACCGTGCGGGTGGAGGCGCCCCATCACATCACCCACCACGCGCGAAGACTTCACGTGAGCGCGGTCGGGGCGCAGGCCCATCTGCCCCATCTGGAAGAGAATACGGCGCTGCACCGGCTTGAGACCGTCGCGAGCATCGGGGAGGGCACGCGCGTAAATCACCGAGTAGGAGTACTCGAGGAAGGAGGTGCGCATCTCCTCCGACACGTTAATATCGACGATATGTTCCGCGGGACTCGTATTCTTGGGCATTGCTCAATTATCCCGCTTTTTGGCCGCGCGCGGGGCGGCGGCGCAGGAGTGTCGAGGCGGAAAGTAGACTGAGAGGCATGACTGAGCTTCCTGTGCTGCCCGCCGCGCGCTCGCTGCGCGCCGTCCTGGGTGAATGTTTAGCCGCCTGCGGGGTGCTGCCCGAAATGGAATCCGCGGCGGCGGAAACGGAGCGGGCTGGCGTGCTGGACTTGCCGCGTGCCAGCCGGGTCTGCCTCGTCCTCGTGGATGGGTTAGGGGCGGAAAATCTGGCGGCGCGCATTGGCCACGCGCCCACTCTGCGCGCTCTCACCGCGCGCGAACCGCTCACCTCCACCGCGCCATCCACCACCGCGGCCGCCCTCACCACGCTGGGTACCGGGGAACTCCCCGGGCGCACCGCGATGCTGTCCTACTCCCTGCGCTCCCCGCGCACCGGCCGCAATTTCTCCCTAATTAGCTGGGAGGATAGCGGGCTCAATCCGGAAGAATGGCAGCCGTTCCCCACCTGGGCGCAGCGCCTGGAAGCCGCCCGGCCCGGCATAGCCAAGCAGCTAGGGGCCATCCAGGATCCGGACCATATCGGTTCGGGGCTAACCCGGGCCGCCTGGCGCGGCTTTACCGCGATCGGGGGCCCGGCCCTTGATGACCGGGTGCACCTAGCCGCGCGCTTCCTGCGGGAGGGCGGGCGTTTCGCCTACCTGTACTGGGGGGAAGTTGATCACCGCGGGCACCGCTGGGGAGCCACCAGCGAAGAATGGACCATGGCGCTCGAAGATCTGGACGCCGGAATCCGCCTGCTCACCCGGCTGCTTCCCCCGGATACCCTGCTGGTCCTCACCGCTGATCACGGCATGGTCGATCCGAGCGAGCGCATCGATGTAGCCACCACGCCGGCACTGAGCGAAGGCGTGGACCTGTATTCCGGGGAAGAACGCGCGGTGCATCTCTACACCCGGGAACCGGAAGCGGTCGCGGCACGCTGGCGGGACTACCTGGGGGAGCGCTCCTGGATCTACACAAAAAAGGAAGCCATCGCCACCGGTATGTTCGGGCCGGTCACCGCGCAGGCACGCGAAGCTATGGGCGATGTGCTCGCTTTCCAGCGCGGCCCCCTCAGCGTGGTTCACACCGGGCAGATGCAGCCGGGCGCCACCTTTATGCGTGGGGTCCACGGTTCGCTTACCCCCACGGAAATGCTGATTCCCCTGCTCCTGGAGCTCACGTAGCGCGCCTGAACTAGTCCTTTTTACCGAAGACGATCTCATCCCAGGACGGCATAGTGGGCCGATCCGTGCGCTTGCGCCCGCGCCGCGCCTCGGTAGCTGCCGGAGTGGCTTTCTCCGGTGCGCTAGCCGGGGCCGTTTTATCGGGCGCCGGTGTGGAGGCCGCCGTGGGTGCCGGCGCGGGAGCCGGACTCTCTATTGCTGTACCACTAGCCGCATCCGTACCGCTCGGTTCCGCGCCCGCACCGGAGACCGCCCCAGCACCCGCGTCAGAACCAGCACCCGCATCCGAACCGGAAGCCGGGCGAAGCACCGGGGCCGGTGCCAGCTCCTCGGGTTCCAGCAACGCCCGCTGGCCGGGCAGCTGCCCCTCGCGCGAGGGCAGGGAAACGATGGTGGCCGGAGCCCGCAGCTCCTCTTCATCTTCGGGAGCCCGATGCGCCCCATCCCATTCATCGGGATCAACATCATGATCGGCATCCGGCATGGGCCGTGACTTACCGCGCTGAGAATCCAGCGAGGCCAGCACCTCATCAATAGAGGCGCGCGCCGGGGGAGTATCCACCGCGTTCGGGAGGGCCGCCGCCGGGGAGGCCACCGCGGCGGGAACCGCCGCGGGCGTCGTCGTACCGGAAAAAACAGGATCCGCAGGTCCCGGCACCACCGCGGGGGTGTGATCCGGGCGCCACGGGCCGGCATCGGCCGTGAGGGAGGTCTCCGAAAGCCAGGAGGCCTCATCATTACGGGCCTGGAGAGTGTGGCGATCCGTATCAATAAACCAGCGGGCCTCGTGCTCGCGGCCGGCGGAGATAAACCGCACAATCAGCGCCCAGGGCTGCCCGGCCTCACGCACCGCATCCCACGTAATCGACGCGGTATCCACATCGCGGGCAACCAGCCGCGATGTGACGAGTTCTTCAACTGTGAAACCTCCCACATCGCGCCCGAGGGTGTAGTTCCGGGCCTGCGCCGCGGTGTAGTTACGCTCGGCAATAATGGGGTGAGCCAGGGCGGAGATACGCGAAGGAGGCAGCGCGGCCATCTCGGAAATGTCATCAACGCTGCGGCCGGCCCGCACCAAAGCTTGGATTTCGCGCGGCCCCATCGGAGTGATCTCCTCGTCCGGAGCGCTGGGATGGGGATCCTTACGCAGGGCCGCCCGCAGATCATCAGTGACGGGCAGCAGGTAGCGATTGCCCTCCTCATCATTAAGCGTGAGGTTGTGACCGTCGGGTTGCAAGCCGAGCAGCTCCAGCTTTTTCATCTCTTCCCTTACTCTTGGTACCACTCTTAGGGTGCCACCTCCGGGCCCGAAAAGCAGGCATTGGGCGCGGGTGTGTTTCCATGTGGCGCGGGTGCTGTTACACTAAGCGCGCAGTACCACCCGTCAGGACCATACGCGAGGGCGGAAAGATCCGTTTCTCGCGGGTGGACGCCGGTTCGTGCGGAATCCACCGCATGGACCCCGGCACTTTTGGAGAGTGACTTTATGGCAACAGATTACGATGCTCCGCGCAAGCAAGACGAGGAGCTCCGCGAGGATTCCTTCGAGCAGCTCGCCGGGCGGCGCTCGGATCAGCAATCCGGTGCGGTCGATGAGGACGAGGTCGAAGCGGCCGAGGGCTTTGAGCTGCCCGGCGCGGACCTGTCCAATGTTGAGCTATCCGTCAATGTGATTCCGGCCCAGGATGATGAATTCACCTGCTCGCAGTGCTTCCTGGTTCACCACCGCTCCCAATTGGATCACGTGGAAGATGGCCTACCCGTCTGCGTGGATTGCGCGGGCTAGCGAGAAACGAGCTCGCGTGCGGCGGTTACGTTTGCGGCACGCGAAGAAGAAGTACGACGACGCCGCGGCCCACGGGCCGCGGTATCTCACTACAGTGCATCCCTACGGTGGGTGCATTCCACGAGGGTGAGCTCCCTCAGTAGACTAGAGGGAATGAAGGAATCGGGACGAGGAGTATAAGCATGGCATGGTTCTCACGGCGGAAGAAAAACGAGGCCCCGGCATCGCAGCCGGACGAACGTGACGAAGCCGGCCAGGACCTCGCCGCGGATAACTCCGGCGTGGCGGATGGCGCTGCCTGCAATGCTGATGCCGGTAGCGTAGATGCCGGCAATGCCGCGGCCGGCCCGAAGGCACGCGGCCCCTATGATGAATCGGAAGCTCCGGAGAATCCCGCGCTTATTGACGGCGGGGCCCTGCGCCTGCCGATCCTGCCCGATGCCACCATGCAATTCTCGGTTGATCGCGAACGCCAGGTCGTGCTTGGCGTGGTCTACATGATGGGCGATTCCGCGGTGCAATTACAGGTTTTCGCCGCCCCGAAATCCACCGGTCTGTGGGAGGACATCCGCGTAGAAGTTATCTCTTCCATCGCCAACCAGGGCGGGCGCTTCCAGGAAGCCGAAGGGGAGTACGGCCCGGAAATTCAAGCCCAGATGCCCGCGGAGAACGGCCGGGTGCCGGTGCGCTTCATCGGTATTGACGGCCCGCGCTGGCTGCTGCGGGTAGCCGTGACCGGGCGCGGGGCGGTAGACCCAGCTCGCGGCACCGAAGTACTCCACCGCGTTCTCGATGATCTGGTGGTGGTGCGCGGCACTCAGGCCATCCCGCCGCGTGAATTGCTTCCCCTCGCCCTTCCCCAGCAGGGCGAACCGGAACCCGAAACGCCGGATACCGGCATTGAGCTGCCCAAGCGCGGCCCGGAAATCCAAGAGATCCGCTAGTTAGCTCGATAGTTAGGTACCTATGGCTACGCCGGTGTGGGTGACGGGGGATATTATCGCCATCACGTACCCGGGCGCCCCCGGCGGAAACGGGGCACATACCCCGGAGGTGCGCATCGCCGTGGAAACCACCGCGGGGCTCCTCACCCTTATTTTCCAAGGGCGGCGCACCATCGATTGCGTGCGAGTCGGGGACCGCATTCGCGCCCGGGTGGTGCCATTGCGGCGCCGGGGCGTGCTGGTAGCATATAACCCGGAATATACGGTGCTTTAGCGAGTACCCTCGCATCCGTACCGCCCACGTCACAAGCCGGGAGGACCCATGGAAACCACCACACCCGGCGGCGGCCTGCGCGCGGTACTCGGGGAAGAATTCGACGCCTGGAAAGCTATTGGCGGGGTGCGCGGCGTTATCGAAGCCAATGTTCCCGCCCTCGTTTTTGTCATTATTTATTTGGCCACCCGCAATATTCCCCTGGCGGTGCTCGTACCCCTGGGCATGGCGATCCTGGCCATCCTGGTGCGGCTCATCCAACGCATTGACGTGATGCCGGCCCTCGGCGGGCTCTTCGTGGTGGGAATCTCCGCCTTCTTCGCCTGGCGATCCGGGCGCGCGGAAACCTATTTCCTCCCCGGCTTCCTCACCAACGCCGCCTACGCGGTAGGCGTAACGATTTCCCTCCTCATCCGGCGGCCCATCATGGGCTATATCATCGGGATGCTGCGCGGGGATATTGCCAGCTGGCGCAGCGCCACCCACCCGGCCGCCCGGCTCACCTACCGGCGCTACACCCGCATTACGTGGCTGTGGCTCGCCATGTTCGCTGGCCGCGTCGTCGTACAATTACCCTTCTTTATCAGCGGTAATACCGCGGCGCTAGGCGTTATCAAAATTATTGCCGGGCCGGTGCTGTTCTGCCTGGTCCTGTGGGCCACCTGGCTACTGGTGCGCGGTCTACCGCCCGCCAGTACCTACCTGGAGCCTTCCGAATCCGCGGCGGATTCCCCCTCCGTATCCTGAGCGGGAGCCACCGGGCGGGGCCGGAAATAGTTCTTGAGGGCGGACATATTCACATCGTCCCCGCCGTCAATAAGGAGCACCTGGTCATCCACGTCCACGATGAGATCGGCATCGGCCGTGAGGGGCACGCCGTCGCGAATAATAGCGTTAATGGCGACCCCGGCAGGAAGCTCAATATCACTAATGGCGCTGCCTACCACCGGGGCCTCGGCGGATACCGAAACCTGCCACAGGCTCGCCCCGCTGCGGTGGAAACGCATGACCTGGGTGAGGGAGCCATCCGAGACCGCATCCTCCACCAGGGAAGCCATAATGCGCGGGGTGGATACGGTCACGTCCACGCCCCAGGCGTCGGTGAAAAGCCATTCATTACGTGGGTTATTCACGCGCGCGATGGTGCGGGCGATCCCGAACTCGGTTTTCGCCAGCAAGGACACCACCAGATTCACTTTGTCATCCCCGGTGGCGCAGACGATAATATCCGCCTCCGCGGCGCCCGCCTCGCGCAGCGCGGGAACTTCGCAGGCATCGGCCAGGTGCCAATCCGCATCCGAAGCGCTCGAAATGCGCATAGCGGAAGGCTTCTTATCCACAATCGAAATGGAATGCTCGGATTTGAGGAGTTCGCGGGCCACCGACACCCCGACCGCGCCGGCCCCAATAATGAGAATATTCACTGCGCACCTTCCGATTTGAGCAGCACGTGTTGCACGCCGGAAGCATTCTCAGAAGCGACGAGCACTTTGAGGGTGTCCCCGTCCTGGATCACGGTGTCGCTATGGGGGAGGAGCCCGGCCAGACTGCGGATAATATAGGCGACCCGCGCCCCGGTTTCCTCTTCCACATCCGCCACGGTGCGCCCGAACCAGCGCCGATCCACCGCCACCTCAATAAGGGAAATCCGGGCGAGGGGATCACGGAATTCGTGGTGGGGGCCCAGCGGGATGAGCTCGCGCAGCACCCGGTCCGCCGTCCAGCGCACCGGGGCCACCGTGGCGATTCCGAGCCGTTCGTAGATAATCGCACGGGTCGGGTCATAGACCCGCGCCACCACATTGGTGAGCCCGAATGTTTCGCGCGCCACCCGGGCGGCGATGATATTCGAGTTATCGCCTGAGGAAACGGCGGCGAAGCCGGCGGCGTCGTCGATATTCGCGCGCGCTAACACATCACGGTCGAAACCCACGCCGGTGATCTGCTGCCCCGGGAAATCTTCGGGGAGCTTGCGGAAAGCTTCGGCGTCCTGGTCGATAATGGCCACCGAATGGCCGATGGCGGAAAGCGAGAGCGCCAGCGCGGCACCCACGCGCCCGCATCCCATAATTACGAAGTGCACTACATTACGCTACCGCAAAGCGGGTACCGTATCCTAGTGATGAGAAAATTATCCTTCCTGGGGATGTCCCAGTACGTGGGCGCGGCCACCTGCGTGTGCCTGGCGGTGGTACTCCTCCCGCGCAGTATTCAACGCGGGGCGCCTTTCGCGAACCCCACCCTCGTGGGTGCGATGGCGCTGGCGGGAGCCGCGGTGCTCGCGCTCGTGGTGGCGGCCACCATCGCCGCCTCCCGCGTGGTGCCCGGAAAAGCCGCCCACCAGGTGGTTTCCCGCTATATCTCCCCGGCTTTCGGCACCGTTGCCGCCGCCGCGCGCTTCGCCGCGTTCGCGCTGCTGCTGGTGCTGGCCGCCGGGCTGGTGGGCATGGCGGTCAATGCCCTCACCCCGCTGGCGGTGGACGGGCGGCTCATCCAAATCCCGCTGGTGGTGGTGTGTGCCCTGCCCGCGCTGGTGCACTGGCGCCTGCCCCTGGCGGGGGCGCTGCTCGCCGTGCTGGCGGCGAGCGGGGTGATTATCGCAACCCTGGTGACCGGGCTGGTGCGCGAGGCCCGCGGCACCGTCTCCCTCGCCGATCTCATCACGAACCGCGCCGAAGAACTCCCCGGCTCCCAAGCCATCCACCCGCTCGGAAATACCTTCGTTATTATGTGCTTCCTGGCCGCGGTGGTGCTGCTGGTGGGCGGGCGCATCGGCACCGGACGGGAACGTTTCCTAGGGCCGCGCGCCCTGAGCACCATTGCCGGCATCGCCGCGGTGGTGCTCTCGGGCACCTTCTACCTGGAAATGCGCCTGGATATTCTCACGGTCCCGGTAGGCCTGCCGAGCATCGTCATGGGCACCGCGTTCTGGGGGAGTACCGGGCGTATTATCACCGCGATTGCTTTCGGTTTCCTGGGTTTGATCTGCGTTTTCGTGGTGTACGAACGCCTCCCGCGCCTATTGCGGGAACTTGCTTTCGACGGCGCCCTGCCCGCTCGCCTGGCCGCCCCGGAAGCTTCCCGGGCCCGCAGCGGCGTGGTCTTGCTAGTGGCGGTCCTTGCCGGCGCCCTCGGGGTATTTTTATCGACGACGCACGCCGGCGTCGTCGCCCTTGTCTTTGTATGTTTCCTTATCTTCACGCTCCATTGCGCGGCTCTCTCCCTGCGCGGCGGGCAGATTCTCAAAACTTCGGAGCGGCGGGAAGAACGCCGGGCCGCGCATGCTTCGCGCTGGGGTTTCGCTTTCTTCGCGCTGGCGGGATTCCTTGTTTTGCTCGTCACGGTGGCCATGCAGCCGGCCTGGACGCTGACCTCGCTGGCGGCGGTGGCGGTGCCCACGGCGGGGATGCTCATCGCTCAGCGCGGGCGCGGAAAAATGAGCGCCCACCTCAAACCGCTGGACCTGGGGGCCGGGCGGCGCCTACCGGTCCGCACCCACGCCGTGGTGCTAGTTCAAGAACTCAATTTGCCGACCCTGCGGGCGGTCACCTACGCGCGGGCGCTGCGCCCCTCCACCCTCACTGCCCTCACCGTGGACCTGAGTGAAAGCCGTACCGCTGCGCTGCGCGCCGCCTGGAGCCAATCCCAATTACCGGTGGGATTGACGGTGCTGGGCAATCCCACCAGCGGGGCGCGCGGGCCGCTGGTGGACTATATTCGTTTCCTTCTCGATACCCACCCGCAGGATATTGTGCTGGTTATCGCCCCGAAGGTGGTCTCCACCACCCTGTGGCATCGGGTGTACCTGCGCCGTTCCGTGCCCGCGCTTTTCGCTGACCTGTCCTATGACTCGCGCCTCATGCTGGTGCAAGTTCCCTACCAAATCCATTCGGGAGAAGACCTGTGACCACCCCTGCTGCTCAAGCTCATCATTCGACCGTCGATATCACCCTGGAGGATATCGGCCACGGCGGTATTGCCATCGGGCGCGCCGAAGGCAAAGCAATCCTGGCTCGCTTCGGGTTGCCCGGGGAACACGTGCGGGTAGCGCTCACCGAGGAACGCGCCCGTTTCGCCCGCGGGGATGTGATTGAGGTGCTCGGCGAGCCCTCGCCCTACCGCCAAGCCCATCCCTGGCCAGAAGCCGGGCCCGGGGGCGTGGGCGGCGCGGACCTGGGGCACGTGATCTTCGACTACCAGCACGAGTGGAAAACCCAGGTGCTCGCCGCCACGCTGCGCCGCATCGGCGGGCAGGCACTCAGCGATCACCTGGCGGAGCAGGGCATTATTCCCGAGGTCACCGCCCTGGAATCCGACCGCGCCAGCGGCGGCTGGGCGAGCCGCACCCGCATCGACGTAACCGTGAGCACGGGGCGCTTCGGAATGTTCCGCGAAGGTAGCCGCGAAGGTCTCCCCATTACCTCCATGCCCCTCGCGGTGCAGGAGATTGAGGAGCTGGGCCTATGGGACGGCAGCTACCTCACTCGTTTGGCGCGCAGTATCGGCCCGCTGCGCGAGGGCCAACGGGTGCGTATCCTCGCCCCCTCAGCCAGCCCGGTGGCAGTAAGCATCGGCGGGCGCACCTTCGACGCGACCGGTGCGGAATGCTCCCCCTTCGCGCGCGAAGAAGTCTCGGTGGGAGAGAACAGCTACCGCTACCGGGTACGGGCCTCCGGTTTTTGGCAGGTCCACCGCGAAGCACCGGCCACCCTCATCGACCTGGTGACCCGCGCGGCTGAGGTTGAACCCGGCGACCATATCCTCGAACTCTACGCGGGAGCCGGGCTGCTCACCGTGCCGCTGGCCCGCGCCACCGGGCCAACCGGCCGGGTGGAAAGCCTTGAGGGTGCGCGTACCGCGGTGGAAGACGCCCGGGCGAACCTGCGGGGCTACCCGTGGGCACGTGCCCGCACCGCCGCTATTTCGGTACGGAATATTAGCGACGCCGATATTCTCCTCGCCGATCCTCCCCGGAGCGGATTGGGAATCGCGGCGGCCCGGGCCGCCGCAGCCAGCCGCGCCCGCCGGATCGTCCTGGTGTCCTGCGATCCGGCCGCGCTGGCCCGCGATGTGGCCGCCATGGTGGAGTCCGGGCGGAGCGTGGAGTCCATGCGCGCCGTCGATCTTTTCCCCAATACCCACCATTTCGAAGTGGTGACGGCGCTGCGCTAGGCAGTTTTAGCGCACCGCGGCGGCAATCCAGGTGGCGGTATTCTCCACCTGCCAGGGGCGGGCTCCCAGCTCAGCTAGCGCATCGCCAATGGCGGGAGCGGTGCGCGCTACCCGGTGGCGCAAGAGGCGCGCCAGTTCGCGCTGCACGGCCGGTTTGAGAAGCACATCGTGGCGGATTCCCAGCTCCGCCGCGCGTTCCTGAACGGCGCCGCGCACGTGATCGAGCAGGTGTGGAATGCCGCGCTCAGCGCGCCGAGCGGGGCGGGCCGGTGCCGGTTCGGGAAGTTCGGAACTCGGCAGCGCCCAGGCCTTCGCTACCGCCTGCCACAGGGCCGGCGCCAAGTACTGTTTGCCCCCGCTGCGCAGCGGCCGGGCGGTACGCACATCGGCCAGGGAGCGCGGGCGGCGCCGCGCGAGGGCCGCGATATCGGCGCGGGAGAGCACCAGGTCGGGGGCGGTATCGGTGGTTTGCGCGATACGATCCCGCGCCTGCCACAGGGCCCGAACCAGGGCAAGATCACGCCGGGAAGAGAAATCTTGGCGGTGGGTGGCGCGCCGCCACGGCTCCGCGGGGGCGGCTTTGGGTGGCCGAGTGCGGATCTCTTCAAATTCTTGGGCCGCCCACTCCAGGCGCCCGGCCCGCTCCAGGCGCTCAAGCTGCACCTCGCGCAGAGGCGCGAGCAATTCCACATCGAGGGCGGCATAGGAACGCAGCTCATCGGCGAGCGGGCGTTCGGACCAATCCGCCTGCGAATGCTCTTTCGCCAGGAGCAACCCCAGATTCTCCGCCAGCTGAGCCTGTAAGGAGATATGTTCATCGCCCAACAGCAGCGCGGCCACCTCGGTATCGAAAAGCTTGCCGGGCCCCGGGCGCAAACCGAGTTCCCCCAGGGAGGGCAAATCCTGATCGGCGGCGTGCAAAATCCACACGGTATCGTCAAGAATCCCGGCCAGCTCCGGGTAATATTCTTCATTTCCCACCGGATCACACAGCAGGGTTCCGGAACCTTCGCGGCGCAGTTGAATCAGGTAGGCCCGGGCCGAATAGCGGATACCCATGGCGCGTTCCACATCCACGGCCACGGGGCCACTCCCGCGCCGCAGCCTCGTGAGCGCGGGGCGATAGGCGGAGCCGGTGGTGAGCGGCGGGATACCTTCGCGCGGGGTATCCACATGAATCAGGGTGGGATCCTCGCTCCAGCGAATAGAAGAAGACGTCATAACCTCACAACTGCTCAGACTAGGGGCCGCGGTTAATACTAGCGGGCATACGCAGGTGCGGGGCTGCCACGCGCAGGGCGCCACCTCCTAGCGGGAGTGCCCCTAGCGGGCTGGCAGCGCCGTCGTTCCTTCCGGAGCTAAACCGCAAGCGAGCGCGATAAAATCCGCCCACGCCCGCACGTGGTGATAAAGATCGGGGCTGCTCGGGGTCCAGGAAGCCCGCAATTCCAGTTCGGTGAGGGAGGAGGAAAGCTCCAGCCCGCCGAAAGTTTCGTTATACATGCGGGTGACGGTACCGACCAGGTGGTGGTAATCAGCGCCGTGCGCATCCAGGGTATCGGCCAGCCACGCCCAGGCAACTTCGCCGAGCAGCGGATCGCCAGCCATGGCCGCGTCCATCGGCGCCCCCATATGGCACACAATCCGGAAGGTTCCGTGCCAGGCCTCCTGACCGGCCGGGTCGTGGAGTACCACGAAGCGGGCTCCGCCGCGATAGCTTTCCGGCTCCATCGCCGTCGAATCATTAATCTCAGCCTGCAGCGCAACAGCCCACGGAGCAATGCGTTTCGGGGGCGGTATCTGCACGATGTGCAGCTCGGGACGAAACTCGTGTCCGCGCAGGCTATCGAGCGCGGTGAGGAAGTCCTCGGGTGCATGAATCTGAGACACGCTCATTACCGTAATGCGCCCGCGCGCGGGTTTTAGCCAGGCGCGCCGCGCAGGTAGGATGGCGGCATGTCTACACTCTCGCTGTCGCGGATCGATGACACCACCTACCTGGAGCTGGCTGCCGGCCACGGCCTGCCCCTCGAGCAGCTGCCCGCCTGGGACCGCTACGAGGATGCCCTGCCCGGCCACGCACCGTTCGGGCGTTTCCTGTGGCGCGATAGCGCAGGTGCACCGCGTGCCCTTATTTCTCTGACCCGGATGGAAGGGCGCGGTTTCACTTACCTGTGGGCGAAAAAAGGCCCGGTGTGGCTCGGGGAACGGCCCGCGGCGGCGGAAGAACTGGAGTTCCGGACCGCGCTGGCGCGGCTGGTGCGGGGCGCGGATCGCAGCCTCGCCTTCATGCGGATTCACGCCTGGCACCCGGCCCCGGATCTGCACGAATTACTGCAAACGGTCACCTATGATCGCACCGTTATGGTCGACGTCGCACGCCCGGATGCGGAGATCCGGGCGAGTTTCTCCAAGTCGGGGCGCCGCCAAGCACGCAAAGCCGAGGCAGAAGGCCTGGAATTTTGCGATGAAACGGAGCGGGCCCGGGAGGTTTTCCCGGAGCTGTACGCCATTCTCACCGAAACGGCCACCCGGGATGATTTCGGGGCGGCACCCATGAGCCAATACGTGACCATGCTGGAATCCCTGGGTCCGGACCACGCCCGGCTTTTCGTGGCGCGTGCGGAGGGGCGGGCGCTGGCCTGGCAGATCGTGCTGGCTACCGATGACCTCGGGGAAGCCTATTACGCGGCAACCAGTGCGGAGGCTCGCCAGCGCCACGCCTCCATGTTCATGGATCTGCACACCATAACGTGGCTGCGGGAAACCGGGCGGAAAGCTTATGACCTGATGGGGGTGCATTCGGAGCGCGCCCCGCAATTAGAAGGCGTGACCGGCTACAAACAAAAATTCGCTGCCGAGTTCACCGAGGTGGCCGGTGCCTGGGACGTGCCGCTGCGCCCGCGCTACTATCGCGGTCTCAAGCTGGCGCTGCGCGCCAAACGCTCCGCGGTGGGTGCGGTTCGGACTGCCCGGGGCCGCCTGGGCCGGCGCGGTAGGGGCTGAGCACCGCGAAACCGGGCCCGGAAAAATCAACATAGGATTCGGCCACGCTCACGCTGCCCCAGGTGAGGAGTGTATGCAGATGGCCCGCCTCGGGCGGCAGCTGCATCCGGGTTGGATGCGCAGCAGCGGCGGCCGTTTCTTCCGCTTGTGTTTCCGCTTGTGTTTCATCTTGTTTATTGGCGGTTGTTTCGGCGGGGAGCGGGTCGGCCGCGCCTATATGGAAAACCACGAAGCTGGCTCCGCGCCGGTAATATCCCGCCTCACCCAGGCGCACGATCTCCGAATCCTCCCGGTTGGGGGAAGAAAAATCTGGGTGCTCGCGCCGTAGCCGCAGGAGCTCCCGGGTCGCCTCGAGATAGCGAGCATGGGAGGGCTCCTCGAGTTCCGCCCAGTCCAGGTGCGAGCGCGTGAACGTAGAAAGCGCCTGGGGTGGGGGAATCTGGCCGGCGTGCTCACCCCAATTCCAGTCACGAAATTCCGCAATCCGCCCCGCATCCACACGTTCCCCTAGCTCCGGAGTGTGATCGGTGAAGAATTGGAAGGGCGCGGAAGCACTCCACTCCTGACCCATAAAGAGAAGAGGCGTGAAGGGGGAGAGCAGCATGAGCGCATCAGCAACAAGGGTGTGTTCTGCACTCACAATAGAGGAGCGGCGGTCACCCAGGGCTCGGTTACCCACCTGGTCATGGTTTTCGGTGTAGGCGAGGAAACGGCGCGAATCGAGGGCAGCGGGTACCGGTGCGCCCCAGTTCTGCTTGCGGAAACTAGAGAAATTACCGTCGTGCACGAAGACACGGCGCATGGCCTTTTCCAGGGCTCCGGGAAGCGCAAAATCCCCGTAATAGGCGAAATCTTCCCCGGTCACATAGACATGCAGGGCATGGTGAATATCATCAGCCCACTGCATATCCATACCGTAGCCTCCCGCCCTTGTGGGGCGCAGCATCCTCACATCATTGAGATCGGATTCTGCCACGAGGGCGATATGCCGGCCGGTTTCCGCGGCGAAAGCCGCGGCGGCGTCGGATAATTCCGCGAGAATGTGTTTACTGGAGCGGTCGCGGATAGCGTGGACGGCGTCAAGCCGAAAAATATCCACGTGGTAATCGCGGGCCCACTGGAGCATATTGTCAATAAAATAACGCCGCACCGGGCCGGAATCCGGGCCGTCCACGTTCACACCCGGGCCCCACACCGAAGAATAGCGATCCGTGGTGTAGGGGCCGAACTCAGCTAAGAAATTCCCGTCGGGCCCGAAATGGTTATAGACCACGTCTAGGCATATCGCCAGGCCAGCGCGGTGTGCGGCCTCGACGAAACGCGCGAAACCCGCCGGACCACCGTAATTTTCGGTGACCGCATAGATATCCACGCCGTCATAGCCCCAATTACGGGTGCCGGGCACCGGGCAAATCGGCATAACCTCCACGATATCCACCCCGAGCTCGCGCAGGTACCCGAATTTTTGCGCCGCCGCATCGAAAGTGCCCTCCGGAGTGAAGGTGCCAATATGCATTTCGTAAAAGACCTTGCCGAGCGGATCCACCCCGGGGAAAGGCGACAACTCGAAGGCATCGAGATCAATAATTTCGGAAGGGCCCATGACTCCTTCGGGCTGGCGCCGGGTGCGCGGATCGGGCAGGCCCATCCCGCCATCCAGACTGATGCGGTAGCGGGTGCCGGCCGGCAGGGGAGTATCAAGGATCCACCATCCCGGCCCGCTGGCCAGGGCCGCGCCGTCGCGCCCCGCGCGCGCTGCCGCAATATCCGCGGCGGTGACCGGCCGGAAGGGGAGGAGCTCCCCGTCTACCAGGGCCTCAACGCTCGTACGGCCCGGCGCCCATACGCTCAGCGGTTCCATTAATCGGTGCTCCCTCCTGCGTCGGACCCGCAGGTATCAGCGCGAACGTACACCGCCACCGGCAGATTCGCGCAGGCATCACGAACAAAGAGCTGCGGCCCTTCGAGCTCTCCTTCCTCCAGCACACTGCGCCACCGCCCGGGCGGGAGCACAATATGCGCATCGCCCCAGCCCCCGGCCACCTCCTGGCGGTGCGTGAGGCGCGAGACTATCACGATCACATCCGGCTCCCCATCCAGGGTGCGGGTAAAAGCAAAAATATTTCCGGTGGTGGCGGCCAGCGGTTCGTAGCCCGAACGCAGCGAAACAAAAGGATCCGGGCGGTCCCGGCGCAGGCGCAGAAGGCGCGAGGTCACCCACATTTTTTCTTCATCGACGCTCGCCTGCGCGGGGAGCGCCCCGGCGCTATCCAGCTGCTCAAGCATGCTGGCGAGCCGCGGGTAATTCACCGGGCGGCGGTTATCCGGATCCACCAGCAGATTGCGGGTGATTTCCTCCCCTTGATAGGTATCGGGCACCCCGATCAGCGTGAGGGCCAGAACCTTCGCGGCGAGGATACGCGCGCGGCGTGCCGGGCGGGTATGTTCCCACCAGTCCGTGAGCTCCGCCACCGATTCCGGGGTGGAAATAACCGAGCGTGCATAGGCAAAAAGCCCGGTTTCCAGTGCTTCATCCGGCTCGGTCCACGTGGTCCACGATTTTTGTTCGCGAGCGGCCTTGCGCAGGTAGTCAATGAGGCGATCAGCTTCGATAGGCCCGTTATCCGTCCAGGTTCCCATAATTGTTTGCCACATGAGGTTCTCGATCTGGCCATCGAGTTCCGCCGGGCGGGAAGCGGCGTGCCGTTCGCGCAGCCGTTCCAGGAGCTCCAACCATTCGGTGGGGTAATCGGCCAGGGTGGCAATAGCGGCGCGGGTATCTTCCCCGCGTTTCGTATCATGGGTGGTGAGCGTGGTCATCATCACGGGCCAATCCGCCATCATCTGCCGGGTCCAGGTATGCAGCTCATCGGGGGTGAGCGATGCGCGCAGCGGATCGGATCCCACCTCCGTTGCCGAGGTAAGCGCGGTATAGCGATAAAAAGCGGTATCCTCCACGCCCTTGGCCATAACCGCTCCGCACACCTGCTGGAAGCGGATAATCGCCTCGTTTCGGGAAGCATCATGGCGTTTCGTTGCCGACCCGATTTCCCGCCCGAGCAAAATATCAACAACAACGTCCAGGGTTTCGCACCGGTCTTCGGAAAGCAGGCCCCGGGCGCGTTCGGCTGCTTCAAGCAGCGCAGTTTCAGCGCTGGCATGCGCTTTCTCCCCGGGAACTACGTAGGCCCGGTACCGGTCCATGCAGATGACGAGCGCGGAGACCGCATCGTACAAAGAGCGCTGGGAATGGTCCCGCAGGCGCAGATCATCGCGGCACACTTCCGCCATGAGCCGCGCCATCCGCTCCACTTCCGCCTGGAGGGAGGAATGCATAATCTGGCTTTTCGCCTCGCGCTCCAGAACCGGATACGGCTGGGTGGTATGGGATAGATGCACGAAATTCGCGGTGAGGGCACGCACTCCCTCCGGGTCGGTCAGCAGCGCCCCGATACGCCACGAAGCCTCATACCCGGTACACCCCGCGCACTTCCAATCCGAAGGCAACTTTTCGTTGCCCTCCAGGATTTTTTCCGCCACAATCCACGCCCCGCCGGTTGCTTCATGCAAACGCTCCATATACTGACGCGGATCGGCCAGCCCATCAGGATGATCAATACGGAAAGCATCAATGAAGCCGGCATGGAACAGCTCAAGCAGCAGCGCGTGGGAAGCCTGAAATACCTCCGGATCCTCCACCCGGATTCCGGCCAAGGTATCCACATCGAAGAACCGCCGGTAATTGAGTTCTTCCTCGGCGACCCGCCAATAGGCAAGCCGATAGTACTGGCGTTGTAGCAGTTCTGCCAGCGGCAGAAATTCGGTGCCTTTCCGGACCGGGTAAACGTGGTCATAGTAGCGCAAGACGGGAACTGCGCCTTCGCCCTCATAACCCGGTACGACGACGTGATCGAGGCTAATCGCCTCCCGGGCGAGCGCGGTACCCACCCGTTCGCCGAGCACCGGGATGAGGATCCCATCGTCGCTGGACTCCACGTCGATATCGAACCAGGAGGCATAGGGGGACTCGGGGCCGTCACGTAGCAGGGACCACATGGCGCGGTTGAGGTAGAGTGGGGTGGGCATGGCCATATGGTTAGGCACCACATCAACGACGATGCCGAGGCCGGCCGCGTGCGCGGCATTCGCAAAAGCCTCAAAACCGGCCCGCCCGCCCATCGGCTCGGAAATCCGGGTGTGATCCACCACGTCATAGCCGTGCGTGGAGCCCGGGGCGGCCTGGAGGATAGGGGAGCAGTACACATCGGTAATCCCGAGCTGCACCAGGTAGGGGAGCAGGGCGGTGGCATCCGCGAAGGTGAAGTGGGGACCGAGTTGCAGCCGATACGTGGACACGGGCTGGCGCCGCCCGGCGCTGGGCACGTGGGAACGTAGAGCTGGAATACTGGAGGTGTCAGTGATTGCGGTCATACTTTCGAGCTTAGCGCACGGCCTGCGGAGTTTTGGGCGCCGGCCAGGGCGTCGTCGATATCTTCCTCGGAGGGCTCATGCACGAAAACGCGCAGGGAGCGCCCGATCACGCTGGTGGTATCCCCGGAAGCGAAAACGATCTGGGGATTGACCTCCGCCGCGGTATTGACCACCTCCGTCCATTCGCGGTCGTAGACGCCGCCCGGGATGGCGAACTCAACTTCGTCGTCGCCAGCATTGAACATGAGGAGAACATCATCATCAATAATCGGGTTGCCGCGCTCATCGGGTTCGCGGATACCCGCGCCGTTGAGGAATACCATGAGGGCCCGCGCGAACCCGGAATCCCAATCGGAATCTTCCATCTGGCTAGAATCGGGACGGAACCATTCGATTTCCGGGAGGCAGCCTTCGCATACAGGATCGAAACCGGCCACGAAACGCCGGCGCCGGAACACCGGGTGATTCTTGCGGAAAGCGATAGCCGCCCGCGTGAATTGTAGAATATCCATCTGCCGATCATCGAGATCCCAATCCATCCACGCGATCTCATTGTCCTGGCAGTAGGTGTTGTTATTACCGCCCTGGGTGCGCCCAATTTCATCACCGTGGGAAATCATGGGAACGCCTTGGGAGAGCAGCAGGGTGGAGATGAAATTGCGGATTTGGCGTTCGCGCAGATCGAGGATTTCGGGATTATCCGTGGGGCCTTCTTCCCCGCAATTCCAGGAGCGGTTATTCGATTCGCCATCCGCGTTGTTTTCGCCATTGGCTTCATTGTGCTTCTCGTTATAAGAAACCAGATCGCGCATGGTGAAACCATCGTGGGCGGTCACGAAATTAATGGAGGCGAAGGGGCGGCGCCCGGAGGATTCATACAGGTCCGCGCTGCCCGTTAGGCGGGAGGCGAATTCCGGCAGGGCGGCCGGTTCCCCGCGCCAGAAATCACGCACGGTGTCACGGTACTTGCCGTTCCATTCCGTCCACAGCGGTGGGAAACCGCCCACCTGGTAGCCGCCTTCGCCCACATCCCAGGGTTCGGCAATGAGTTTGACCTGGGAAATGATGGGATCCTGCTGGATGATGTCAAAGAAGGAAGAAAGCTTATCCACCGCGTGGAGTTCGCGAGCCAGGGTGGAAGCCAAATCGAAACGGAAACCATCCACGTGCATTTCCGTCACCCAGTACCGCAATGAATCCATAATGAGTTGGAGGGTATGTGGGGAGGTCATATTCAAGGAGTTCCCGGTCCCTGTGGTATCGAAATAGTGCCGCGGGTCATCGGGGACCAGGCGGTAGTAGGAGCGATTATCAATACCCTTGAAGGATAGGGTGGGGCCCATGTGGTTCCCCTCCGCCGTGTGGTTGTACACCACGTCAAGGATGACCTCAATATCGGCTTCGTGGAAGGCCTTGACCATGGCCTTAAACTCATCGACTTGCTCCCCGCGCGAGCGGGTGGCGTAGCCATCATGGGGCGCGAAGAATCCGATGGTGTTATAACCCCAGTAATTGCTCAGGCCCCGATCCTGGAGCGAGGTGTCATTGATGAACTGGTGCACCGGCATGAGCTCAATAGCCGTCACCCCCAGGGAGGTGAAGTAATCGAGAACAGGCGGGTGGGTGAGGCCCTGGTAGGTACCGCGTAATTCTTCGGGAACGTCCGGGTGGCGCTGGGTGAAGCCCTTCACGTGCGTCTCATAAATAATGGTTTCGTTATATTCATGCTTGGGCGGGCGGTCATAGCCCCAATCGAAGTAGGGGCTGATAACCACGGAAACCGGCACGTGGCCGAGCGAATCCAAAGTGCACGGTTGTGAAGGATCGTTGAAGTCATAGGAAAAGACTTCCTGAGCATTGGTGATATTGCCTTCGATGGCTTTGGCGTAGGGATCCAGGAGGAACTTGGAAGGATCGCAGCGCAGCCCCTGGGCCGGATCGTAGGGACCGTAGACGCGGTATCCGTAACGCTGCCCGGGCCGAATTGAGGTGAGGTAACAATGCCAAACATTGGCATCAACTTCCCGCAGTTCCACGCGGGTTTCTTTGTTGTTATCGTCAAGTAGGCAGAGTTCGATTTTCTCAGCCACGGAGGAGTAAATCGCGAAATTCGTGCCGGTGCCGTCGAAAGTAGCGCCCAGCGGATACGGGTGTCCAGGCCAAATTCTCATACCTGAGTATCTCATACGAAAGTGGGAATCTACTGAAAATCTAGCGAGACGGTGGGCGATACTGGGTTCGAACCAGTGACCTCTTCGGTGTGAACGAAGCGCTCTACCACTGAGCTAATCGCCCGGGCGACCGTAACGGCCCGTGCATCACGCAAGCTTATAGGGGGTGGGCGGAGAAACTCAAATTTAACTAACGTGGTGTGCACCTCACTGCCCCGGTTTGACCGGGTGCGCGGAATGTCGCTATAGTTTTTCGATGTCATCGACGTCGCCGCGGCGGTTCCCGCCACGGTTAACCTGGCCAGCGCGGCTTGGTTAGTGATTGTTGATCGGCCACGCGGATGTAGCTCAGTTGGTAGAGCGCAACCTTGCCAAGGTTGAGGTCGCGGGTTCGAGCCCCGTCATCCGCTCGGATGTGAAGAAAGGCAAAGCGGCACACGTGCCCATATTCCTCTCACGTATCCGGACGGTGGGTTGGCCGAGAGGCGAGGCAACGGCCTGCAAAGCCGTGTACACGGGTTCGAATCCCGTACCCACCTCGCGGGGCGATTGGCGCAGCGGGAGCGCGCTTCCCTGACACGGAAGAGGTCACTGGTTCGATCCCAGTATCGCCCACCACTATTTCCTTGCAGCGCCATTTTGACCCGGCTCTCACGGTTGGGTAAACTAGTGGCTCGCTGTGAAACAGTGCGGATGTAGCTCAGTTGGTAGAGCGCAACCTTGCCAAGGTTGAGGTCGCGGGTTCGAGCCCCGTCATCCGCTCGGGCGATTGGCGCAGCGGGAGCGCGCTTCCCTGACACGGAAGAGGTCACTGGTTCGATCCCAGTATCGCCCACCATATTTATTCACCACCTATTGCACCCCGTACCACGCCCGCCCGGAATCAAGGTGCAACGGCAGCTACGTTAAGAAATTGTTTTGATGTCGTGGGGTTGCATCCTGTGAGGTCTGCTGTTGTGGACTTGCTTTTTGTAGGCACCACCGCTCACATCGTCCATACTTGTCCGTGTCGAGCGGATGATCGCACCAGAGCCAGCTAACAGAATAGATGGGGAAGTAAATGACCAAAGTCCCGGGTGGCCGCCTCAAGCTGGAAGCAATCATGCCATGAGCGTAAAAGCGCGCAACCACGCGGCAAAGCGGCGTCGTCGTGCGGAAAAAGCGGGTGAAAAAAGAACGGTGCGCAGCCCCGCGTTAGGTCTTCCTGACTATATTTTCCGCAATCAAGCGGGTAGACCTATAGGCGTAAACGAAAGGATGGATCAATGGCCGAAAAAGTTGTTATCGATGCTCTTCAGCGCACGCTGACCGATCTTATTGACCTCTCCCTGCAAGCTAAGCAGTACCACTGGAATATTCAGGGTGCGCGTTTCCGCGCCCTCCACCTCGCTCTTGATGAAGTTGTGTCCGTGACCCGTACCGACCTTGATGAGGTTGCCGAGCGCATCGCCACCATCGGGGGCTTCCCGGATGGTCGGGCCGTGACGGTCGCCAAGGAAAGCGGTCTGGATGATGCGGGCACCGGTCCCTTCAATGTGGACGATGTCTACACCGTGATGGCGGAGAAGCTCTACGGGGCTTCCCGGCGTATCCAGAATGACCTGTCCAAGGTGGACGAAGCCGATCCGCTCAGCGGTGACCTGCTCATCGGGGTCGCTCGCAACCTGGAGCTGCAGGGCTGGTTCATGAAGGCCGCCGCGGTCGAAAACTAAATCGCTCGCGCTGACGGGTGTGCGCCGCAGCCGTGACTCATAGCGAAGGGGACCATCTCACCAGGCGTGAGGTGCGTCCCCTTCGCCGTGTTCGCGGTAGAGCCGCGCGGGCGGGCCCGGAGCGAAACAGGTATCCTGGTGGGCGGGCATCCCCGGTCTGGATGCCGTGAAAAATAGAACTAAGGAGAAAACTATGCCCGCACGTCTATCCGTGGACGGCACCCTCGTCACCCTTGACGAACCGTGCCCGGGAACCGCCTACTTCGCCGCGGATCGCGCGATTGTCGCCCTGAAAGTTAACGGGGAACTCAAGGATTTGGCCACGGATTTGACCACGCTGGACGGCGCCGAGGTGGAAACCGTACGCATCGACTCCCCGGACGGGCTCAATATTCTCCGCCATTCCGCCACCCACGTGCTGGCCCAGGCAGTCCAGCAGATCTACCCCGATGCGAATCTGGGCATCGGCCCCTTCATTGAGGACGGCTTCTACTACGATTTCGGCAATATTGACCCGGTTACTCCGGAGATGCTGAAAGAGCTCGAAAAGCGCATGAAGCGCATCGTCAAGGAAAATCAGCGTTTCGTGCGCCGCGAAGTCACCGAAGAAGAAGCGCGCCAGGAAGAAGCCTCCCAGCCCTACAAGCTTGAGCTCATCACCACCAAGGGCCACGATGCGGACGGTGCCAGCGTGGAAGTGGGCCACGGCGGCCTCACCATGTACGACAACGTCAACCGTCACGGCGATGTGGTGTGGACCGATCTGTGCCGCGGGCCCCACCTGCCCTCCACCAAGTTCATCGGCAATGGTTTCGCGCTCACCCGGGCCTCGGCCGCCTACTGGAAGGGCGATCAGAATAATGATCACCTCCAGCGCATTTACGGCACCGCCTGGCCGAGTAAGGAAGAACTGGATGCCTACCAGACCCGCATTGCCGAAGCGCAGCGCCGGGACCACCGCCGCTTGGGCACCGAACTGGACCTGTTCTCCTTCCCCGATGAAATTGGTTCCGGGCTTCCGGTCTTCCATCCCAAGGGCGGCATTATCCGCATGGAAATGGAAAACTATTCCCGCCAGCGTCATATTGAAGCCGGCTACGACTTTGTCAATACCCCGCATATCACCAAGGGGCAGCTCTTCCAAACCTCCGGGCATCTATCCTGGTACAAGGACGGCATGTTCCCGGCCATGCGGGTGGATGAGGATCAGGATTACTACCTCAAGCCGATGAACTGCCCCATGCACTCCCTTATTTATAAGGCGCGTGGGCGCTCCTACCGCGATCTGCCGTTGCGGCTCTTCGAATTCGGGACGGTCTACCGTTACGAAAAGTCCGGTGTTATCCACGGCCTTACCCGCGCCCGCGGCTTCACCCAGGATGATGCTCATATTTACACCACCCGCGAGCAGATGCGCGAGGAACTTTCCTCCCTGCTCACTTTCGTGCTGTCCCTCCTCAAGGACTACGGTCTCAACGATTTCTACCTCGAGCTGTCCACGAAGGACCCGAAGAAGTTCATCGGGGATGATGACCTCTGGGAGGAAGCCACCCGCACCCTGGAAGAAGTGGCGCTCTCCTCCGGCCTGGAGCTGGTGCCCGATCCGGAAGGGGCGGCCTTCTACGGCCCCAAGATCTCGGTGCAGGCGCGCGATGCCATCGGCCGCACCTGGCAGATGTCCACCATCCAGCTTGATTTCAACCTCCCCGAGCGTTTCGGGCTGGAATACACCGCGCCGGACGGCTCGCGCCAGCGCCCGGTTATGATCCACCGGGCCCTCTTCGGTTCCATCGAACGCTTCCTGGGCGTGCTGGTCGAGCACTACGCCGGGGCGTTCCCCGCCTGGCTCGCCCCCGTGCAGGTGCGCCTGGTGCCGGTGGCTGAAACCTTCAACGAGTACTGCGAAGATATTGCCCGGCGCCTGCGTGAGCAGCATATTCGCGCCGAGGTGGATACTTCCGATGATCGCTTCGGTAAGAAGATTCGTAACGCCGCGAAGGAGAAGATTCCCTTCACCCTCATTGCCGGTGGGGACGACGTCGATGCCGGCGCCGTGTCCTTCCGTTTCCGCGACGGCGAACAGCATAACGGGGTCGCTATTGACGAAGCGATCGCGCATATCGTGGATGTGGTACGACGGCGCGCTAACGAGCCGGAAGCGGAGAAGTTCTAATGCTCTCTCGGAGCGGGCGGCCCCTGGCCCAGGCAATTTTCGGTCCCATCGCGCGCCTGTGCGTGCGCGCGGGGATCAGCGCCGATGCGGTAACAATCACCGGAACCGTGGCGGTGGTGGCCTGCGCGCTCATCCTCTATCCCCTCGGGCACCCCGTGTGGGCCTCCTGGATTATCGGTATCACCGTGATTTTCGACAGCCTTGACGGCCAAATCGCGAGGCTCACCGGAACCGCGTCCCGCTGGGGTGCCTTCCTGGATTCCACTCTGGACCGCCTGGCTGATTCTGCGATATTCTGCGGGATTCTGCTGTGGATCGTACGCTGGAATATTGGGGCTGGCGCGGGACTGACCGAGTGGTTGGCCCTGGCCTGCCTGGCGGCCCTGCCGGCCGCGCTGTGCACCTCCTACGCGCGCGCCCGCGCCGAAGCGGTGGGATTCACCGCGAATGTGGGGATCAGCGAACGCGCTGATCGGCTGGTTATTGTGCTCCTCGGGGCGCTGATCACCGGCTACGGGGCGAGCGCCTGGGTACTGCTGGTGGCCCTGGCCTACCTCGCGGTAGCCGGGTGGATCACGGTAGCCCAGCGCATGGTGACCGTCTACCGGCAGTCCCGCGCTGAGCAGAGTGGCGATAAACAGAGCGCCGGGGAGCGGGCCGGCCAGGGGAGCGGCCAGTGAATCTCGGCAATCTTCTTTTCCGCGCCACCGGGGCGGTGGCCCGGCTCCCCGAACCGGTGGGCCGCGGCCTCTTCGCCGCGGTCGGGACGGTCGCCGGAACCCTGCCGCTGCGCGGAACCCAGCAGCTACGCCGCAACCTGGCACGGGTACGGCCAGATGCGCGCGGGCGCGCTGCCCGCCGGCTGAGCCGTGCGGCCATGCGTTCCTATATGCGCTACTATTACGAAGCCCTGCGCCTGGGAACCTGGGAAGCTGATGATTTCGCGGCGCGGGTTATCGAGGACGGCCTGGATTCTGCCCGCGCGGAATTCGCCCGCGGCCATGCCCTCATCGGGGCACTCATGCACATGGGCAATTGGGATATGGCCGGGGCCTGGTCGCGCTATTTCCTCGCCCCCGTGCACACCCTGGTCGAAAAGCTCGAACCGGCCGAGGTATTCGAGCGCTTCGTGCGACTGCGTGAAAATATTGGGATGGTTATCTATCCCGTGGTCAAAGGTGGCGGGGCTATTCATCGCCTCGCGGAGGACACCCGGCAGGGTCCCATCCTGGCCCCGGTTCTCGCGGATCGCGATCTCACCGCATCCGGGGTGGAAGTGGAATTCTTCGGGGAGAAAATGCTCGCCGCCGCCGGACCGGCCATTCTTGCCATAGATACCGGCTGCGCCGTCGTTCCTATTTTTTCCTACTACGTGAAAAAGGAACGTACCCGGGCCGTACCCACCCGGTGGCGCATGGTGCTGCGCAGCGGCGCACCTATTCGCGCCCGCGTGGATGCCGCGGCCTCCCCGCGCGAGCGCCACGCGGACATCGCGCGCATCACCCAGGAATGGATCACGGCTTTCGAAGAGGTGCTTGCCGAACACCCCGAGGATTGGCATATGCTCCAGCCCGTTTTCGTTGCAGATTTGGACCGCGAGCGCTACCGCACCAATCGCGAAAAAGCCGCCCGGGAGCTCGCGCGCCGGCAAGCAGAGTACGACGCGAAGGAAGGAACGCCGTGAACATCGGGATTGCCTGCCCCTATTCGTGGGACGTGCCCGGGGGAGTGGGATTCCATATCCGGGATCTAGCCGAGGAACTCATCGCCCGCGGGCACAGTGTTTCGGTGATCGCCCCGAGTGAAGAAAACGAGGCGCTGCCCGATTACGTGGTGCCGGTGGGCGCCTCCGTGGCGATTCCCTATAACGGTTCGGTGGCGCGCCTCTCCTTCGGGCCGCGCGTCAATCGCGCGGTGCGGCGCTGGCTGCGCGAAGGGAATTTCGATGTGCTCCACGTGCACGAACCCTTCGTTCCCTCCGTGTCGATGCTCGCGCTCATGAGCGCGGAATGCCCGGTGGTCTCCACCCACCACACCGCCATGGATCGCTCCCGGGCCTTCGACCTTTTCTCCCCGGTGCTGCGCCCCATCCTGGAAAAAATCCAGGCGCGGATCGCGGTCTCCCAAGAAGCACGCCGCACCACCGTGCAATATTTAGGCGGGGACGCTTTTATTATTCCCAACGGCGTGTACACCGCTGATTTCGAAGTGCCGCGCGATGCCCGCTTCACCGGCACGCCCGATTCGCCCACTTTCGGATTCCTCGGCCGCCTGGACGAACCGCGCAAGGGCTTGCCCGTGCTGGCCGCCGCCGCCCCGCTCATCCTGCGCGACTATCCGCAAGCGCGCTTCTTCGTGGCCGGAAAAGGCGATGAGGAAGCAGCCCGGGAACTCTTCGGGGAAGCGGCCGCTCAGGTTATCTTCCTCGGGCCGGTCAGCGATGCCGATAAAGCGGCGATGCTCGCCAGCGTGGACCTCTACGTGGCACCCAATACCGGGGGTGAATCCTTCGGAATTATTCTTATCGAAGCGATGAGTGCGGGTGGTTTCGTGCTCGCCTCGGATATTCCCGCTTTCCGCGCGGTGCTGGGCGGGGGAACTTTCGGGGACCACTTCGCTAACGAAGACCCGGAGGATCTGGCTCGGGTTGCGCTGGCGGCCTTGCGTGATCCGCAGCGCCGGGCCCGGGTGGCCCAGGCCGGCCAGGCCGAAGCCCAACGTTACGACTGGTCCACGGTGGCCTCCCAAGTCTTTGCCGTGTACGAAACCGCGGTGCGTACCGCCCAGATGGAGGTAGAGCAGTGAATCTTTGGTGGTCCCTTGCCCTCCTCGCCGGTGTGGTGCTCCTTCTGCTCGGGTTCAGCGCGGCCCTGGCGGCCCGCCGCCTCGACCGCCTCCACACCACTCTGCTGAAATCCCGCCGGGCGGTAGAACAGGCCCTCGCCGCCCGTGCCCGCACCGCCTACGATATGGCGATGTCCGGGGAGCTGGATATGGCCGGGGCTCTTATCCTCACCGATAGCGCCCAGCGGGTGCTGTCCGCCTCCATGCTTCCGGTGGTGGCGGACGGATTGGAGGCCCTGCCCGGTGATATGCGCGCAGATCTGCCCGATCCGGCAGTGGCTGCCCGGGAGCGGCGCGCGGTGGAATCCGAGCTTTCCCGCGCCTTGCGCCTCACCGTGGATGAGCTGGACCCGAATGATATGACGGATGCGGCGGCCCGCGAATTTTACCGGCGCTTGGAGCGCGCCCGCCTCGATGTGCGCATGACGCGTTCCTTCCATAATTCGCATGTGGACCAGGCTCGCCGGGTACGAAATTCCCGGGTCCTCTCCATTTTCCCCATTGCCGGGCACGCCCCGGTCCCGCAAACCATCGATATTGATGATGAATAAGAGCACCCGATGACCACTACCCCGCGGCGCGCCGCGCGCATTATCGCCCTGGATGAGGCCGGCTGTGTCCTCCTCATCCGCGGCCACGACCGGGATGACCCCACCCACCGCTGGTGGTTCACGCCCGGCGGGGGATTGGAAGATACGGAAAGCCCCCGGGCGGCAGCGGTACGAGAATTTCGGGAGGAGACCGGCGTCGTCGTAACTGAAACGGAACTCATCGGGCCGGTCCTGCGCCGGCGCGCAACTTTTCGTTTCGCGCGTGCCACCCTCAACCAGGACGAAGTATTTTTCGCGGTGCGCCTCGACGCGAAGCGCGCCCGCGCGGCGGTGACCGGACGCGGGCGGGCCTGGACCGCGGCGGAAGAAGAACTCCTCGACGCCATCCACTGGCGCGCCGGCACGCAACTTATCGGCTCTCCGAGCGAGCGGGTCTACCCGGCGGGCCTCGCGGAGCTCGCGGCCCAGGTGCATAACGGCTGGGACGGCATCTGCCGCGAGATATGGGAAAACTGAAGCGCGGGAAAACTCAAGCTCAAGAAAACTGAAGTGCGGGAAACCGAAGCGCGGGAAAACTGACCTTCAGGAAAATCTCCCCTCAGGAAAACTAAGGCGCGCTGCGGCCCGGGTAATAGTTCCCGGGCCGCGAACCGCGTACAATGGCTCCGGAAGTTTTTATCTACTCGGGAGGACACGTGTCAGGACACTCCAAGTGGGCAACCACCAAGCATAAGAAAGCCGCTAATGACGCCAAGCGCGGCAAGCTCTTCGCGCGTCTGGTCAAGAACATCGAAGTGGCGGCGGCAACCGGTGGTGGCGATCCCGCGGGTAACCCCACGCTCTTTGACGCGATCCGCAAGGCCAAGCAGAACTCGGTGCCGGCCGATAATATCGATCGCGCCGTTAAGCGTGGTTCGGGTGAAACCGATGATTCCATCCAGTACGAAGCCATTACGTACGAAGGCTACGGCCCGGGCGGAGTGGCTATCCTCATCGAATGCCTGACTGATAACCGCAACCGCGCCGCCTCGGATGTGCGCACCGCCCTCACCCGCAATGGCGGAACGCTGGCGGATCCCGGTTCGGTTTCCTACCTCTTCAACCGCCGCGGCGTGGTGGAAGCGGTCAAGGGGGAGAACACCGAGGACGACGTCCTCATGGCCGTTCTTGACGCCGGCGCCGAAGAAATTGAGGACGACGGCGATACCTTCACCATCTACTGCGCGGCCAGCGATGTGGTAGCCGTGCGCACCGCGCTCCAGGAAGCTGGAATTGACTACAATTCCGCCGAATCGCGCTTTGTGCCCTCCACCAATGTTCCCCTCGACCGGAGCGGTGCGGAAAAGCTCCTTAAGCTCACCGATGCCCTTGACGATGTGGACGATATTCAAGAGGTCTACACCAACGCGGATATCGCCGACGACATCCTCGCCGAGCTCGAGGGTGAGTAGTGCGCATTCTGGGGATTGACCCGGGACTCACGCGCTGCGGGTTGGGAACCATTGACGCCGATGTGACGCGGCGGGTGCGCCTGGTGGATATGCGGGTGGCGCGTTCCCCGGTGGACCTGGCCCCGCATCGGCGTCTCCTCCTCATCGCGGATGAAATTGACGCGGTGATCGCGGAGTTTTCCCCCGAAGTCGTGGCGGTGGAACGCGTTTTCGCGCAGGAAAATGTGCGTTCGGTAACTTCCACCGCGCAGGTGGCCGGTATCGCGATGCTGGCCGCCGCCCGCGCCCAGCTGCCCCTCGGCCTGCATTCGCCCTCCGAAGTGAAGGCGGCGGTGACGGGCTCGGGGCGCGCCGGGAAACTCCAGGTGCAAAATATGGTGCAGCGGATTTTGGGTCTGGCGGAATTGCCGCGCCCTAAGGATGCCGCGGATGCCCTGGCCATCGCGATTACCCACGCCTGGCGCGGGGGCGCCCACGCCCTGGACGCCACGGTGGATAACGGCCAGCACGGCGGGGCCGGCACCCTCCCGCGTGCCGAAGGAGCTGATTTAACGCCGGCGCAGCGCATGTGGGCGGGAGCCGAACGCATGAGCCGGCGCGCCGGTGCGGTTTCCCCGCACCGCTCCGCTAGCGGTTAGAGTCATGAGGAAGGGAGCCCGGAGTGATTGCAAGTATTCGCGGAACTGTGAGCCGTATTACCACCACATTCGCGGTGGTGGAGGTCGGCGGGTGGGGCGTCAAAGTTTTTGCGACGCCGGATACCCTCTCGCGCCTGCGGGAAGGCGCGGAAGCTTTTCTCTACACCTCGCTGGTCGCTAGCCGCGATGACCTGCCCTCCCTCTACGGTTTTAGCGAAGCCGATGAGCGCGATGTTTACGAAATCATGCAGACGGTTTCCGGAATCGGCGCCAAAGTTGCGCTCACGCTCCTCTCCGTCCACACCCCGAACGCCCTGCGTGCCGCCGTGCAATCCAAGGACGAGGCGGCCCTCACCCGGGTCCCCGGTATCGGCAAGAAAAGCGCCCAGCGTATTATTTTAGAGCTGGGTAATAAGCTCGGCCCGGCTCCGGTGGCCGCCGGTGAAGCAGCCAGCCCCGAGGCGGATCCGAGTGCCGTAGTTGCCGGTCTGGTAGGGCTGGGGTGGAAGGAAAGCGACGCCGTCGCCGCTTATGAAGAAGCGCGCACGCAAATACCGCAGGGCACCGTGGCCCAGCTCCTGCGCGCCAGTCTGCAAGTACTAGGGGCCCGCCGATGAGCGAAGAAATGTCCTTCGATGCCGGCCTGGTATCCCCGGAAGCCAGCGAAACGGAACGCGCCGCGGAAGCGGCCCTGCGCCCGCGCCAGCTCTCCGAATTCGTGGGCCAGGATACCGTGCGCGACCAGCTCTCCCTCGTGCTTCAGGCCGCGGTGCAACGCGGGCGCACCCCCGATCACGTGCTCCTTTCCGGGCCGCCGGGCCTGGGGAAAACCACCCTCGCCATGATTATTGCCGCCGAGGTGGGCGGGGCGCTGCGCCTGACCTCCGGCCCGGCGATCCAACATTCGGGCGACCTGGCCGCGATTCTTTCCTCCGTGCAGGAAAACGACGTCCTCTTCATCGACGAAATCCACCGCCTGGCCCGCAATGCCGAAGAAATGCTCTACCTGGCCATGGAAGATTTTCGGGTAGACGTGATGGTGGGGAAGGGCCCGGGAGCCACCTCGATTCCGCTGCCGCTGCCGTTCTTCACGGTAGTAGGGGCGACGACGCGCGCCGGCTTACTGCCCGCTCCCTTACGTGATCGCTTCGGCTTTACGGCGCACCTGGAATATTACGAACAGCGCGATCTGGCCCGTATTGTGCGGCGTAATGCCGTCAAGCTCGGCCATACCATTACCGAGGATGCGGCCCAGGAAATTGCCGGGCGTTCGCGCGGCACCCCGCGTATCGCCAACCGGCTGCTGCGGCGCGTCCAGGACTGGGCGCAGGTGCGCGGTACCGGGGATTTGGACCTGCGGGCCGCGCGGGCTGCCCTCGATCTTTTCCAGGTGGATCCGGCCGGGCTGGACCGCCTCGATCGGGCGGTGCTCGAAGCGATCTGCACCCGTTTCGGGGGCGGGCCGGTGGGCCTGACCACCCTCGCGGTATCTGTTGGGGAAGAACCCGAAACGGTAGAGACAGTGGTGGAGCCCTATTTGGTGCGCGAAGGCTATCTGGTGCGTACCCCGCGCGGGCGGATGGCGGCCCCGCGGGCCTGGAGCCACCTCGGTTTAACTCCGCCTACAGATTAGTTTCGTCACGGCCGCCGGTGTTTTCAGCTATGCACGGTAAACTGGCACGGTAATTATTGTCTTTTCCAAGGAGCTTTCGCGTGGAATTCGCCATCATGGGCATCATTCTGGTAGGGATGGTGCTGTTCATGTCCCAGTCCAATAAGAAGGCCCGGGCACGTGCTGAAGAACACCGCAATAGCATTCTGGTGGTGGGCACGGATGTCATGACCACCGCTGGTTTTTACGGGCGCATTGTTGCGATTGACGGGGATGCGGTGACGCTCGAAAGTCCCTCCGGGGATGAAACTGTGTGGTCGCGCCTGGCCATTCGGGAGCAAGCCTCTATTCCCTTCGCGCCGGTCAGTGAAGAAGAAGCGGCGGCGGAAGATGTCGCGGAAGCTGCCCGCCTGAGCGCTTCGGAAGAATCCGGGGCCGGGGCGGTTGCGGATAATGCCGCGGGAACCGGTGCTCCCACTGGCGCGGCCACCCCGGAAGTGACCGGTCACGTGACTCCTCGGAGCACGGACTCGGCTTTTGGTGAAAAGAAAGATGAGTCGGGCTCGGCCTGGAAGTAAACACTATGTCTCAATCTAAAAATTCCGGCGTCCGGTTATCCTGGCGCCGGATCATTACCCTTGCGATCTTGGCGATCGCGCTCTTCGTCTCCCTGGGCGTGGGCTCGGTAACGGGATCCGGATCGGAATCCCGGTGGACCCCGAATTTCGCCCTCGACCTGGAAGGCGGCACGGAGCTTATTCTCACCCCGAAGACCACGGATAATTCCGAGATCACCTCGGAAGATGTCAATCAGGCGATTGAAATTATCCGCCAGCGCGTGGACGCCTCGGGTGTGGCAGAAGCGGAGATCACCTCCCAGGGTGGATCCAATATTGTGGTGGGTCTGCCCGGGCACCCCAGCCAGGAAACCCTCGACCTCGTGCGTAATTCCGCGGTGTTGCGGATGCGCCCGGTGCTCGCCATGGCGAACCCGGGAACCATGAAGGGCGAGGGCGAGAATGCCGCGCCTCTCACCGGTACCGCGCTGGAAGAAGCCGCCATGAAGGCCGCCGACGCGGACGGGGACGGCAAGCTCTCCACCACTCCGCCTAGCGAGCCCACCAGCGCCTCGGATCCGGCCTGGGCTAAAACCGAGCGGGTCACCTACGATGCGCTGACTTTGGATTGCACCGCGGAAAACCCCGCCACTGCTCCGGAAGAAAACCCGGATACCGCGCTGGTGGCTTGCGGGCAAAGCGAAGATTCCAAGACCGGTGAAGTGACGCCTTATAAGTACGTGCTCGGCCCGGCCGAAATCGCCGGAACGAACCTGACGCGCGCCACCTCCGGTTTCGATCAGCAGCAGGGCCAGTGGATCGTGCAGCTGGAATTCGATAACGAGGGCGCCCAGAAGTTCTCCGAAGTGACCGGGCGGCTGGTGGGCTTGCAAAGTCCCCAAAACCAATTCGCTATCGTGTTGGACGGTCGCGTTATTTCCTCCGCGGTCCCGCAAACCCAGATTTCGGGTGGACAGGCCGTTATTAACGGTTCCGGTATTAATGCGACGACGTCGCGCGTGCTGGCCAACCAGTTGCAATTCGGTTCGCTACCCCTGGAATTCGAGGTGCAATCCGAACAGCAAATTTCGGCTACCCTCGGTTCCGAATCGCTGCGCGCGGGCCTCGTGGCCGGGCTGATCGGTCTTGTGCTTATTGTTCTTTACCTCGTCTGGCAGTACCACGCCCTCGCCATCGTGGCGGTGGGTTCGGTGGTGCTTGCCACGGGTCTATCCTACGGGGTTATTTGTTTGCTCTCCTGGGTGATGGGTTACCGATTGTCGATGGCCGGCGTCGTCGGCCTGGTTATTTCTATCGGTATTACGGTCGACTCCTTCATCGTGTTCTTCGAACGTATCCGCGATGAGATTCGTGACGGACACGCCGTCCGCACCGCGGTGCAACGCGGTTGGAAGCGCGCAACCCGCACGATTATCGCCTCCGACTCCGTTAACCTCATCGCGGCCGGGGTGCTCTACTTCATCGCGGTGGGCTCGGTGCGTGGTTTCGCCTTCACTTTGGGGCTTACTACTATCCTCGACCTCGTCGTCGTCTTTATGTTTACCTATCCGCTTATGACGCTGCTGGTGCGCACCAAGTTCTTCGGCGGGGGGCACCCGGCATCGGGTATGTCCGCCAAGCATTTGGCGCATACCCCGGCGTACCGCGGCCGTAAGGTTCCCGGGGAAGGCTCGCTCGCCGAGCGTCGCACCCGGGAACGCCGGGCCGCTCTCCCCGCGAGCAGCGAGGGAAAGGAGAACGCCTAATGTCGATGTACAGCTTAGGTAATGATCTCTACTCGGGGCGGCGCAGCTTCAAAATTGTGCAGCGGCGCAAGACCTGGTACACCATCGCGATTATCTGCGTGATCGCCTCGTTTATCGCGCTGTTCACCCGCGGACTCAATATGGGTATTGAGTTCACCGGGGGATCCCAATTCACGGTCTCGGAAGCGCAAACCACCGATCAGCGCCTCGCCTCGGATATCATGGCCCGCCACGGCGGGGATGAAGCCGCCCGCGTGGCCCAGGTGGGGGAGAACTCCCTGCGTATCCAGACCTCGGCGAATGCCGACGGTACCGGGGTGGGGAACGCGGAAACAGAAGCTATTCGCACGGAATTGGCCGAAGCCTACGGCACCTCTGTTCAGAATGTCACCTCCACCTATATCGGCCCGGTATGGGGCCAGGATATTTCCACGAAGGCCCTCCAAGGTTTCGTGGTCTTTATCGTGCTGGTGCTGCTGGCCCTGTGGGCCTATATGCGGTCTTGGCGTAACGCCCTGGGTGCCATCGTTGCGCTCTTCCATGACCTTGTGGTGACGGTGGGGATTTACTGCCTCTTCGGTTTCGAATTCACGCCGTCCACCGTTATCGGCCTGCTGACCATTCTCGGGTACTCCCTGTATGACACCGTGGTGGTCTTCGATAAGGTCCGTGAAAATACCGAACACGTGCTGCGCCAGCATCGCGTGACCTTCGGGGAATCCACGAACCACGCCGTCAATCAGACCCTCATCCGCTCCATTAACACCTCCGTCACCTCGATTATGCCGGTGGCGTCCATCCTCTTCATCGGGGTGTATCTCATGGGTGCGGGGACACTGCGCGATCTGGCGCTGGTGCTCTTCGTGGGTCTGCTGCTCTCGGCGTACTCCTCCATCTTCCTGGCCGCGCCGCTCGCCGTCACCCTGACGAATGCCGATCCGCGCATCAAGGCTCATAACGCGGAAGTAGCTGCCGCGCGCGCCGAACGCGTTGAGGCCGGCGTTGCCGAAGAAGACGTGGTATCCGCGGTTCTCGAACCGGGCCACCATCTCGGTAATGCAGCGCAGCCGCGCCGCAAGAAGAGGAGCAGGAAGTGAGTAGTGCCTTTTCTTCGCAGCTCGTGGAACTCGCGGCCAGCCGGGTCCGAGAACGTGAAAACTTCCCGGCACCCGGGGTGATCTTTCGCGATATCACCCCGCTCATAGCTGACGGTGAAGCTTTCCACCTCTTTATTGATGAACTGGCGCGCCACTACGAAGGTAAGATCGACGCCGTCGCCGGGCTGGAATCACGCGGATTTATTCTGTCCGCTCCGCTGGCCTACGCCATGGGTTTGGGGATGGTCACCATCCGCAAAGCCGGGCGCCTGCCAGGGCCGGTGATCGGGGTTGATTATGAACTGGAATACGGTTCGGCCCGGATGGAAGTTCAGCCCTTTAATATTGAAGATGGACAGCGCGTTCTCATCATCGATGACGTTCTCGCCACCGGTGGAACCGCACATGCCGCCTGTGAGCTGGTAGAAAGCTCAGGCGGGATTGTGGCCGGCCTGTGCATGCTCATTGAGCTGGCAGGCATGGGCGGCCGGGAGCGTCTGGCCGGTAGACAGGTCGAAGCGGTGCTAACCTTCGATTAAGTCAAGAGGGGAGTAGGGCATGTCGGAATCGCAAGGTCCGCGGGTACTATCGCGGCTATCGTGGTTGACCGGACGCACGGCCAGCCAGGTTCCTGATGCCCTGGAACCCCTTATGCGCGCCCTGGGAAATGTGGATAAGGAACGCATTATCCGGGCGTATAACGTGGCGGAGGAATGCCACCGCGGCCAGAAGCGGCGCTCGGGAGAGCCGTATATTACGCATCCGGTCGCGGTGGCAACTATCCTCGCCGAACTCGGTATGGATGAGGACACCCTCGTGGGAGCCCTCCTCCATGACACCGTGGAAGATACCGGGTACACCCTCGAGCAGGTCCGGGAGAATTTCGGTTCCACCGTGGAACTCCTCGTGGACGGGGTCACGAAGCTCGATAAGGTCGAATACGGGGAAGCCGCGCAGGCGGAAACCGTGCGCAAAATGGTGATCGCGATGTCTAAAGACATCCGCGTGCTCCTCATCAAACTTGCCGACCGGCTCCATAATGCCCGCACGTGGCGTTTCATGCCGCAGGAAAAGGCACGCTCCAAGGCTCATGAAACCCTGGAAATTTACGCGCCCCTCGCGCATCGTCTCGGCATGAATTCCATTAAATGGGAGCTTGAGGATCTTTCCTTCAAAACCATGTATCCGGAGGTCTACGCCGAAATTGAATCCCTGGTGCAGGAACGCACCCCGGAACGCGAGGCGTATATCGCGAAAATTAAGGCGATCTTGGAGCGGGAGCTCAAGACCTCCCATATTAAATGCACGATCACCGGCCGCCCCAAGCACTATTACTCCATCTATCAAAAAATGATTTTGCGGGGTAAGGACTTCGAGGATATTTACGACCTCGTGGGAGTGCGGGTGCTGGTAGAAACCATCCCGGATTGCTACGCGGTTCTGGGCGTTGCCAATACGATTTTCACGCCGATTCAGGGGCGGATCAAGGACTATATCACCACCCCGAAATTCAACCTCTACCAGTCAATTCACACCACCGTCATCGGCCCGGATAACCGCTCTCTGGAAATCCAGATCCGCACCTACGATATGCACCGGCGTGCCGAATACGGCGTGGCTGCGCACTGGCGCTACAAGGAAAACCCGAATGCCACCAAGCGCGGGGGCGGGGCCGCGAAAGTCGATGAAGAAACCACGCAGCTTAACTGGTTGCGCCAGCTGGTCGATTGGCAGCGGGAAACCGCGGACCCGGCGGAATTCCTCGAATCCCTCTCCTATGAGATCTCCGGTAATAAGGTCTATGTATTCACCCCGGCAGGGGAAGTCATGGAACTTCCCACGGGTGCCACCCCGGTTGATTTCGCCTATGCCGTCCACACCGAAGTGGGGCACCGTACCGTAGGTGCGCGGGTGAATGATCGCCTTGTCACCCTGGATCACAAGCTGGAATCGGGCGATACGGTTGAGATCATTACCGCGAAAAGCCCGGATGCCGGGCCCTCCCTCGGCTGGCTTGATTTCGTGGCCAGCCCGCGCGCCCGCGCCAAGATCCGGGTGTGGTTCAAGAAGAGCCGCCGGGATGAAGCGGTGGAAGAAGGCAAGGATAAGTTGGCCCGCGCGATCCGCAAGCGCAGCCAGCCCGTCCAGCGCCTCATGAGCCATGACACCCTCGCGGAAGTAGCACGGGAAGCCGGGCGCAGTTCCGTGGATGATCTGTACGCCGGTATCGGGGAGGGGGATATTTCTCCCGAAACCGTGGTGCGTAACCTCATTACCTCCCAGGGCGGGCAGGCCGGGGTGGAAGAAACCCTGGCGGAGGCGGTGACCCCGAACCGTATTTCGCGGCGGCGGAGCACCGCGAGTACCGATAACGCCGTGGTGGTCCAGGGGATGGAAGCCGGCGACGTTATGGTCAAGCTGGCCCGCTGCTGCACCCCGGTTCCTCCCGATGCCATCGTCGGTTTCGTGACCCGCGGCTCGGGGGTATCCATTCACCGTGCCGATTGCCCCAATGTGGAACAGCTGCAAAAGCAACCCGAACGCTTCCTTGAGGTACATTGGGCCGATGATTCCGAAGCCGTCTACGTGATCCAGGTCCAGGTGGATGCCTTGGATCGCCAGGGCCTGCTCTCTGATATTTCCCGGGCCCTGCTGGATAACGGGGTGAATCTGCTGGCCGGCAATATGATGACCACGAAGGAACGCATGGTGCGTAATACCTTCACTTTCGAGATGGCCGATCCCCACCACCTGGCCCGGGTGCTCGCGGATCTGCGCAAAATCGAAGGCGTGTACGACGCCTACCGGGTGACCAACTCGAAGCCCGCCAACCAGCGCCGGGTGGAGCCCCCGCGCACCTAGCGCAGGGCAATGGCGCGCAGGGCACTGCGGGCGGGGGCATGTTGCCTCCCGGCGAGGCTCCGTGCTACCGCGTCCCACTCATCAGCTTTGAGAAGGCGACGCCGCGCCACTTCCAAGGCGCAGGTAATCGCGAGGTGAAGTTCTTCCTGGTGGAAAATATCCGTGATCGTGCGCGGCAGGGTAGTCAAGCACAAGCCGGCTATCGATTGGCGTTCCTCGGGCGGCGGCTTGCGGCGAGCCCGGGACTTCACCCGCACGCTACAGACCCGCACCAGCCGGTCCGCCGGCCAATACCCGGTATGAACCCATAATGCGCTCAGGGTAATGGCAATCGCGCCGCTCCCCACCAGCGGGGCAAGAAGAGAGGCTCGCAGCGCCCGATAGGCGGCGCAATCAGCCGCGCACACCAGCCCGGGCGCATACTCCACCAGCAAACCAGCATTGATATCCAGGCGCTGCACCGCATCCACATACATACCGAGAGTGTGCGATGGCGAAGAAAATAGCGCAAGCCGCTTTCCCCAGGCGGGGAGAGCGGCTTGCGTTTATCCACAGGTAGGAAAAGTTACAGATCCTTATTGACCTGCTCAAGCCAGGCCACGCGGGCGGCCCGTGCTTCGTTCAGCTCGGTGAGCTTCTTTTCATCGCCGGCCTGCTGGGCCTGGGCGATTTCCTCATCGAGTTCGGCAATAAGCGCTTCGAGCTGGGCGGCCATCCCGGAAGAACGCTGCTGCTTTTCCGGATCGGTACGGTTCCAGCGGTCGTTTTCCGCCGCGCGGACCTTCTCCTCAATTTCCCGCATGCGGCCCTCGGTCCGGGCAATATCACCGCGGGCCACGAAGCCGATCTCATCCCAGCGTTCCCCGATCTCACGGAGCTTTTCGCGGGCTTCATCCACATTGGTAATGGGAAGGAGAGCCTCAGCTTCCGCCACCAATTCGAGCTTGGCGGCCAGGTTTTCCGCGTACTGGCTATCCACCTGGCTGAAATGCGCGTCCCGGGCATCGTAGAAGGGCTGGCGGGCAGCCATGAAACGCTCCCAGAGCTTATCGTCATCGCGGCGCCCGGCCCGCCCGGCCCGCTTCCACTCATCCATGAGTTCGCGGTAGCGATCCCCGGTTTCCCGCCAATCGGTGGAGGAGGAAAGCGCGGCAGCTTCCGCGATGAGTTTTTCCTTAGTGGCCTTCACCTGGCTGCGGCGTACATCCAATTCCTTGTAGTGGTTGCGCCGGGCCCGATCAAAGGTGGAGCGGGCAGTAGCGAAACGCCGCCACAATGCTTCTTCGGTGGGGCGATCAATACGGGCACCCTGGCGCTGGGCCCGCTTCCAGTTCTCAAAAAGATCATTGAGCTCAGCGCGGGTATTCTGCCAGTGGATTGTATGCGGATTCGCATTGGCGATTTCCTCAGCGCGTTCAACAATCTGGGTACGCTCCTGGAGGGCAGCTTCCTTGGCGGCGGCGCGCTGGGCAGCGTATTCCTTGGCCCGCACCGCCACGACTTCTTCGAGCTTATCGAGGCGGGTGCGCAGCGCCGCGATATCACCCACGGCGGCTGGTTCAGCCAGTTCCTTACGCAAGGATGCGATCGACTTGCGGCTTTCTTCGGGAGATACGTGGTGGGCGCGCGTTTCTGCCAGGCTCACCTGGGTATCCAGGTCAATATAGCGGCGGATATAGAATTCCAGGGCATCATCTTCGGTGCCGGAAGCCGCGTAATGGCCAACGACCCGTTCGGTATCCCCATCCTTGAGCCACACCTTCCCTTCGTCGTCCACGCGCCCGAACGGACGGGCTTTGGCGACGGCGGCCGGATCCAGCGGCGCGGGAGCGGGCTGAGCGGGATGAGCTGTGGACATTGTTACTCCTTGTGGAGAAAGAGGCGTGCGGTACACGCCGCGGGACAATTTTAATTCTTACGGTATACCACAATTGTGCCACGGTAAAAGGGATTCCGGGTGTCAGTAGGAAAAAATCGGGAGAAAGGATACGGTTAATGCATGATTTTCTTGCGGTATTCCGATACTGCCCTGGAGGCGAATTGCTATATTATGGCCGACCCTACTCACCGGGTCGCCCTGGTTATTGATGCGGGAGCGGGAAGCGCGCCCTGGGTGGAGCGCACCCTGGCTGCCCGTAACCTGCGCCTGGGCGCGGTGCTGGCAACCCACGGGCACGGTGACCACGTATGGGATGCCGGGGTGGTAGCCGGCTCGAGCGTACCGTGCTATATCGCCGAAGGTGATGCCTACCGGCTGGATAATCCCATTGCCAACGCTTTTTACGCGCCGCTCGTCCTGGCGGCCACCGGGGGGCGCGCCTGGGTGAAACCGGAGAAGATCGTGCCTCTTCCGGAGGCGATCTACGGGGAAGGTACGGAGCTGGTTCCCGGCGTGCACCTGCGTGCCATCGCCACCCCCGGGCATACCGAAGGCTCAACCGTTTTCCTCTTCTCGGGGCGTTTCGAAGCGGATCCGGAAACTCCGCAGCTTCCCGACTGGGGCTTCGGGGAGAATTTCATGATCACCGGAGACGTGCTTTTCCGCGACGGAGTGGGCCGCACCGACCTCGCGGGCGGGAACGATGCGCAGATGCGCGCCTCCTTGCGCACCATTGTTGCCGAGGTGGACGGCTCCACGATTTTCTTCCCCGGTCACGGCAAACCCTCCACCCTGGCGCGTGAACTCAAAGCCTCGCCGTACCTGCGCGCCTATATCGCAATGAAGTGAAAGAATAGTACCTATGAAAATTGCGCCGATCTCCGGTTTCCCCGAATGGCTTCCGCAAGCCCGCATTGTGGAGCAGAAAGTTCTTGACACCCTGCGCTCCACCTTTGAACTGCACGGTTTTTCGGGGGTGGAAACTCGCGCCGTCGAACCTATGGATCAGCTCCTGCGCAAGGGCGAAACCTCCAAAGAAGTGTATGTGCTGCGCCGTCTCCAGGGGGAGGAGGGCCAGGATTCCGGCCTTGGCCTCCACTTCGATCTCACCGTGCCACTGGCCCGCTACGTGCTGGAGAACGCCGGGAAACTCGATTTCCCCTTCAAGCGCTACCAGATCCAAAAGGTCTGGCGCGGCGAACGCCCCCAGGACGGGCGTTTCCGGGAGTTTTACCAGGCTGATGTTGATGTGGTCGGCCAGGATACCCTCGCCTTCCACCACGATATTGAGCTGCCCCTCGTTATGGTGGATGCGCTGAGTAAGCTCCCCATCCCGCGGGTGCGGGTGCGCGCCTCGAACCGCAAACTCGCCCAGGGCTTCTACGAAGCCATTGGCCTGGAGAACACCGAGGAAACCCTGCGCATCCTCGATAAGCTGGATAAGGTCGGCCCGCAGGTGGTGACCGAGCTGCTTTCCGAACACGTGGGAGCAAGCGAGGAGCAGGCGAAACTCGCGTTGAGTTTGGCGGGTATCACCACCGAAGATGCCTCGTTCGTTGACAAAGTCCGCGCGCTCGGTGCGTCGTCGTCGCTCTTGGAAGAAGGTTTGGAAGAACTCGCAACGCTCGTGACCGAAGCGAATTCTCTTATCCCCGGGTCGGTGAGCGCGGATCTGTCCATCGCACGCGGCCTGGACTATTACACCGGTTCCGTTTTCGAATCGACGGTGGAAGGGCACGAAGATCTCGGCTCGGTGTGTTCGGGTGGGCGTTACGATAACCTGGCGACGGCCGGAAACCGCAGCTATCCGGGCGTGGGCCTGTCCATCGGGGTCTCGCGCCTGCTCGCGCGCTTCCTGCACCAGGATCTGCTGCGCGCGAGCCGCAAGGTTCCCACGGCCGTATACGTGGCGGTGAACGATGAATCCGAACGGCACCACGCTTCCACCATCGCGGCGCGCTTGCGTGCCCGCGGTATTCCCGCGGACGTTTCACATAACGCCACGAAATTCGGGAAGCAGATTAAGGCGGCCGATAAGCGCGGCATTCCTTTTGTGTGGTTTACGACGTCGGAAGGTGAACAGGTCCGCGACGTGCGCTCGGGCACCCAGGTCCCCGCTGACCCGGATACCTGGACTCCGCCGGAAGAAGATCGCTTCCCGCGGGTGATTATGCCGTGAGTCGCTTGCCTTCTCTCGAGCGGGTCCGCCAGGCGCTGGAAAACCTGAGCTTCCCGCTGCCCACCCCGGGCGCGGCCGACGGGCGCGATGCCCGCACCGACGCACTCCACCAACTCGATGACTACGTGCTCCCGCGCCTGCGCTGCCTGGATGCGCCGCTGGTGGCGGTGGTGGGCGGCTCGACCGGTTCGGGTAAATCCGCCCTGGTGAACGCCCTGGTGGGTGCCCCGGTCACGCCGTCCTCGGCGCTGCGGCCCACCACCCGAATCCCGGTGCTCGCCCACGCTCCCGGGGAGGAAGCGTGGTTTTCCGACGACCGTATTTTCCCCGGGCTCGCGCGTTTGAGCGGCGACGGCGCAGCGCTTGCGCACGAACGTTCCGGCACCGGCGCAGCTACTGTTGTGAACGACGGCGCAGCGGAGGCTACGAGCGGCACGGCACTTTCGCGTGAGATTGTGAACGACGGCGCAGCTGCGGCTAGCAGCGCTCAGGCAGCGCAGGCGAGCGGCAACATCCGCCTGGTGGAATCGCCTCAGGTCCCGCGCGGGCTGGCGCTGGTGGACTCTCCCGATATTGACTCGGTCGAGGGAGATAACCGCAGGCTGGCCGGGCAGCTGCTTCAGGCCGCCGATCTGTGGATTTTTGTTACCACCGCCGCGCGCTACTCGGATGCGATTCCCTGGGCCCTCCTGGATGAGGCAGCCGCGCGCAATATCGTTATCGCCGTGGTGCTCAATCGGGTGCCGGTGGGGGATGCCGCCGCGATTCGCCCCGATCTCATCCGCCGGCTCGAGGAACGCGGGCTGGGCAGCGCCCCGCTTTTTGTGATCACTGAGTACCCAGGGGCGGCGGGCATTCCGGAAGCCGATGTGGCTCCGCTGCGCGAATGGCTCGCCGGGCTCGCCCGCGATGAACGTTCGCGCGCCTCGGTGGCGCGCCAAACTCTGGCCGGGGCGCTCGGTAGCTTGGCTGACACCTGCGCGCAGGCGCGCGCCTCCTACCGCGAACAGGTCGAGGAAGCCGAACGTTTAGAGGCGGATGTTACTACCGCGCTGCAAGAAGCCCGCGCCAGTATTGAATCCGCTATCGCGGATGGGACCGTGCTTCGTGGCGAGGTGCTGCGCCGCTGGCATGAGATGCTCGGCAGCGGGCAGTGGGCCCGCGCCCTACAATCGAGTGTGACGCGCTGGCGCGACCGGCTGAGTCTGCGGCGCCCCGCTGGCCAGAACGCGGGCGACGAGGCCGTGGGGGAGGCCATCGAAGATTCCCTCACGGAGATGCTCCTCACTGCGGATGCCAGTCTCACCACCCGCCTTGCCACCGAATTAGAACGCAGCGCGGCCGGAGCTGGAATCGTCCTGGCGGTCGAAGCCCGCGGGGCGGATACCACCATCGGGAATAATACGTCGGCGGCAGATGCCGAGCGTGGAACGGCGGCCCGGAGTACGGATACCGCGGCCCGTCCTCATGCCGCGACGCGCCGGGACGCTGCCGGGGGTCTGGTGCGCGATTGGCGCCGTTCCCTCATGGATATGCTCGCCGAGCGCGGACGCGGCAAACAGCTCACCGCACGCATCGTCTCCCTCGGCATCAACGCGGTGGGCGTGGCGCTTATGCTCGTCGTCTTCGCCCACACCGCCGGCCTCACCGGCGGGGAAGTCGCGATCGCCGGGGGAACGGCCGTGGTAGCGCAACGCGTTTTGGAAGCTATTTTCGGCGACGACGCCGTTCGCCGCATGGCCACCACCGCCACCGAGGATCTCCTCGGGCGCGCCGACGAGTTCTTCGCGGCCACCGCCGCACCCTACCGAGAGGAAATCGCACGCTTGGGAATCAGCACGGAAGCTCTAAACGAGCTAGATGAGGCGATGCGCAGCGCGGAAGGGAGGCGCGGATGGATCTCCCCACTGGATTAAAGAACCTGGAGCAGGCCCTGGACCTGGGCGGTGACTACCTCGACGAATCGGTGCGCAGCCAGGCACGCGATGTGCTGGACCGGGCGCGCCAGCGCGGGCTGCTAGGAACCGACCGCACCGTGGTAGCCCTGGCCGGCGCCACCGGCTCGGGTAAATCCTCCCTGCTCAACGCCATCGTGGGGCAGGAGGTGGCCGGGGTGGCCGCCACCCGGCCAGCTACCCGCGCCCCTCTGGGGGTCTCGGGCCGTCACGCTTCCGACGTGCTCGATTGGCTCGGGGTACGCGAACGCAAAGTTCTGCTCCAGCTAGCTCCCGATACCACCGCGAACTTGGTGCTCGTGGACCTGCCCGATATTGACTCCACGGCGGATACCCACCGAGCTCAGGCCGAGCGTATTATCGCCCGGGCCGATGTGGTGATCTGGGTGCTCGACCCGCAAAAATATGCCGATGCCGTGGTGCACGAAGATTTCCTGGCCGCGATGGGGGAATATCATTCCTCCCTGCTCATCGTTATCAACCAGGTGGATCGCCTGGGCACGGCCGATGAACAAGCAATTGTGGCCGATCTAGGGCGTATCCTCGCCGCGGAAGGGGTAAACGCGGATATTGTGGTGGCCTCCGCGCTCACCGGGCGTGGTATTGATGAGATCCGCGGGGCGCTCGTAGAAATCGCGGCGGGGAAGAGCGCCGCGGCGGAAAAGCTCGCCGCGGATGTGCGGACCGCGGGAGCCGCGCTGACGGAGGACCTCATTGACCAGGGTGGCTATCCGCGTGACCTTACCGATATTGCCGGGGTGGATGAGCTCGTGACCGGCTTGGCTCGGGCCGGCGGGCTCAGCTCCGCAGCACGCGAAGCGGCAGGCCACTACCGCAGGGTAGCGCGGCGCGCCACCGCCTGGCCGCTGCTGCGCGGATGGGGCGGGCAGGCCCGCCCCGTTAGTGGGAACGGACGCGGCGCGGATGCTGTGCTGAGTTCCACAGCGGGAACCACGTCTCATCCGGTTGCCAGTTCACACGTGGCAGACAGCTCTGATGCGGTGGCCAGCTCCGGAACGGTGGAAAAAACTCGGGTAGCGCTGGCGGAATTCACGGTCCAGGCCACCCGTTTCCTCCCGCGTTCCTGGCGCGGGGCGGTGCGCGATGAAAATTCCCGGCAGGCCGCGCGGCTTGCCGATAGCGTCGCCCGGATTATCGCGCGGGAAAGCCAGACGTGGCGCCGGCCGCGCTGGTGGGGCTTGGCCACTGCCCTCCAATGGCTTGCTTTCGCCGCACTGGTGCTGGGCGCGCTAGGACTAGCCGCCGGAATCATCACCGGGGCCGGGGGAGTGACCCTCCCGCTGGGGCTGCGCCGGGCGAGCCTTATCTGCTTGGTGGCCGGCGCAGGATGCGGCGTCGTCGTAAGTATGATCGCGCGGGCCGCGCGCACGCGCGGGGCGCAGCGCCTGGAACGGCAGGTGACCACCCGGGCACGTGCCGCTATTGAAACAGAAGTTCGCGAAAATGTACTGGCGCCGTTCCGCGCGGAAATGGAACGCTACCGAGACTTTGCGCGCGCCGTGGCATCATTAATGCGGGTGTCTGCCTGACTCGGGCCGGCACCCGCCGCGTGTAATGCAAGAATTTGCATGCGCGTGTATGATTATAATGCAAGGGGGACGCGGGTCGTCGGTTCGCGTGCCCCGGTGATGCGAAAGGATCATTGTGACCGCCGGAATTCCTTCGAGTCGCACTGCCCGCCAAGGGCTTATCGCCTCGATTCTGGATGCTCATCTCATCGGTTCCCAAAATGAACTGCGGGAGTATCTCATACGTGCCGGGGTGGATGTCACCCAGGCTACGCTCTCCCGTGATTTAGACGATTTAGGGGCCGTTAAGATCCGGGTGGACGGATCGATGGCATATCGCATCGCTGACCAGACGATGGATACGGGGGAGCGCCTGGCGCGGTGGGCTCGTGAAATACTGCTCAGCGCCGAATGCGCTCTCAACCAGATCGTGCTGCGTACCCCGCCCGGGGCCGCGCAGCTACTCGCCGCCGGGATTGACCGGGCGCGCCTGGATGGTGTGCTCGGTTGCGTTGCCGGAGATGACACCGTGCTGGTTATTGCCCGCAGCGAAGAACGCGCGGTAGAGATCAGGCAACACCTCCTCGCGATGGGGGAGAAAAAGGAGTAATAATGGCGAAGGAGCGGGTAGTTCTCGCCTATTCGGGCGGACTGGATACCTCGGTGGCGATCGGCTGGATCGGGGAGCGAACCGGAGCCGAAGTCATCACGGTCGCCGTGGACGTGGGCCAGGGCGGCGAGGATCTGGAGACCATTCGCCAGCGCGCCCTCGATTGCGGGGCCGTGGAAGCCTATATCGCCGATGCCCGCGATGAATTCGCCAGCGAGTACTGCATGCCGGCCCTCAAGGCCGGGGCGCTCTACATGGACGCCTATCCGCTTATTTCCGCTATTTCCCGCCCGGTTATCGTGAAGCACCTGGTGGCCGCGGCCCGGCAATTCGGGGCCACCACGGTGGCACACGGATGCACCGGGAAAGGCAATGACCAGGTCCGTTTCGAAAACGGCATTACCCAATTGGGGCCGGATCTGGCCTGCCTATCCCCGGTGCGCGATCTCGCGCTCACCCGCGAATTCGCTATTGATTACGCCAATAAGCACAATTTGCCCATCGAAACCACCCACCATAATCCCTTCTCCATTGATCAGAATGTGTGGGGCCGGGCCATTGAAACCGGGTACCTCGAAGACCTGTGGAATGCACCCACCAAGGATGTGTATACCTACACGGATGATCCGACCTACCCGCCGCTGCCCGATGAAGTGATCATCACTTTTGAGGGTGGTATTCCGGTCAAGATTGACGGCGAAGCCGTGACTCCGCTGCAAGCTATTGAACAGCTCAATAAGCGAGCTGGAAAGCAGGGGATTGGCCGGATTGACGTGGTTGAAGACCGCTACGTGGGTATCAAGTCCCGTGAGATTTACGAGGCACCGGGCGCCATGGCGCTGCTCACCGCCCATAAAGAGCTGGAAAATGTGACCATGGATCGCGAGCAGGCCCGCTTCAAGCGCACGGTCGCGGATCGCTGGGCGGATATCGTATACGAAGGCCAGTGGTTCTCCCCGCTCAAGCGCTCCCTCGATGCCTACATCGAAGACACCCAGCGCTATGTCTCCGGAGATATTCGTATGGTTATGCATGGCGGGCGTGCCACCGTGACCGGGCGGCGTTCGGACGCCTCCCTCTACGATTTCAACCTGGCTACCTACGATGCCGGTGACTCCTTCGACCAGTCCCACGCCAAGGGCTTCATCGAGCTGACCGGGCTGCCGGCCAAGCTCGCCGCCGCCCGCGACGTAAGCTTCGGGCGCGGGGTGGCTATCCCGCCGGCGCGGCTGAACTAAGCGGCTGAACCAGTTTCGCCCGGTTGAACTAGGGCGTATGAGGGCGGCTAAACTAGTTTCGCCCGTGCGGCCGAACTAAGGGCGTAGATCAAGCGCATACGCGATATAGAGAACGGGGCCGGGGTCGTTATTCACGACCTCGGCCCCGTTATGATGTGCGGAGCTATCCCGCTGAGAATAGAGCCCTACAGGTGCTACGAATAGAGCGCTACAGGCGCCTGCGCCGGCGGGTCCGGCTTACTTCCCTTCGCGGGCGCGCAGCATCGCCGGTGAGGCGGGCCGCTGCATGAAAATAATCGAGACGGTCAGGGCGAGCGCCACGATAACGCAGATCGTTCCCATGGAAGCCGCGTAACCGGTGAACCAGGCCCCATCCCCGCGCGGTGTGCCCTCGTTGACGAAAGCGAAGAGGATTGCGGTCACCATGGCATTGCCAATAGCGGTGGTAATACGCTGGCTGGTCTGCTGGACCCCGCCCGCGGTACCACCGTGGGCGCGCGGAACGTCAATCATTGCCTGGGTCTGGTTAACCGAACCGATCACGCCAATCCCGAAACCGAAAACGCAGATAGGCAGGGAAATCCACCACGGACTCCAGCCCGCGTAGGCAACCCCGGCGGCCAGCGGAATACTGGAAGCGAGCGAGACCAGCGCGAGCGCGAAAGCACCGGCTTGGACATGCCGCCCCCAGGCCACCGCGTAGCGCCCCGCCCACACCGAGGCATAGGCCGAAGCAATCGCATTGGGCAAGCCGAGCAGCCCGGCCTGCAAAGCATTGAATCCCATACCCTGCTGGAGATACATCGCCAGCACCACGAAAACAGAGGTGGTTCCCAGGAATTGGATCGCGGTAATCGAAGTGCAGAAGCTGAATGACTCAATGCGGAAGAGGCGCAAATTCACCATGGGGATACGCCCGCGCTTGGCATAAGAATGCTCCCAGAGCACCCAGGCCAAGCCAAGGAGGGCCCCGGCGCCCAGCAGCGCCCAGCGCCAGGCGAAATGAGACATAAAGGGCAGCATGAGGCAGAGCACCGCGAGGGTTAGCAGGGTCATCCCCATCGGGTCAAGGTCGAGGCGATGCCCGCGCCGGCGGCCAACCGGTTGGCCCCGGCGTTCCATTTCCGCCCGGTAGGCGGCGTCGATCCTGGCGGCGTCGTCGCCAATAGCGCGCCGTTCCTTCAGGAACGGCAGCAAGAAAATACCCAGCCCCAAACCAAGCAAACCAAGCGGAACGTTGAGAATAAAGGACCACCGCCAGCCCACGGGGCCGAAGAGCTGCACGAGGCTACCCGAGAGCAGCGGCCCCACGGCCACCGAAGCGGAAATGGCCAGGCCCATATAGGCGAAAGCTTTCGCGCGGGCGTGCCCGTCGAAATACTGCATAATCATGCCGGTGACCTGGGGCGAGAAAATCCCCGAACCGATGCCCTGGAGGGCTCGTGCGATATTGAGGATGAGGGCGTCGCTGGCCAGCCCGCACAGCAGGGAGCCCAGCGTGAAGACCGCCATCCCGATCATCCACAGCGAAGAGCGCCCGAAAATATCGCCCATGCGGCCGGCGGGCACCAGCAGCAGCCCGAAGGCCAGGGAATAGCCGGAGAGCACCCATTGGATATCGCCGCGGCCGGCATTCAGCCCCGTTTCGATAATGGGAAGCAGATTATTGACCGAGCTGACCTGGATAAGCGACATGACCAGCGCAACGATGAGCACCACGAGGAGCTTATTGCGGTCATACGTTCGGTCCGAACCCGGAATCGTGAAATAACGCGTATTTTCCATTCCATCCTTCACAACAACGCGCACGTTTCCGGCATAGTTCTAGCCGTGAGACGAGCGCACACTAGCTCCGGTAACTCTGCGATGCTGTGGTGTACAAAGGTGAGCGGCGGGGGCCGGCAGGCCGGGCACCCCGGGCGCATGCACAAAAAGAGCCCGCACGGAGGCGAGCAAGCAGAGACAGCAGTCCCGGTACGGGTGCCAGCATAGCAGCATTCCCCGGGAACCTCAGCTGTGACGCATCTTGCGCCCCGGCCCAAGCGTGGGACAATACCCATATGGATACTTCACAAAAAACTTCAGAAGAAACGCTTCCCGCGGGCGGCGTTGTGAGCGGCACCGCCGGCGATGCTGCTCGCGACGCTGCCGCAGCGACCCTCCGCACGCAACTTAACCACCGCACCATCCGCGATTTCGACGGCCGGCCCCTCGGCGAGGAACTCACCGCCACCCTGGTCAACGCGGCCCTGCACGCCGCCACCTCGCAGGGCATGCAATACGCCACCATTATTCGAGTCCAGGATCCGGCTCGCCGCCAGGCCATTGCGGAGGTGTGCACCTAGGCTTACGTGGCCCAGGCACCCGAATTGTGGATTTTTGTGGCGGATACCCGCCGCGCCTGGCGCGTCTGCCAGGAGCAGGGCGGCGAAGGCGCGGGCGCCCGTAGTTACGACGCCTTTAACGCCGCGGTTGCGGATTGCATGATCGCGGCGCAGAACACCGTGGTGGCCGCGGAAAGCCACGGCTTGGGTACCACATACCTCGGTTCTATTTTGAACGACGCCGAACGTATCTGCCAGGTGCTGGACCTGCCCGAACTCACGTTCCCGGTTATCGGCCTCATTATGGGCTACCCCAATCAGGAGCGGATTCCGGAGCTTAAACCCCGCATGGATGCCGAGTTGCGCGTATTCACTGACCACTACCAGGAACCGGAATCGGCGGTGGAATCGCTGCGGGAGTACGACGCCGCCATTGCGCCCTGGGTTGATATTCGCTACGGAAAGCCGGTCGGGCCCTTCACCGAGTACGTGCCCACCCGCCTGAGCGGTTCGGTGGCGCGGCGCGGGCGACTCCTGGCTGCCATCGGGGCGCAGGGCTTTGACGTGGCACTTCCCGCGGAAAAGTAGCCCGGCGCCGGGCGGGTGTGCCACGGAACGCGCCGCGGGAGAGTGGCGAAACTTCCTGCGGGAGAACGGCGAAACTTCTCGCGGGAGGGTGGCGAAACTTCCTGCGGGAAGTAGCGGCGCTTAGAATGGTGCAATGACTGAACATCTCGCCCTGTGGGGTGGGCGCTTTAGCGGTGCCAGCGCCGATGCCCTGACCGAACTTTCACGCTCGACTCATATTGATTGGCGCCTGGCGCCCTATGATTTGGCCGGCAGCCGCGCCCACGCGCGGGCGCTGGCCGGGGCGGGACTCCTGGATGAGGCTGAACTCACCGCGATGCTCGCGGCGCTGGACACCCTCGGGCAGCGGGTGGCCAGTGGGGAACTCACCCCGGCCCCCGACGACGAAGATGTGCATACCGCCCTGGAGCGCGCCCTGCTGGCCGAAGTCGGGCCGCAGCTGGGCGGTAAATTGCGGGCCGGGCGCTCGCGCAATGATCAAATCGCCACCCTCATCCGCATGTACCTGCGCGACGCGGCCCGGTATCTGAGTGGCAAGCTGTTGGCGGTGGTGCGGGCGCTTGTCTCTCAGGCGGAGCGCGCCGGCGATGCGGTGATGCCCGGGCGCACCCACCTCCAGCACGCCCAGCCGGTGCTGGTGGCCCATCACCTGCTCGCCCACGTCTGGCCCCTGCTGCGCGATATCGCGCGCTGGCAGGACTGGGATAAGCGGGCGGCCTATTCGCCCTACGGCGCCGGGGCGCTAGCGGGGAACACCCTGGGTCTGGACGCGCAGGCCATCGCGGCAGAGCTGGGCTTTAGCGCCCCGGAACACAATTCCATCGACGCCACCGCCGCGCGGGATCTGGTCGCTGAATTCAGCTATATTTGCGCCCAGATCGGGGTGGATCTTTCGCGCCTTTCCGAAGAAATTATTTTGTGGAATACCCGCGAATTCCGCTTCGTCACCCTTGATGATGCCTACGCGACCGGCTCCTCGATTATGCCCCAGAAAAAGAATCCGGACGTGGCCGAATTGACCCGCGGTAAAAGCGGGCGTCTCATAGGCGACCTCGCCGGACTGCTGGCCACCTTCAAGGGGCTCCCGCTCGCCTACAACCGCGATCTCCAAGAGGATAAAGAGCCGGTTTTCGACGCCATCGACACCCTCGACCTCCTCCTCCCCGCGGTCGCGGGCATGGTGGAAACCATGGTGCTCAATTACGAACGCATGGCCGAACTGGCACCCCAAGGTTTCTCCCTGGCCACCGATATTGCGGAGTGGCTGGTGCGTGGCGGGGTTCCGTTCCGCGAAGCCCACGAGATTTCGGGCCGTGCGGTCGCTTTCTGCGAGAAGCGCGGCATCGAATTATGGGATATGAACGACGACGAGCTGCGCTCCATCGACACGCGGCTCACCCCGGATGTCCGGGAGGTGCTCACGGTGGCCGCCTCTGTAGGGGCCCGGCGCGGGGCGGGCGGCACCGCCCCGGAGCGGGTTGCTGAGCAGCTGGCGAGTGTGCGGGAATCCATCGGGCGCGCGGAGGGCTTTGCCCGCAGCGCGACCGATGCGGCGTCGTCGTAAAAAATAGTGGCAAGAAGAAAGCGGGCGTGATAACGTCCGGACGTGACGTTACGGAAAGGCCCGTGGCGCGCGAAGCATAACGGAAGGACACGAGACGTGAAGGACGTTCTTGAGGAACTGGAATGGCGTGGGCTGATTGCCCAGCATACGGATATTGACGCGCTGCGGAGCGCGCTGAACTCCGGTCCGGTCACCTTCTATTGCGGTTTTGATCCGACGGCGGCTTCGCTGCACCACGGCCACCTTGTCGCCGTGAAGCTCATGCGGCACCTCCAACTTGCCGGGCATCATCCGCTGGTGCTGGTGGGCGGGGCGACCGGGCTCATTGGGGATCCGCGCCCCTCGACTGAACGCACGCTCAATTCGCGAGATACCGTGGCCGGTTGGGTGGAATCTCTGGCTGGGCAGCTGCGCGGTTTGCTGGATTTCGAAGGTGATAATCCGGCGCGGCTCGTCAATAACCTGGATTGGACCGGGCAGCTTTCTGCGATTGATTTCCTGCGTGACCTGGGTAAACATTTCCGGCTGGGAACCATGCTTTCCAAGGACATCGTGGCGCGGCGCCTGGAATCCGATGAAGGCATTTCCTACGCCGAATTTTCCTACCAGGTACTCCAAGCGAATGATTACCTGGAACTGTTCACCCGCTACGGTTGCACCCTGGAAGTGGGCGGCAATGACCAGTGGGGCAATCTTGTGGGCGGCATGGACCTCATCCGCAAGGTGACGGGGGAGTCGGTGCACGTACTCACGAATCCGCTCATTACTAAATCGGATGGCACGAAGTTCGGGAAATCCGAAGGCGGGGCCGTATGGCTCAACCCGGAGATGCTCAGCCCCTATAAGTTCTTCCAGTTCTGGCTCAATACCGCAGACGAAGACGTGGTGCATATGCTCAAGGTCTTCACTTTCCGCACTCGGGAAGAAATCGAAGAATTGGCGGTGGCGGTCGCTGAGCGGCCTCAGGAACGGCGTGCGCAGCGCGTGCTGGCGCAGGATGTCACGACCTGGGTACACGGCGCCGACGTGGCCAAACGGGTGGACAATGCCTCGCGAGCCCTTTTCGGTGGTGACGGTTTGGCCACTCTGGATGCGGATACCTTGCGTGATGCGGTGGCGGAACTGCCACAGGCGAGCGCGAGCCTGGGAACTCCCATTCCGGAACTCTTCGTGGCCACGGGCCAGGAGCGCGGCCTGGGCGCCGCGCGGCGTACCGCGAAATCCGGCGGCCTGAATATCAACAACCGCAAGGTTGGGGAAGTGGACGTGCTCAGCAGCGAGGATGTTTTGCCCGGTGGCGTTGTGGTGCTCCGCAAGGGTAAGAAGAACCTCGCGGTTATCCGCGTGGCGGAGTAAGGGGTCCTAGTCAAGAACGGAGAACGGCTCTTGCGTGTGAAGCGCGATAGATCGTGATAGATAGCGGCGGCGTTACCGGTGGTAGTGCCGCCGCTTCTATGTATCAGGGTGCGCGAATCGGAGTAAATGCATGATCTGTGCATGTAGGGAGTTTCCCCGGTTTCCCCTAGTTTTGGGCGTGGTTTTCTCTGGGTTTTCGGGTGTTTGGGCTGGGTGTGGTGGGTGTCTCTCTGGTTTGATTTGCGTCTAGCGGGGTGGGCTTGTAAGCTTGTTATCCGTCGCCGAGAGCCGGAAACGCCTCAAAGCGACACGGAATCCTCGTGATTATGTTCTAGTCCACAGGTTGCCGGGTTTGAAAGAATCGGGCCACGGTGGTAGGCTAACGGGGTTGCTCTTCTTGAGTGTGAATGATTCTCTCTGGGCCAGCCAGTCAATGGTTATTGGTGGTTGGTGTGGGGTGTGGATATGGTGTTTGGATGCTTAATAGCGTGTCTGACTAATAGATTTTTTACGTGAAAATTTTTTTGTTCACACGACCGGGCCAGGTTGACTGATTATTGTTGTTGGTTTCTTGGTGGTTGTGTGGGTGTGTGCAAGGACAGTTAGCACTCTAATGGATAGTGGCTAGATGCCGTGTTTTTATGTGGTGTTTGGTTTGTTTGTTGGTGGTGTTTTTGTTCTTGTTTTTTATATTTTTGTTGAGCTAGATGTTTTGGCTCTCTGGTTTTTATATGGAGAGTTTGATCCTGGCTCAGGACGAACGCTGGCGGCGTGCTTAACACATGCAAGTCGAACGATGAAGCCTGCAACTTGTTGTGGGTGGATTAGTGGCGAACGGGTGAGTAATACGTGGGTAACCTGCCCTCCTTTTTGGGATAAGCCTTGGAAACGGGGTCTAATACCGAATATTCTGGCGCTCTCGCATGGGGGTGTTGGGAAAGCTTTTGTGTGAAGGGGGATGGGCTCGCGGCCTATCAGCTTGTTGGTGGGGTGATGGCCTACCAAGGCGGTGACGGGTAGCCGGCCTGAGAGGGTGACCGGCCACATTGGGACTGAGATACGGCCCAGACTCCTACGGGAGGCAGCAGTGGGGGATATTGCACAATGGGCGAAAGCCTGATGCAGCGACGCCGCGTGGGGGATGAAGGCTTTCGGGTTGTAAACCTCTTTCGCTATCGAACAAGGCTCACTTAGGGTGGGTTGAGGGTAGGTGGAGAAGAAGCGCCGGCTAACTACGTGCCAGCAGCCGCGGTAATACGTAGGGCGCGAGCGTTGTCCGGAATTATTGGGCGTAAAGGGCTTGTAGGCGGCTTGTTGCGCCTGCTGTGAAAACGCGGGGCTTAACTTCGCGCGTGCAGTGGGTACGGGCAGGCTTGAGTGTGGTAGGGGTGACTGGAATTCCAGGTGTAGCGGTGGAATGCGCAGATATCTGGAGGAACACCGATGGCGAAGGCAGGTCACTGGGCCATTACTGACGCTGAGGAGCGAAAGCATGGGTAGCGAACAGGATTAGATACCCTGGTAGTCCATGCTGTAAACGTTGGGAACTAGGTGTGGGGGGCCTTTCCAGGTTTTCTGCGCCGTAGCTAACGCATTAAGTTCCCCGCCTGGGGAGTACGGCCGCAAGGCTAAAACTCAAAGGAATTGACGGGGGCCCGCACAAGCGGCGGAGCATGCGGATTAATTCGATGCAACGCGAAGAACCTTACCAAGGCTTGACATACACCGCGGGGCTGCAGAGATGTGGTTGCATTTGGTTGGTGGTGTACAGGTGGTGCATGGTTGTCGTCAGCTCGTGTCGTGAGATGTTGGGTTAAGTCCCGCAACGAGCGCAACCCTTGTCTCGTGTTGCCAGCACATGATGGTGGGGACTCACGAGAGACTGCCGGGGTTAACTCGGAGGAAGGTGGGGATGACGTCAAATCATCATGCCCCTTATGTCTTGGGCTTCACGCATGCTACAATGGCCGGTACAGAGGGTTGCGATATCGCAAGGTGGAGCGAATCCCTTAAAGCTGGTCTCAGTTCGGATCGGGGTCTGCAACTCGACCTCGTGAAGTCGGAGTCGCTAGTAATCGCGGATCAGCATTGCCGCGGTGAATACGTTCCCGGGCCTTGTACACACCGCCCGTCACGTCACGAAAGTTGGTAACACCCGTAGCTCGTGGCCTAACCATTTTGGGGGGAGCGGTCGAAGGTGGGGCTGGCGATTGGGACGAAGTCGTAACAAGGTAGCCGTACCGGAAGGTGCGGCTGGATCACCTCCTTTCTAAGGATTGTTAGCAAGAAACGTTGTTGGGAATGAGCCGCAGGGGTTTGTTCTTCTTTGTTTTGTTTCTTGTTTGGGACGCGTAAAAAGAGACGCTCAAGAGGGCTTGCCTTATATGGGGTTGTTTTCTTGGGTGGTGTTGGTTGGGCGGGCTGTTAGGCATTCGGACACTGTCCGATATACCACCCACGATTAGTTGACGAGAGTGTGTTCTTGTTTTCTGGTTGTGGTGTTGGTGTGGTGGTTGGTTGTCGCATAGTGAGCGTGAGCATCTTTATAACAAACACGTTGATATCAAAAGATTTTTTGGTTTTTGTGTTTGTTGTGTGATTTTGCGTAATGTAAACGATTTTGTTTTGAGTTTCTTGTTTATTGTTTTTTGGTGTTGTAGGGCGTTTGGTGGATGCCTTGGTGCGTATGGGCCGAAGAAGGACGTTGTAGCCTGCGATATGCCTCGGGGAATTGGCTAGCGAGTGGTGATCCGAGGGTGTCCGAATGGGGGAACCTAGCCTGGGTTATGCCGGGTTGCTGCCAGCTGAATTGATAGGTTGGTGGTGGGAACGTGGGGAAGTGAAACATCTTAGTACCTGCTGGAAAAGATATTTTGTGAGTAGTGGCGAGCGAAAGCGAAGGAGCCTAAACCTTGTGTGTGTGATACTTGTCGGGGGTTGCACATGGGGTGTTGTGGGGTGTTGTTTTCTCGTTTCCGACAGGACGGGGCGTAGTGATAAATCAGGAGTATAGGTGAAGGGTTTGGGAAGGCCTGCCGTAGACCGTGATAGCCGGGTAGCTGAAATGTTTCTGACTGCGTGATGACATGCCCGAGTAGCACGGGGCTCGTGGAATCTCGTGTGAATCTGCCAAGACCACTTGGTAAGGCTAAATACCCGTCGTGACCGATAGTGGAATAGTACCGTGAGGGAATGGTGAAAAGTACCCCGGGAGGGGAGTGAAATAGTGCCTGAAACCAGGCGCCTACAAACTGTCAGAGCCACATTTGAATGGTGGTGATGGCGTGCCTATTGAAGAATGAGCCTGCGAGTTAGGATGTGTGGCGAGGTTAACCCGTGTGGGGTAGTCGTAGCGAAAGCGAGTCTGAAGAGGGCGTTTTTAGTTGCATGTTCTAGACCCGAAGCGGGGTGATCTACCCATGGCCAGGGTGAGGCACGTGTAAGAGCGTGTGGAGGCCCGAACCCACCAGGGTTGAAAACCTGGGGGATGAGTTGTGGGTAGGGGTGAAAGGCCAATCAAACTCCGTGATAGCTGGTTCTCCCCGAAATGCATTTAGGTGCAGCGTTGCGTGGTTCTTTGTGGGGGTAGAGCTACTGGTTGGCTGATGGGCCTTATCTGGTTACTGACGTCAGCCAAACTCCGAATACCATGAAGTTGAGCGTGGCAGTGAGACTGTGGGGGATAAGCTTCATAGTCGAGAGGGAAACAGCCCAGATCGCCGGTTAAGGCCCCTAAGTGTGTGCTAAGTGGGAAAGGATGTTTAGTTGCTGTGACAACCAGGAGGTTGGCTTAGAAGCAGCCATCCTTGAAAGAGTGCGTAATAGCTCACTGGTCAAGTGATTGAGCGCCGACAATGTAGCGGGGCTGAAGTACACCGCCGAAACCGCGGCAGTAATTGTTTTTACTGGGTAGGGGAGCGTCCTGCGCGAGGTGAAGCCATGGCGTGAGCTTGTGGTGGATTGTGTGGGAGTGAGAATGCAGGCATGAGTAACGTTTGGGAGGTGAGAATCCTTCCCGCCGTATGACTAAGGGTTCCAGGGGTAGGTTCGTCCTCTCTGGGTTAGTCGGGTCCTAAGGCGAGGCCGACAGGCGTAGTCGATGGGTGACCAGTTCTTATTCTGGTACCGGTTTTATTGCGTCCAGTGTCTTCTGCGTTGATGCTAACCATCCTGCCTATGCCATATAAGCATGCACGGCTTTTGTTGTGTTTGTTGTTGGTGTGGGTGGCGTGGGGTCCTAAGTGTGGGAGGCAAGCGTGTTAACAGGTGTGACGCAGGGAGGTAGCTTCGCGTGCCTAATGGCTTGGCGCGTTTAAGGGTGTGGCCCGTCCTCTAGGTAAATCCGGGGGACATGTAAGGGTGAGGCCTGATGGTGACCGTTTTTATAGCGGGAAGTAGGGTGATCCTGTACTGCCGAGAAAAGCATCGACGTGAGTGGTAAGACCGCCCGTACCCGAAACCGACACTGGTAGTTGGGTAGAGCATACTAAGGCGTGCGAGTGAATCGTGGTTAAGGAACTCGGCAAAATGCCCCCGTAACTTTGGGAGAAGGGGGGCCCACTCTTTACACGCCCCGTGTCTGGGTGTTGTGGGGGGTTGGGTCGCAGAGTCTAGGGAGAAGCGACTGTTTATCAAAAACACAGGTCCGTGCGAAGCTGTAAGGCGATGTATACGGACTGACGCCTGCCCGGTGCTGGAAGGTTAAGCGGACTGGTTAGCCCCTTTTTTGGGGGCGAGGCTGGGAAGTTAAGCCCCAGTAAACGGCGGTGGTAACTATAACCATCCTAAGGTAGCGAAATTCCTTGTCGGGTAAGTTCCGACCTGCACGAATGGCGTAACGACTTCTCTACTGTCTCGACCACGAGCTCGGTGAAATTGCATTACGAGTAAAGATGCTCGTTTCGCGCAGCAGGACGGAAAGACCCCGGGACCTTTACTATAGCTTGGTATTGGTGTTCGGTACGGTTTGTGTAGGATAGGTGGGAGACTGTGATGCATGGACGCTAGTTTGTGTGGAGTCGTTGTTGAAATACCACTCTGGTCGTATTGCATGTCTAACTTTGGTCCGTGATCCGGGCTAAGGACAGTGCCTGGTGGGTAGTTTAACTGGGGCGGTTGCCTCCTAAAGGGTAACGGAGGCGCTCAAAGGTTTCCTCAGCCTGGTTGGTCATCAGGTGGTGAGTGTAAGTGTAGAAGGAAGCTTGACTGTGAGACAGACATGTCGAGCAGGTACGAAAGTAGGAACTAGTGATCCGGCGGTGGCTTGTGGAAGCGCCGTCGCTCAACGGATAAAAGGTACCCCGGGGATAACAGGCTGATCCTGCCCAAGAGTTCATATCGACGGCATGGTTTGGCACCTCGATGTCGGCTCGTCGCATCCTGGGGCTGGAGTAGGTCCCAAGGGTTGGGCTGTTCGCCCATTAAAGCGGTACGCGAGCTGGGTTCAGAACGTCGTGAGACAGTTCGGTCCCTATCCGCTGCGCGCGTTTGAGAATTGAGAAGGGCTGTTCCTAGTACGAGAGGACCGGGACGGACGAACCTCTAGTGTGCCAGTTGTTCCGCCAGGGGCATTGCTGGTTGGCCACGTTCGGGAGGGATAACCGCTGAAAGCATCTAAGCGGGAAGCCTGCTTCGAGATTAGTTCTCGTTCCACTAGATAAGTGGGTGAGGTCCCCGGTTGATGATCGGGTTGATAGGCCAGGGATGTAAGCATTGTGAGGTGTTTAGTTGACTGGTACTAATGGACCGATAACCAAAATCAACATTTGACGGGTTGCTTTTGTTTGTTTTTGCGTGAGATTGATATGTTTGCGTTCACTGTGCGATGACTGGCCACCATGTGGTTGGTTGGTGTTTGTTTGGTTGTGGCGGTGGTTATAGCGGCAAGGGTATACGCCCGGTCTCCTTTTCGAACCCGGTAGCTAAGGTTGTTTGCGCTGATGGTACTGCACTCGGTGGGGTGTGGGAGAGTAGGTCACTGCCGCCATGTTTTTTATTGTGTGGGGTGTGTTTATGTCTTATCTGTTAGGGCATAGAACACACCCCACACCTTTTTAATCTCTGCGCGCCAAAATTTACTGCTCAGCGCGCGGCCGAGCTGGAGTCGGCCTAAAATAAGCACAGCATCGTGATTCTTTACAATCGAACTGCGAGGAATGAAATGTCTGACCACGAAGAATGGAGCGAAGAACGCTCCGAAGACGACCGTCCGAAAGGACAATGGAGGTCCGCACGGCAACGGCGCGAACCCTCGCAGCATGAATCCGGAGAAGGTGGTGAGGGACGCGCTTGGAGCGATCCCCGCGAAGCTTGGAATGACCGCCGCGGAGGCTCACGGCGTCGGGATAACCGTGAAGGAAACTGGAACCGTCATAACAACGACCGGCGTGGGGGCCGTGGCTATGGCCGCGACCGCGACTCGTGGGAATCACGGGAATCTCGCGATGAGCGCAACGGTGGAAACCGGCGTTCTTCGTGGAGTCGGCGTGGTGATTTCCAGGACGGCCGCGACGAACGGGGCCACAAGGGTGGATTCCATAATCGCCGCGACCGCTATGACCACCGCGGGTACCGGCGCGATTGGGACGATAGAGACTTAGGCGATTCACGCCAATCGCGCGGATCCTGGGATCGCGGCGGCGAAGGCCGCTACGACCGTCAAGACCGGCGCGGAGGACGCGGTGGCCAGTGGCGCGATAACCGCCGAGGCCAGGACAAGCGATTCAGTGGCCCGCGCGATGATCGTTTCAATGAGGGCCCTGATCGCGAAGATCGTCGTCGTACCGAAGAACACGAGGTACGCGACAACAGCAGCTACGGGCGCCGCGACCACTATGATGACAAGCCGCGCTTTGAGCGGGACGAACGCCGACGTGACGACCATCGGCGCGATGATCGGCGCCGTAATGATCACCGTCGCGATAACTATCGCCGTGAGGACCGGCGGCGCGAAGAGCGCGGTGGATACCGTGAGGACGATAAGCGTCGACGCGATGATCGGCGCAGTCGCGGCGGCGTGAAGGATCCCTTCATCCCCGAAACGGTCAATGCGCAGGATCTCGCGGCAGAATCGCGGCGTAAGCTCAAAGTGCTCGCGCCGGCGGTTTCGGATAACGTGGCGCGGCACCTCGTTTATGCCGGTTCCATGATGGACCAGAATCCTGAGCTGGCCTACGAACACGCGAAGGCGGCCTACCGGCACGCCGCGCGCATCGATATTGTGCGTGAGGCGCTGGGATTGACCTCCTACCTGACCGGGCGGTACTCCGAAGCTTTGCGTGAGCTGCGCACCTACCGGCGCATGACCGATGATTATTCGCATGTGGCCCTCGAGGCTGATTCCGAGCGCGGGTTGGGCAGGCCCGAAAAGGCTCTCGCGTTCATTGCGGAGATTCCGCTCAAGCGGCTCAATACCGCCACCACGCTCGAATTGGCGCTGGTGACTTCCGGGGCCCGCGCGGATGCCGGTGATTCTGAGGCTGGCTTGGCTGTCCTCGAGAAAATCAAGGTCGAGAACCTCGATGAGGAATTGCGGGCCCGCGTTGAGCTCATCAAGGCGGATCGCCTCGAAGAACTCGGGCGCGCGGAGGAAGCCGAAGAGCTGCGCACGCGCTGGAACCCCGTCTACAACGCGGAAGGTGATGTCGAACTTTTCACCGCGGAGGAAGCGGAGCCTGAAGCGGAGTCCGAAGTGGCGCCTGAATCCGAGCCTGAAACGGCGCCTGAATCCGAGGTTGAGGCCGCAGCGGAAGTCGATGCGGATGCGAATGTAGAACCGGAAACTGACGTAGCACCGGAAACGGAACCGGCGCAGGAATCTGCCCACGAAGCTGAAGCTGAGACCGGTGCGGATTCTGAGGCGACATCGGAGCAGGAGTCCGAGCAGGAGTCGGAAGAAGAGTAATGGCGAGCCTGGTATCCCATTTCGACGGCGCGATTTTCGATCTGGACGGCGTGCTCTACCTTGGCACCGATCCGGCCCCGAACGCCGCCGATGCATACGCGCGCGCCATCGCGGCCGGAATGCGCCCGCTCTTCCTCACTAATAATGCCTCGCGCACCCAGGAAGAAGTAGCCGCGCACCTCGCAACCGTCGGAATCTCAGCCCCGGCCTCAACGGTGCTCACCTCCGCGATGGCCAGCACTCGTCTGGCTGCCGCGCAGGTGCCTGCTGGAGCAAAAGCCCTCGTTATCGGGGGTAATGGCCTGCATCGCGCGGTGAGCGAGACCGAGCTTGTGCCCGTCGCATCGGCCGATGATAACCCGGACGTGGTCATCATGGGCTTCTACCCGACCATTGACTGGGCGGCGCTCTCGGAAGTCGCCCTGGCCATCCGACGCGGAGCGCTTTTCGTCGCCACAAACCTGGATGCCACCCTCCCCATGGAACGCGGATTTATGGTCGGCTGTGGCTCGCTCGTGGCGGCGGTCGTCAACGCCACCGGGGTGAGCCCGCTATCTGCGGGCAAACCCGATCCGGCGATTTTCGCCATCGGGATGGAAATGCTCGGTTCCACCCATCCTCTCGCCATCGGCGACCGCCTCAATACCGATATTCGCGGAGCGCGCGCCGCCGGAATTCCCAGTCTCCACGTGCTCACCGGCGTGAGCGCCGCGCGCGATATTATGCTGGCCACCCCGGACGAACGCCCCGATTACCTCGGCGATGACCTGCGCGTCCTCAACGAGGATTACCCGAATATTCACCGGGAAGGCGAACGCTGGGTGGCCGGCGTATCCTGGGCGCAGGTTGAAGAAGGGAACGACGGCGCAGCGGCCCGCCTGGTCACCTCCGATGGACGCGGGCCACACCTGGGTCTGGATACCTACCGGGCTGCGGTGCACGCGGTATGGGACGCGCGGGATCGCGGTATGGGGGAGACCCTTGTTCTCGAGGACATCACCGTGGAGCAGCGATGACGAAGCAGGATAAAGGCGCGGTTCCCCGGCCGGCGGTTCCCGCGTCGAGGGCTGCTGGGCCAGGTGCGCCCGGGCCAGCGGCACCGCTCCCGAGCGCACCGCTCAATATCGAGGCAGCCCTGGATCAGCTCACCGAGCTCGACCTGCCCGAACAGATTGAACAATTGGAGGCGATTCACGCCGAATTGGGCCGGCGCCTCTCCCGGGCGCGGGTTTAAACCAGAAAGGTGCTCGGCTATGGGGCGTTTACGGCGTGTTGACGCGGAACTTGTGCGGCGCGGACTCGCGCGCTCCCGCCAGGATGCCGCGGTGCTCATCCGCGAAGGCCAAGTATTCCTGGACGGGGCCGAAGTCACGAAACCCGCCCGCCAAATGGACCCGGCTCAGGCACTTCTTGTTAAAGAAGCCGCCCGGGATCGTTACGTATCCCGCGGAGCATATAAACTCCTCGGTGCTCTTGATTACCTCGGGGATGCCGGCCCGCGAGTGGAGGGCGTCCGGGCCCTGGATGCGGGTGCGTCCACGGGCGGATTCACCGATGTGCTGCTGCGGCGCGGCGCCGCTCATGTGGTGGCCGTGGATGTTGGCTACGGCCAGCTCGCCTGGAAACTCCGCGAAGACCCCCGCGTCACCGTGCTCGAACGCACGAATGTGCGCACCTTAGATCCCGCGGCGGTTGCCCCCGCGCCCGATCTGGTTGTGGGGGACCTCTCCTTCATTTCTTTGCGACTGCTAGTCGCACCGCTTGCCGCCGCGAGTTCGCCACGGGCCGATTTTTTGCTCATGGTCAAACCGCAATTTGAAGTGGGTCGGGAGAAGATTGGTGCGCACGGCGTGGTTCGTGATCCGGAGTACCACGTGGAGGCGGTATGCGACGTCGCCCTTTCCGCCCGCGCCGCCGGGCTAGCCATCCAAGCAGTCGCGCCCTCGCCCCTTCCCGGGCCGGCCGGTAACGTTGAATACTTCCTCTATATGAAGAAAAATGCCCCAGATCTGCTCGGAGAGAACCTCGAGGAAAACGTGCGGGCGGCGGTGGCAGCCGGGCCGGCCGGGCAGGGACGGCCCGCGCGGTAGCGGGTAGGATACCTGAAGAGAGGGGAGGCATTCGATGGCACAACCAAAAGTCGCCCTGGTCGTCAATCGCACGTTACCACCGCAGATGGAACGTGCCGCTCACGATGCGATTGTCGCCCTGGAAGAACGCGGAATACAGGTGGATACCAGCGAAACGCTGGCGGGGGCCCGCGATGCGGATCTCATCCTCGTTATGGGCGGGGACGGTACGATTTTGCGCGGCGCGGAGCTGGGGCGCAGCACCGATGTGCCCATCCTCGGCATCAACTACGGGCATATGGGCTTCCTTTCCGAAGCGCAACCCGATGAACTACCCGCGGTGGTGGAACGTATCGCTGCTCGCGATTGGGTTATTTCCGAACGCATGACCATTGATGTGCATGTGCAACGCCCGGATGGCTCGTGCATCGTGCAGTGGGCCCTCAACGAAGTATCAGTAGAAAAAGCTTTTAACTCCCGCCTTATCGAAACGTCCATCGGGGTGGACGGCCGCGAAATTTCCGCTTTCAAAGCTGATGCGGTTCTCCTCTCCACACCCACCGGTTCCACCGCCTATAATTTTTCAGCCGGCGGCCCGGTGGTGTGGCCAAGCGTGGAAGCACTCCTGCTCACCCCGGTGGCAGCCCACGCGCTTTTCACCCGCCCGCTCGTGGTCAGCCCGTACTCCACCTTAGAAGTTCGGGTTTTGCGCGATGAGGCCATGGTGTCCTGCGATTCGCGGCGCCGGCTCGTTGCGCCCGAAGGAACTGTTATTACCGCGGTGCGGGGGGAGCGGCCCGTCAAGCTTGCCCGGCTGAATGAAACACCCTTCTCCGGGCGTCTGGTGGCACGCTTCCACCTGCCGGTGCGCGGCTGGCGCGAGCGTGAGGTGCGCGAATGATCGACCAGGTACGCATCCGCAATCTCGGCGTGATCGCGGAAGCCGAACTCAATCTGGGGCGCGGGCTGACGGCCCTCACCGGGGAAACCGGGGCCGGAAAAACCATGGCGGTTACCTCCCTCACCCTGCTTTTGGGTGCCAAAGCCAATCCGGCCCGGGTGCGGGCCGGAGCAACCCAGGCGGAAGTGGAAGGAACCTTCCTCGTGGATGCCTCCTCCCCGCTCCTGGACCGCATCACCGAGGCCGGCGGCCGCTACGACGTTGAGGGCGATACCGCCGCCGTTATTATTGCCCGGCATATCCCCGCCAAAGGGCGCTCCCGCGCTTTTGTGGGGGGCCGTTCGGTGCCCACCGCGGTGCTCACCGATATCGCGGCGGAGCTTGTGACCGTGCACGGTCAATCCGATCAGATCCGTTTAGGCAACCCCAGCCAGCAGCGCGCCGCGGTCGATGAATTCGGGGGTGACACCATCACGCGGGCAAAAGCTACCTGGGAGCAGGCCTGGAAAAACTACGGTGCAGCACGCGAGGCTCGCGATGTGTTTCAGGCCGGGGCGCAGCGCGCCGCCCAGCAACGTTTGGCGTACCGCGCTTTGCTTGACAAAGTCGAGGCGGTCAATCCCCAGCCCGGAGAAGAAGAAGCCCTGCGGGCGCGCGCCCGGATTCTGGAAAACGCGGTGGAAATGTACGGGGCCTACTCGGCTGCCGCCGAAGCCCTCAGCGGGAATGATACCGAGGCCGGTGCCATATCCGCCCTGGGCGTGGCGTTGGCGCAACTCGAGCACGTCCTTGAACTAAGCGGTTCTGATATGCCGAACGCCCAGCTCGAGGAGCTCCGCGAACGCCTGGAAAGCGCCGAAGCGGATATCACCGATATTCACGCGGATATTGCGGAACTGGCCCGCGGTACCCAAGCCCAACCAGATGAGCTCTCCACTATTTATTCGCGCCGCTCCGAGCTGGCGGGGTTGCGTAAAAACCTAGGGATGAGCGGCGAAGAAATCCTGCGGGCCGCGGCAGAAGCCCGCGCGGGCCTGGAACAACTTGATGACCCGGCCGCCACCTTAGAACGGCTCGAAAAAGAACTCTCTCAGGCCCACGCCGCCATGGAGAAAGCCGGCGCGGCCCTGCGGGAGGCCCGCACTGCCGCCGGAAGCGAATTGTCCCGCGCCGTGGAAGCGGAACTTCCCGAGCTTTCCCTGCCCGATGCCCATTTCACCGTTCAAGTTGAAGCCGCGGAACCCGGCGCTAACGGTGCGGATTCCGTCACTTTTTTGCTGGCCGCCCACCGCGGCGCGCCACTCGCCCCGCTTGCCTCCGGTGCTTCGGGCGGGGAACTCTCGCGTGTCATGCTCGCCCTGGAAGTGGGATTGGCGGCCCGGCGCGCCCAGCAGGGGCACACGTTCCTTTTCGATGAGGTGGATGCCGGGATTGGCGGCCGTGCCGCCAGCGCCGTCGGGAAAAGACTGGCAAAACTGGCCGGAAGCGCCCAGGTTATTGTGGTCACGCACCTGGCCCAAGTCGCGGCCTGTGCCGAGCACCAACTCGTCGTCGTGAAACAACTCGAAGAAAGTACCGCGCGCACCGAACTGCGTGACGTTAGCGGGCCAGAACGCGAAGCCGAACTGGCGCGCATGCTCTCGGGAAGCGATACCGATGTGGCACGCGCGCACGCAGCTGAGCTACTTAAGGCCGCGAATGTGGCACTATAAAGCTTGTGGCATCGAAGTTATGGCGAAAAAAGAAGGTCGTTGCGGAAGGAACCCTGGCCGGTCCGGCCCGGGTGGACGCGCGCACCAAGAATCTCACTCGTCGTCTCCAAGCCGGCGATGTAGCGATTATTAACCACACGGACCTGGATCGGGTCGCCGCGGAAAACCTGGTGGCCGCGCAGCCCGTTGCCGTGCTCAATGCCGCGAAATCCATCTCGGGGCGCTACCCGAACCTCGGCCCCGCGATCCTGGAAGAAGCCGGTATTCCGCTTATCGATGACCTCGGCCCGGAAATTATGGACATATCCGAAGGCCAGTGGGTGGATATCGACGGGGCACGCGTGGTGGCCGGCGGGCGCGTGATAGCCGAAGGTACCCTGCAAACCGCGCAGAGTATTGCCCGCGATAGCGAGGCGGCCCGCGCCGGCATGACCGTGCAACTGCGTGCTTTTGCCGCCAATACCCTCGAATATCTCAACGAAGAACAGGGCCTCATCCTGGACGGGGTGGGGATCCCTGATATTCGCACGTCCATGGAGCACCGCCACGTGCTCGTGGTGGTGCGCGGCTACGACTACCGGGAAGACCTGCGCGCCCTGCGCCCCTATATTCGGGAGAACCGGCCCCTCATGATTGGGGTGGACGGCGGGGCGGATGCCCTCCTGGAACTGGGCTACACCCCGGATATTATCGTCGGCGATATGGATTCGGTATCCGATAAAGCGCTGCGCTGCGGCGCCGAAGTGGTGGTGCATGCCTACCGGGATGGGCGCGCCCCCGGCAAGAAACGCGTGGAAGATCTGGGCGTGGATCACGTGGTCTTCCCGGCCACCGGCACCTCCGAAGATGTTGCTATGCTGCTGGCGGATTCCAAAGGCGCCAAGCTCATTGTGGCGGTGGGCACCCACAATACGATTCTGGAATTCCTCGATAAGGGCCGGGCGGGAATGGCCTCGACCTTCCTCACCCGTCTGGTGGTGGGCGGCAAGCTCATTGACGCGAAGGGCGTCTCGCGCCTCTACCGCTCCTCGATTTCCAATTGGATGCTGGTTGCCCTGATTCTCGCGGGAGTTTTTGCGCTCTTCGCGGCCCTGGCCGTTACCGGTGCGGGCCAAACCTTCCTGTCCGTGCTCACCACTCGCCTCGGGGATCTTGCCGAGTGGTTCCGTAATCTCTTCTAGGAAAGTTAGCTGATGGTTGATTTTAGGTATCATCTCGTTTCCCTGGTCTCGGTGTTTTTGGCGCTGGCCATCGGAGTGATTCTCGGGGCGGGTCCGCTGCAAAATTCGATCGCGCACGGGTTGACCGGCCAGGTGGATTCCCTGCGCGAATCGCGCGATAAGATGCGCGTGGAGCTTGATCAACGCGGGGCGCAGCTCGATGCGGCGTCGACGGCGCTCCTCGGTGCCGGCGAACAACTCAATGCTGGAACGCTGACGAATCGGCGCGTTGCTATCGTGGCGGCGGCCGGGGCGGACGGTGCCGTTGTGGAGAAAACCCGGCAGAGCCTGACCGCTGCCGGGGCGCGTATCACCGGGGAAATCACCCTGGCCCCGGCTTTTACCGACACCGAATACGCCACTTACCGTTCCACGCTTTCCGGTAACCTCGGTTCATACGTCAAGGATCTGCCCGCGGGCGGTTCCGCGGACGCGATTCTCGGTGCGGCCGTGGATACCGTGGTGCGTTCCGCGCCGGAAGATGCGGGGGCGACGACGCTCATCACGCTTCTCACCTCTCCGGAAAATAAGCTCATTGATGTGGCGGTTGCTCCGAGCGAAGCCGCCGAGGTGGTTGTTTTTATCACCGCTGATCCGGCGGAAGCCGCACCGGCGCCCGCAGAGAAGGAAACCACCTCTCCGCATATCGCGGATACCTACCAGGCGGCCTTCGCGGCCATGGCCGGGCGTGGCCCGGCGGTAGCGGTGGGCGCGGGGACTGATGGAAACTCCGTGCTGGGAGCCGTGCGCTCGGCCAAAGCCGGCTCCACGGTGGATTCGGCACAAACCGCGCTCGGCGATGTCAATATTCCCATGGCGGTGGCCGCTGAACTACATGAACGGCACGTGCACCTCGGGGTAGCACCGGGGGCAGATAGCGCAATTGGGGAGCGCCAGAGCGCTTCCGGGCCCGCGCCCGCGCAACCTGCCCCGGCTCCGCAGCCCGAACAGGCTCCCGCGCCGGCACCCGCACCCGCGGACGGCGGGCAAGCTCCCGAAGGTGGGCAGGCCCCGGCAGGGCAGTAACGGTACCATGGGTGCATGACCCTTTCTGCTTTCTGGAGGAACCAGGTGCGCCTGGGCGCTGCCGCCCTGGCCGGATACGCCGCCGCGCGTGCCGCTGAGAAACTGCTTTCCCGGCGGTCCGCGTCCTCCTGGCAACGCACCGCGAAAGACGGGCGGAGCGTGAGTTTGCGGGAAGGCCCGGTCGCGGTGGCGGGTACCACCGCGGGCTGCGCGGCGGGGGCTCTGCTCTCCGGAGGAAGCTGCTCGGCCGGTCCGGTGATCGCGGCGCTTAGCGGAGGGCTGGCCGGATATATTGACGATTTTTACGAGAGTGCATTTTCGCGCACCTCCAAAGGGCTGCGCGGCCACCTCGGGGCACTCTCCCGGGGCCACCTCACCTCCGGGGCGCTGAAAATAGTGATCATCGGGGTGGGTGCTGCGCTAGCCGGAAAGCTACCTGCCGATAGGGGACTGCCGTCCTCCAAGCGATTTGCGCTCCACGCCGAACGCACCATTCTTATTGCCGCCACCGCGAATCTTATTAATCTCCTCGACCTCGCGCCGGGCCGGGCCTGGAAAGGAACCCTCATCGCCGCGGCTCCCTTCTCCCTGGTCAGCTACCCGCCCGCGGGGCCCGTTGCCGCGGCTCTGGTAGGCACCGGCGCAGCCTGCCTGCCCGAGGATCTCGCCGGCACGGTCATGCTCGGAGATACCGGGGCAAATGCGCTGGGGGCGGCCCTGGGCTGGGCACTGGCCAGCCGCGGCCCGTGGGTGCGGCGCGGGGCGCTGGGCGCCGTCGTCGCCCTTAATATCGCGAGCGAAAAAATATCATTTTCGCGGGTCATCGCAACCCACCCGTGGCTGCGCGCCCTCGACCAGGCGGGCCGGGCATGAAAAAAGTTCTCGGAACGGCACTCGGAGCAGCCGGAACCATAGCGATTCTCACCCTGCTCTCGCGTGCCATGGGCTTCGTGCGCGCCTGGGTGCAAAACGGGGCGCTGGGGGACTCACTCGCCGGGGAATCGTACTCAACGGCGAATACAGTCCCGAATGTACTTTTCGAAATCGCCGCCGGCGGGGCCCTGGCCGCCGCGGTTATCCCGCTGGTCTCCGGGTTCCTGGCGAAAGCCCTCGCCGCGGAAGTCTCCCGCACCGCATCCGCCCTGCTCACCTGGGTGCTCGCCATTGGAATTCCGGTGGCCGGACTGGTGACCCTGGGCGCCCACCCCATTATGGAGGTGCTCCTGGGGGCGGATTCGCCGGCCGCCAGCGTGGATTTCGCAGCCACGCTGCTGCGGATTTTCGCCTGGCAAATACCGCTCTACGGACTCTCGGTGGTGTGCACGGGGCTATTGCAGGCGCATAAAAAATTCGTGCTTCCCGCCCTCGCCCCGCTGCTGTCCTCCGTCACCGTTATTATTACGTTCCTTATTTTCACGGAACTAGCCGCCGGTAACCAGCACGATCCGGCCCGGATATCCCGCACCGCCCTCTACGTGTTGGCCTGGGGCACCACGGCCGGGGTGGCGGTTTTTTCGCTGCCCCAGCTCATCCCGGTGCTGCGGCGCATCACGTTACGGCCCACCTTCCGTTTCCCACCCGGGGTGGGGCGGCGGGCGCTACGGCTGAGCGGGGCCGGGCTGGCCGGCCTGCTCGCTCAGCAGATTCAAATCATCGCGGTTATGCTTTTCGCCAATGCGCGCGGCGACGTGGGAACCTACCCGGTTTTCACGTTCGCGAACCAGCTCTATATGGTTCCCTACGCGGTGCTGGCCGTCCCCATTGCCACCGCGGTTTTCCCGCGCCTGGCGGAAGCGGCCGCGATTCCCGGGCGGCCGGGCCTGGCCCGTATTACCGCCCGTTCCTCTCGACTTGTTTTCGATATTGGCTTGCTGTGCGTGGCACTGCTGGTGGCGGTGGCAGAGCCCGCCCAGGCGCTGTTCGCGGTGGCGCGCCCGGTGGCCCATATGGATATTGCCATGCTGGCCATGGCCCCGGCCCTCCTCGGCTACGCCTTTATTTATCACGGCTCGCGGGTGCTTTACGCGGTGGAGGCGGCCCGCGCGGTCATTATCGTCAATTCGGCGGCATGGCTGAGCGTTGTGGTGGTGCTCATGGGCGCGGCCGGCCTGGGGGTGCGCGGACGCACCGAGGTGCTCATCAGTATTGGTGCGGCGATGTCCGTGGGCATGACGGTGGGCGGTATCGGCCATATCTTCGCGATCCGGCGCGCGGTGGGCCCCGGGGCGCTGCGCGGCGTGGGCTATTCCCTACGTATCGTGCTTCCGGCCGCGGTACTTGCGGGCGGAGCCGGATACGCCACCGGGCGCGGGATATTGCGCTGGTGGGGCGAAGGTGCCCTGGGTGCGCTGGGAGCAACCGGCGCGGCCGGGGCGCTCACCCTCGCCATCGGGGGAGTGGCGCTCTACCTGGTGGACCGGCGCGCGCTACGTTTGGCGCGTGACGCAGAGGCGCCGTCGACCCAAGAAATGCCGGCCATTGCCGTGGCCCTCGACGAAGCGAATACATAACGGCCCGGCCGCAGCGCGCACGCACCCGCACGAATGGACGCACGCGCCCGCCTGCACGCACCCGCCCCGCGAAGGAAAGGAAAGACAATGAACCTCGAGCTCAGCGATGAGTACCGCCCCGAGCATATGCGGCGCCTGGAGCGGCGCAGCATACTCGAATCGCCTTTTATTAACGTCTACGAGGACACGGTGGAACTGCCCAGCGTGGGGGCGCGCATGGAGCGCTATTGGGTGGAGCACCGTGACGCGGTTGCGGTACTGGCGGTGCGGAATAGCGGCGACGGCGCAGCTGAAGAAGTGCTTCTTATCCGCCAGTATCGGATCCCGGTCTGCTCGCTCCTGTGGGAAATTCCAGCCGGCATTCTTGATATTGAGGGTGAGGATCCCGCGGATGCCGCCCGGCGTGAACTCCGCGAAGAAACGGATTATGAGGCCGGGAACTTGGAGTTCCTCACCAGCTTCTACACCTCGCCGGGTTTCACCAATGAACATATGACGGTGTATCTCACCCGCGATCCGGCCCCGGCGGCAAGTGCCTTCGCCCGCGAGGATGAAGAGGCGGAAATCGAGGCGCGGTGGGTGCCGCTCGCCCGGGTGCGCGAGGCGATACTGGTCGGGCGGCTCGGCAATCCGCAGCTGGTGGCCGCGGTACTCGCCTACCTGGCCCGCAGCGCTTAGCCACGGGCGTAACCCGCGCGCACGGCGGGCCGGCACCGGCAAGCTCGCGCCTTTTCGCGTCCGGTTAGGCTGTCCAAACTAGATTACGCAACGCCCGTGTTGTTTAATTGGATGGCGAGGTCCTAGATATGGCAGGCCGGCACGTGATAAAGCAGCGGTGAGCGATGCGGGGGAGCCTCAGGCTACGGCCCAGGGTTCCGAGCAGCGCTCACGGATGCTCGGTGAAGGTGTAGAACAGTGGAAGGGGTGGTGATCCAGATGGCAGCGGAAGAAAGCGCAGGGATCCGCCCCCGGGAAGAAACAACCCGCGAAGGAATTCTGCGCCTCATTATGGAACGCGGGCCCATTAGTGCCGCGGAACTGGCCCAGCTGGCTATTCTCACTCCGGCCGGGGTGCGCCGGCATTTAGTGGCGCTCGAAGATGCCGGTGCGATCACCGAATGCGAGAAACCCGGGCAGCGCGAGGCACGAGCCGGGCGCCCGGCCCGCTATTACGTGGCGACCGATACCGGGCAGAACGCCGGGGCAACCTCGTATCACACCATGGCGAATGCAGCCCTTGATTTTCTGCGTGAAAATCTGGGGGAGGCCGGGGTGGAGGAATTTGCGCGCCGGAGGGAACGTTCCCTGGTGGCGCGTTACCGCGATGCGCTCGGGGATACCGAAAATCCCGCGGAGCGGCTGCGCCGCCTGGCGCGCGCCCTCACCCAAGATGGCTACGCCGCGTCGGTTCGCGATGTTCCGGGCACGCAGGATGGGCCGCGCCAGATGATCCAGTTGTGCCAGGGGCGCTGCCCCCTGCGCGACGTCGCCACACACCATCACTTTTTATGCGCGGCGGAAACCCGCGCTTTTCACGAACTACTCGGGGTTCCCGTGCAACGCCTGGCAACCATTGCATCCGGGAGCCACGTGTGCACGGTGACGCTGCACGCTAACAGCGTTTAAATCGGGAGGAAACACATGGCACAAACACGGCACGAGGCAGCAATTGCGGAGGCCGTGGCGCAGCAGGAACACGTGATCGCGAACCTGTCCGGCGCCTATGAATTTGGGTGGCACGATACCGATACCGCCGGGGCGCACGCGCGCCGCGGTCTGGATGAGGGCGTGGTGCGCGCGATTAGCGCGGCGAAAAAAGAACCGGAATGGATGCTTAAGCGGCGCCTGCGTGCCCTGCGCCTCTTCGAGAAACGCCCCATGCCCACCTGGGGGGCTGATCTTTCCGGGATCAACTTCGATGACTTCAAGTACTTTGTGCGGGCAACCGACCGCCAGGTCACCGATTGGAATGACCTCCCCCCGGAAATCAAAAACACCTACGACCGGCTCGGCATCCCGGAAGCGGAAAAAGAACGCCTGGTGGCCGGGGTGGCTGCACAGTACGAATCCGAGGTGGTGTACAACTCGATTCGTGCGGACCTGGAAGAACAGGGCGTTATTTTCGTGGATACTGATACCGCACTGCGCGAGCACGAGGATCTGGTGCGCGAATACTTCGGCACCGTGATCCCGGCCGGGGATAATAAATTTGCCTCCCTCAATACCGCGGTGTGGTCGGGTGGTTCCTTCATTTACGTGCCGAAGAACGTGCACGTGGATATTCCCTTGCAGGCGTACTTCCGTATCAATACCCAGGCGATGGGCCAGTTCGAACGCACCCTCATTATTTGCGACGAGGGTTCCTACGTGCATTACGTAGAAGGCTGCACCGCCCCGATCTACTCCGAGGATTCCCTCCACGCCGCCATCGTGGAAATCATCGTGAAGAAGAATGCCCACTGCCGCTACACCACCATCCAGAACTGGTCTAATAACGTGCTCAACCTCGTGACCCAGCGTGCCACCGTGGCCGAAGGAGCCACGATGGAATGGGTGGATGGCAATATTGGCTCGCGCCTCAATATGAAGTACCCGGCCTGCGTGCTCCTGGGCGAACACGCCCACGGGGAAGCGCTCTCCGCTGCCTTCTCCGGCCCGGGCCAGCATCAGGATACCGGCGCGAAAATGCAGCACCTGGCCCCGAATACCACCTCCTCGATTGTGTCGAAGTCAATTTCGCGCGGGGGTGGGCGCTCCTCCTACCGCGGCCTCGTGCAGGTCTCGGAAGATGCCCGCGGCTCAAAATCCAATGTGGTCTGCGATGCGCTCCTCGTTGATGATATTTCCCGCACCGATACCTACCCCTACGTGGATGTGCGCACGGACGATGTAGAAATGGGGCACGAAGCCACCGTGACGAAGGTGAGCGAAGAACAGCTCTTCTACCTCATGCAACGCGGCCTGTCCGAACAAGAAGCCATGGGGATGATCGTGCGCGGCTTCGTGGAGCCCATCGCCCGCGAACTGCCGATGGAATACGCACTTGAACTCAATCGTCTTATTGATCTGCAAATGGAAGGGAGTGTGGGCTAATGGTCAGTACTGATCATTCCCAGGCGGTGCTGGCAGACGAAGGATTCCATACCGCGCACGCCGACCGCTCGGACCGTTTCGCCTCCTTCAACCCGGAGGAGTTCCCGATTCCGCGCGGAACCGGGGAGGAAGAAGACTGGCGTTTCACGCCGATGGACCGGGTTGCCCCGTTCATTCATAACGTGGAGGGCGTGCGCGATGCCACCGTGACGGCCACCGTGGTAGGTGGGGCACGCGTGGAAGAAGTGGACCGCAGCGATCCGCGCCTGGGCACGGTAGGGAAACCAGATGACCGCGCGGCAGCCCTCGCCTGGTCGGCTTTCCAGCGTGCGCATATCGTGACTCTCGACGGAAGCGAGCACGCGGACGTCGTCGCCATGATCACCGGGGAAGGCACACTGAGCGTTGCTCACACCCTTATCACCGCGGCCCCGGAGGCTAGTGGCACCGTGGTGCTTGAGCACACCGGCAGCGGCGACCTCACGGAAACCGTGGAAATTGAGGTGGGGGCGCACGCGGATCTCACCGTTGTGTCCGTGCAGGAACAAGAACGCTGCGCCTCCCAGCATTCCGCCCAGCGCATCCGGGTAGGTGAAGGCGCGAAATTCCGGCATATCGTGGTGACCATCGGCGGGGATCTTATCCGCATGACCACCGCGTGTGAGCTGGAAGGGGAGCGTTCCGATACCGAACTGCTGGGCGCTTATATCACCGAAAGCCACCAGCATCACGAACACCGGATTTTCGTGGATCACGTGGCCCCGCATTGCAAATCGCGAGCCACCTACAAGGGCGCGCTCCAGGGCGATGAGGCGCATTCGGTGTGGATCGGGGATGTGCTGATTCGGGCTCAGGCCGCCCAGACCGATACGTATGAACTCAACCGCAACCTGGTGCTTACCGAGGGAGCGAAGGCCGATTCGGTGCCCAATCTGGAGATTCTCACCGGGGATATTGCCGGGGCCGGGCACGCCTCAGCCACCGGGCGTTTTGATGATGAGCAGCTCTTCTACCTCATGGCCCGCGGCATCCCCGCGGATGTGGCGCGCCGCCTGGTGGTGCGCGGTTTCTTCGCGGAATTGGTGGAACAGATCGAAGTGGATTCGGTGCGCACCAAGCTCATGGACGCTATCGAACGCGAACTCGATTTGGCCGACGCCGGAAGCGGGGAGGAGGCATGAGCTGGCAGCAGGTGTGTACCACCGCGGATCTCGAGCCGGAAAGCGCCCTGAGTGTGGAAGTCCGCGCTGCTAGCGGCGCCGTCGTACCCGTATGTATCGCACGCGACTGCCACGGAACCTGGCACGCCGTGGGCGATATCTGCACCCATGAAGACGTTAACCTCAGCGACGGCGAAGTTTTTGATACCACAATCGAATGCCCCAAACACGGGGCGGAATTCGACCTGTGTTCCGGGCGTGCCCTCACGCTCCCGGCGGTCACACCCGTGCCCGTCTACCCCTTGACCTGCGATAATGACGGCCGCGTTTTTATTGACGTGGACACAACACCTGAGGAGAAGTAATGGCTACTCTCGATATTATTGATCTGCACGCCTCGGTCATCACCCCCGAAGGCCCCAAACCGATTCTGCACGGCGTCAATTTGCATATTGGCGATAATGAAATCCACGCGATTATGGGCCCGAACGGCTCGGGTAAATCGACCACGGCCTACGCGCTGGCCGGGCATCCCTCCTATGAGATCACTTCCGGGCAGGTGCTCCTCGACGGTGTGGATATTACCGATATGACCGCCGATGAACGCGCCCGCGAGGGGCTTTTCCTCGCCATGCAGTACCCGGTGGAAGTGCCCGGCGTTTCCGTCTCGAATTTCTTGCGCACCGCGAAAACCGCGATTGACGGGGAAGCTCCCAAGCTGCGCGAATGGTCCCAGGCGCTACGCAAAGTCACGGAAAAACTGCGGGTGGATGCCGATTTTATTAAGCGTGATCTCAACGTGGGCTTCTCCGGTGGTGAAAAGAAACGCACCGAAGTGCTCCAGATGGAATTGCTGGAACCCAAGATCGCCGTGCTGGATGAAACGGATTCCGGGCTGGACGTGGACGCGCTGCGCGTGGTCTCCGAAGGCATCGTGGACGTGCATGAACGCACCGGTAATTCGCTGCTGCTCATCACCCACTACAACCGGATTTTGCAGTACGTCAAACCCGATTACGTCCACGTTTTTGCCGGCGGCAAGATTGTGCGCACCGGCGGGCCGGATCTGGCCAGCGAACTGGAAGCCTCCGGGTACGACAGCTACATCGAAGCGGAGGCGAAGTAGGTGAACGCCGTGCGCCCGCTGGTGGCGCGGGAAGATTTCCCGATTCTGGCCCGGCCGATGCGCGGGGATCAGGCCCTCGTGTACCTAGATTCCGGGGCGACGGCGCAGCGCCCGCGCGCCGTTCTGGACGCGATGGTGGATTTTGATACGCGCTCCAACGGGGCGGTCAAGCGCGGGAGCCACCTGCTCGCGGAGGAATCCACCGTGGCCTACGAAGAGGCCCGCGCGAAAGTGGCGGCTTTCATCGGGGCGGCGCCCCAGGAAATTGTATGGACCAGCGGGAGCACTCAGTCCCTCAACCTCCTCGCCTACGCGATCTCGAATGCCACGGCGGGGCGCGGCTGGGGGAACGCGGATCGTTTCCTGCTGCGCGCCGGCGACGATATCGTGGTGACCCGCGCCGAGCATCATGCGAATCTGCTGCCCTGGCAGGAATTATGCGAACGCACCGGGGCCCGCCTCACGTGGCTTGATCTGGATGGTGAGGGCCGGATTGACCCGGCCACCCTCGCGGTCATCGGGCGGCGCACCCGCATCGTTGCTTTCACACATGTCTCGAATGTGACCGGGGCGGTTTCCCCGGTGGCGCAGATCGTGGAGGCGGCCCACGCGGTGGGTGCTTTTACGGTTCTCGATGCCTGCCAATCCGTGCCGCATCTGCCCGTGAACGTGCGGGAACTTGATGTAGATTTCGCGGCTTTTTCGGGCCATAAAATGTACGGGCCCACCGGGTTGGGGGTGCTGTACGGGCGCGAAGAACTCCTCGCGGACCTGCCGCCCTACCAATTCGGCGGCTCGATGATTGAACGGGTCACGATGGAAAAAACGCGTTACGCGCGCCCGCCGGCCCGTTTCGAGGCGGGAAGCCAGCCGGTTACCCAGATCGTCGGGCTCGCACGGGCGGTGGATTACCTCAGCGCCATCGGCATGGAGAACGTGGCGCGCTACGAAGATGAGCTGACTGCCCAGCTGCTTGCCGGGCTCGGGCAGATCCCGGGGATCCGGGTGCTCGGCCCGCGCGAGGGCGCCGGACGTACCGGGATCGCGGCTTTTACCGTGGACGGTGTGCACCCGCATGACGTGGGGCAATTCTTGGATGCGCGCGGTATTGCGGTGCGGGTGGGCCACCATTGCGCCCAGCCGATTCACGACTTCTTCGGGGTGCCGGCCTCGGTGCGCGCCTCCGTGGGGATCTACACAACAAGCTCGGATATTGACGCGTTTCTTGATGCGTTGAGCCAGGTCCGCGGCTATTTCTGGGTGGAAGGATAAAAAGTTGAGCGAACTTGATGAGCTCTACCAGCAGATTATTCTCGATGCGGCGCGCGAACGCCACGGTGAAGGTGAGCTGGCGCCGGTGGCGGCTGGCGCCGTCGTGCCGCAAGGGGAGTCCACCCAGGTCAATCCCATGTGCGGGGACGAGGTGACCCTCGAGGTGCGCCTCTCCCCGGATGGAGAGAAGATCGCCGAACTCGCCTGGCAGGGGCAGGGCTGTTCCATTTCCCAGGCCTCAATTTCCATTATGAATGACCTGGTGGCCGGGCATTCCATCGAGAACCTCACCACCCTCTACGGTTATTTCCGCGAGATGATGGACAGCCGCGGGGCGGAACTTTCAGATACCGCCGCGGACGCCCTGGAAGACGCCGCCGCTTTCCACGGGGTAGCCCGCTTCCCCATGCGCATTAAATGCGCGCTACTCGGCTGGATGGCAGTCCGCGAAGCAACCGACGAAGCCCTCCACCGCCTCAACATACCCGGCACGCCCGCGAGCACTTCAGCAGAAGCTACGAATCCCGCGGGAGCTACGCCGCCCCTAATGAAGGAGACCCCGGAACAATGACGGAGAAGAACGAAGTAACCCCGCCCGCGCCCGAGGCAACTGCTCCCGAGGCCACCCCGCCCGCAGCGGAAACTACCGCTACAGCGAGCGCGCCGGAGGCACCCGCGCCCACAGCGGATGAACGGATCGGCGAAGTGGTCTACACCGACGGTGATAGCCCGATAGACGACGTTGATCCCTACCTCGTCCTCGAGGCGATGAAGGACGTTATCGATCCGGAACTCGGCGTCAATATCGTAGATCTTGGCCTCGTCTACGGGGTGACCACGAACGGCCGCCACCTCCACCTCGATATGACCCTCACCTCGCCGGCCTGCCCGCTCACGGACGCGATCACCGACGGCATTATTATCGCCACGGAAGATCTTGTGGACGACGTGGATATTAACTGGGTGTGGCTGCCGCCGTGGGGCCCGGAACGCATTACCGAAGACGGTCGCGATGATCTGCGCGCTCTCGGTTTCAATATTTAGTACGACGACGCCCGTGCGCCCAGAAAACTCTGGGCGCACGCCGCACTTCCGCCAGCGCCTCTTTAGCGCCAGGTATTGCAGGCGTTGAAATCGCCTGTTTCGTAGCCGGTTGTCAGTGCATCCATACGCTGGGCGGATGAGCCGTGGGAGAACTTTTCCGGGTTGACATCCATGCCGGCGCTTTCTTGGATATGGTCATCGCCAATCGCGGCCGCGGCGTCAATCGCGCTGGCGAGCTGGTCACGGGTGGGAGCCTGGAGAATCGGGATCCCGCTGGCCGGATCAACCGTGCTGGCGGCGTGATGCAACCAGAGGCCGGCGTAGCAATCAGCCTGCAATTCCGAGCGCACCTGCGAAGAATCCGGGCCGGTATCGCGCGGATTGACACGCTCGAATACCCCGGTGAGATTCTGGATATGATGCCCGAATTCGTGGGCGACCACATAGGCCTGAACCAGGGTGGTGTTCTCCGCCCCGAAATTAGCTTCCAGTTCATCGAAGAACGTGGTGTCAAGGTAGACGGTTCCATCGGCGGGGCAGTAGAAGGGACCCACCTGACTGGAGGCATTCCCGCATCCGGTGCTCACCCCTTCAGAAAAGAGCGCAAAGCCAGGAAGCTCGTAACGGGTGCGCGCCGCGCGGGGCAGTTCCTTTTCCCAAAATGCATCGAGGGATTGGGCTACCGCCACCATAAAGCATTCGGTGGAGGCATTGGCATCCGCTCCGGTACGGCACTTGTCCGCGAAATCGGAGGTGGTGGATTGCTGGACGGAGCTGCCCTGAGGGGAGGTGCCCTGGGTGATAGCAGCCGGCGGGGGAGCGCCGGTGACCATGTACCAAACCAGGGCAATAATAATTCCGGTGAGCCCGAAGCCTCCGCCAATCATGGCACCGCGCCCACGTCCGCGATTTTGCACTCTCGCCCCGTCGAGGCGCACGCCGTCGTTAACACTCATGGCTTCGAGCCTACCCTCCCGGCCCGGCCCCCGCGGCCCTTTTCCGTTAATACCGCGCGATAGCGTACCCGAGGGGAAGCGCCGCCACGATCACGCAGATGAGGCAGGCGAGGAAGCTCCATCCGGCCACCTTGCGGAAGCGCAGCTGCCCGGGAGTGGCGCGCTGTTCGCGCGAGAGCGTGACGGCGGTGAGAACCAGGCCCGCCACCGCGCCCAGCCAGGCGAGGAGTTGCACGAGCAGCCGGCCGTGCCCGAGGAATACACAGGCCGCCGCACATACGGATATCACCACGGGCAGCACATAAGCGCCGTGGGTTTCCGGATGCTCGCCGGGATCCGGTTCGGGCACTGAAGATGGTGTTGTCACCTGTCCATTGTCCCGCGTGCGAGCCGCGGGCACCAGTGGCGCGCTGCCGTGACACCACCTGCCAGCCGTGACACCACCTCCAAGCCGAGGCCCATCGGCGGCACAGGCGACCGGACCATCGCACGCCAGTGGCGCGCTGCCGTGACCGGCAATGCGGCCCGCGCGCGATTTTCTCGGTAAAGTAAGCCCTTGTGATTACGGCTTCTGATCTCACAATCCGCATCGGCACGCGTGAACTTGTCCAGCACGCCAGTTTTCAGGTCCACAAGGGTATGCGCGTGGGCCTGGTGGGGCGTAACGGCGCGGGCAAAACCACGATGACCCGCCTGCTGGCGGGCGAAGGCACCACCTCGGATGCTGTTGATTACGAAGGGACTCTGCACCGCAGCGGCACCATCGCCTACCTCCCGCAAGATACTCACGATGGGGATCCGAACCAGATTGCCCGGGATCGCATCCTGGAGGCCCGCGGAATCGACGCCACGATCCGCCGTATCCGCAAGGCGGAAAAGGATATGGCCGAATGCACCGGTACCCGCCAGCAAAAAGCCATGGAACGCTACGTACGCCTGGACCAAGAGTTCACCGCAGCCGGGGGCTGGGCCGCCAATGCCCAGGCTTCCCAAATGGCCGCGGCTCTGGGCCTGGACGAGCGCATTCTCAACCAGCCCCTGGGCACCCTTTCGGGTGGGCAGCGCCGCCGCGTCGATCTGGCGCGGGTGCTTTTTTCCCAGGCAGATACGCTGCTTCTGGACGAACCGACCAACCACCTCGACCACGATTCTCTCCTGTGGCTGCGCGATTACCTCGCGAATTATTCGGGTGGTTTCGTGGTGATTTCCCACTCGGTGGATCTGCTGGAAGAAACGGTCACGGCGGTATGGCATTTGGATGCCAACCGGGCGGCCCTCGACCAGTACGCGATGGGCTGGTCGGCCTACCTCAAGCAGCGCGAAACAGATGAGCGCCGGCGCCGGCAGATGCGCGCCAATGCCGAAAAGAAAGCGGATCATTTGCTGGCGCAGGCCAATAAGATGCGCGCGAAGGCCACGAAGGCGGTTGCCGCGCAGAATATGGCGAAACGCGCGGAGAAGCTTCTTGAGGGATTGGAAGAAGAACGCGCGGACGACAAAGTAGCAGCGCTGCGTTTCCCCGAGCCGGCACCCTGCGGGAAAACACCGCTGCGGGCCCGGGGCCTGTCGAAATCCTACGGTTCCCTGGAGGTGTTCACCGGCGTTGATTTGGCGATCGACCGCGGTTCGCGCGTCGTCGTTCTTGGTCTCAACGGCGCGGGCAAAACCACGCTATTGCGTTTACTGTACGGAACGGAAACCCCGGACACCGGTGAAGTGCTCCCCGGGCACGGCCTCAAGCTGGGCTATTACGCGCAGGAACACGATTTTATCGATACGGATAAAACTGTGGTTGATAATTTGCGTTACGTCGCCCCGGAGTTCGACGAAACAGGCTTACGTACCGTGCTCGGTTCCTTTTTGTTTTCGGGCGACGACGCCGATAAACCCGCCCGCGTCCTCTCCGGCGGTGAAAAGACCCGCCTGGCTTTGGCCATGCTGGTGGTTTCACGCGCCAATGTGCTGTTGCTGGACGAACCAACGAATAATCTTGACCCGGCCTCCCGGGAGAAAATCCTTGGCGCCCTGGGCAAGTACGAAGGCGCCGTCGTGCTCGTCACGCACGACGAAGGTGCCGTGACCGCGCTCAATCCCGAGCGAGTGCTTCTCCTCCCGGACGGGGACGAAGATTTGTGGAGCGACGACTATCTGGAGTTGGTTTCCCTCGCCTAGTACGGCTGTGCCCGGTACCGGAAACCGATACCGGGCACACATACTAGCCTGAAGCTAGGCAAGCGGTGCAAACACTGAATAACTCAGGCGCGCAACCGCTTAGCGGCGCACCACCGCATTCTTGGGAACCACGACCACGCCGCCTTCCGAGACGTAGAAACCGCGTTCGCGGTCATAATCGTGATTGACACCCAGCTGCGCACCTTCTTCGATCTGGACATTCTTATCCACGATGGCACGAATAACGGTGGCATTGCGGCCCACGTTCACGCCGTCCAGCAGCACCGATTCACGCACCGAGGACCAGGAATTCACCCGCACCCCGGGGGAGAGCACCGATCCGATCACTTCGCCACCGGAGACGATAACACCGGGGGAAACAATGGAATCCAGGGCGTGCCCGAGGCGTTCGTGATGCCCGTACACGAATTTTGCGGGCGGCAACCCGGTGTAGCCGGTCAGGATCGGCCAGCGCTCGTTGTACAGGTTGAAATCCGGAGTAACGGAAATAAGATCCATATTCGCCGCGTAGTAGGCATCAATGGTACCCACGTCACGCCAGTAGTCCTTATCCCGTTCACCTTCACCGGGGATGCGGTTATAGGTGAAATCGTAGACGCCGCAATTACCGGCTTCCACGAATCGCGGAACAATGCTGCCACCCATATCATGGGCGGAACTGGGATCCGCAGCATCATTCTGGAGGGCCTCAACCAGCGCATCAGTGTTGAAAATGTAATTGCCCATGGAGGCCAGGAACTGATCCGGGGCTTCTTCCAGGCCCAAACCGGAGGTATCCTGCGGCTTTTCCAGGAAGCGGGAAACCTTCTGGTGGTTTTCCGCATCCACATCAATAACACCGAAGGAAGGGGCCAGTTCCAGCGGCTGGCGAATACCGGCGATGGTCAGGTCGAAACCGGATTCCACATGCTGGTCCATCATCTGGGAGAAGTCCATGCGGTAGATATTGTCTGCTCCGGTTACGAGCACAACATCGGGCCGTTCATCATCGATGACGTTCATGGACTGGTAAATGGCATCCGCACTTCCGGAGAACCACCCCTTGCCGCGCCGCTGCTGGGCGGGAACCGGGGCCACATAATTGCCCAAGAGGTTGGACATACGCCAGGTTCTCGTAATATGGCGGTCCAGCGAATGCGACTTGTACTGGGTAAGCACGATGATCTGGAGATATCCAGAATTCACGATGTTACTCAGCGCAAAGTCAATCAGCCGGTAAATGCCCCCGAAAGGAACCGCGGGTTTCGCTCGATCTTCAGTGAGCGGCATTAAACGCTTGCCTTCGCCTCCCGCAAGGACGATGGCCAGAACGCGTAAATCTCTCCTCATGACTACAGCGTACCGTAAAACGTGAAGTTGAACACCCGCTTCCAGAAGGAACGTGGACAAGTCGTGTGCCGGTCCACGCTGTGGATAAATGGGGCCCGCGGCTGTGTTTCCGGGGGTGGTGGGTTACCCTTGAAGTAGTACGCTCGCATGATCCGCTTCGTGGGGAAGCGGACGGCGGCGAAGAAGCCGGAGGCAACCATGCGCATTGATTTACTTACTCGCGAATACCCCCCGCATGTGTACGGAGGGGCGGGAGTTCACGTGACCGAGCTTTCCCGTGTGCTCGCCCAGCATGCTGATATTCACGTACGTGCCTTTGATGGTCCGCGCGCTCCTTCTGAGAACAAAGACGTTCCCGCGGGTGTAGCGCTGGAGGGCTATGACTACCTCAAGGAACTTGAGGGCGCGAACGCGGCCGTGCGCACCATGGGTGTTGATCTCAATATGGTCACGGATGTGGAAGGTGCGGATCTGGTGCACTCCCACACCTGGTACGCGAATTTCGCCGGGCATATCGCTTCGATTCTTTACGGTATTCCGCATGTGATTTCCGCGCATTCCCTGGAACCGCTGCGCCCGTGGAAACGTGAACAGCTCGGGGGTGGCTACCAGCTGAGCTCCTGGGTGGAAAAAACTGCCTACGAATCCGCGGCCGGAATCGTGGCGGTATCGCACGCGATGCGCTCGGATATTTTGCGCTGCTACCCGAATATTGCACCCGAGCGGGTGCGGGTGATTCATAACGGTATCGATTTGAATACCTGGAAAGCTCCGGAAACCAGCGCGGAAAAAGAAGATGCCCGCCGGTATTTCGCCAGCTACGGCCTGGATCCGGATCGGCCCACTATTATGTTCGTTGGGCGTATTACCCGCCAGAAGGGCGTGCCGGGGCTGCTGCGCGCGCTGCGCCAGGTTGATAAGGGCGTCCAGGTGGTGCTGTGCGCCGGGGCTCCCGATACCCCTGAAATCTTGGAGGAAACAAAGGCTCTCGTGGCGAAGCTGCAGGCCGAACGTGAAGGCGTGGTCTGGATTGACGATATGCTCAGCCAGGATCGTATTGTCGCCCTGGAATCGTGCTGCACCACTTTTGTTACCCCCTCCATTTATGAGCCGCTCGGCATTGTTAACCTGGAGGCGATGGCGGTGGGGCTTCCGGTGGTCGGCACCGAAACCGGGGGAATTCCCGATTGCATCGTGCACGGAACCACCGGGCTGCTTGTTCCTATCGAACAGGCTCAGGACGGCACCGGCACCCCGCTCAACCCCGAGCAATTCGAGGCAGATCTGGCCGCGGCTCTCAACGAGGTGTGCTCCGATCAGGAGCGGGCCGCGCAGATGGGCCTGGCTGGCCGCCGCCGGGTGGAGGACCATTTCTCCTGGGAAGCTATCGGCGAAAAAACCATGGAGTTCTACCGCGAACTCGTGGATAACTATCCGCGGCGCTAACCGGTTATGTCGTAGCGGCACGCTATTCTAGAACCATGGGTGACGTGCTGTCTTTGAAAGATGTAACGCTGCGCCGCGGGGCTACGGAAATCCTCCGCTCGGTATCCTGGGATGTTAATTCCGGGGAACGCTGGGTGATTTTCGGGCCCAACGGCGCCGGGAAAACCACGCTCATACAGGTGGCCGCCGCGCGGCTCTTCCCCAGTTCGGGAAGCGTGGAGCTCATGGGCGAACGCCTCGGCACGGTGGATGTGCGGGAGCTGCGCAGCGCCGTGGGGGTAACCTCGGCCGGGATTGATGCCCGCATCCCCGGGGGTGAAACCGTTTTCCAAGCGGTGCGCACCGCCGCCTACGGGCATCTGGCCGCCTGGAATGAGGAGTACGACGCCGCAGATGACGCCCGTGCCCGCGCCATGTTGCGCAGGCTCGGTTTACGGGACCTCGAGGATCGTAAAGTTGCGCACCTTTCGTCCGGGGAACGTAAACGCTTAGGGATCGCGCGGGCCCTCATGCCCAATCCGGAAGTCCTTATTCTGGATGAACCCACCTCGGGCCTGGATCTGGGTGGGCGCGAACGCCTGCTGGCCACCCTCTCGCGGCTGGCCGGAGCAGCGTACGCCCCGGCCATGCTGCTGGTTACCCACCACGTGGAGGAAATCCCGGTCGGCTTTACCCATATGCTGCTCCTCAAAGCGGGCAGTGTGGTGGCGGCCGGGCCGCTAGCGGAAGTTCTGACTTCCACGCAGCTCTCGGAGGCATTTGATTATCCGCTCCGGGTGGAAGAAAACGCGGGTCGGTATACCGCGCGCGCTGCCCGCTAGGGGAATCTGGGGCGCGGTATATCTGTAGCCCGGGCTATTTCGCGGGCAGAATATCCGTTATTCCGCGCTCAGTAGATTTTCCGCTCGGTATATCCGAGGCGCAGGGTGTCCGGTAGCATGGCACCAGAGGACGAAGAGGCCCGGAGCCGAAGAACCGGCTGGGTGGAACTCTCAGGAAAGGGAGAACAATGACGTGGCAAATTTGGGTCATCGCCGGGTTAGCACTCGCAATTGTTGAGATGTTTACCCTCGATTTCACTTTCCTTATGCTGGGGCTAGCTGCCCTGGCCACCGCGGGAGTGGCCCTGGGAACAGATGTCCTGTGGATCCAGATCATCGCCTACGGAATTTTCGCTCTTATCCTCTTGTTTTTCGCCCGTCCCTGGGCGCGCCGCCACATCAACCCGCGCGGCGCCGCCGTCGGCAATGTGGAGGCGCAGGTGGGCCGGCGTGCTTACGCACTTACGGAGATTACCGAGCGTGGCGGGCGCGTGAAAATTGGCGGAGATGAATGGAGTGCCCGCACCGCTGCGGGGCGCATCCCGGAGGGCGGCGTCGTACTTGTGCAAGCAATTGACGGTGCCACCGCAATCGTGACCCCGGAATCATAAGTTTTATCTGCTTCACGTACCACCGAAAAGTCACCGAGGCCGCCTAGCGGCACAAAGGAAAAATCATGGATGCTGATATCAACGCGAGCACGGTTATTGGCGTGCTCCTCCTCTTACTCCTTCTCCTTGTGGTGGTGGCGGTGTTCCGTTCCGTCATCAAGGTGCAGCAAGGCTACCAGGTGGTTGTGGAACGGCTGGGCCGCTACCACTCCGTGCTGCAACCGGGGCTGCACTTCCTGGTGCCGTTCTTCGACGCGGTACGCCAGCGCATCGATATGCGTGAACAAGTGGTGCCTTTCCCGCCCCAGCCGGTTATTACCTCCGATAACATCAACGTCTCCATTGACACGGTTATCTACTACCAGGTGACGAACGCGTATTCCGCAACCTACGAAATTGCCGACCCGATGACCGGTATTGAGCAGCTGGCCGTCACCACCTTGCGTAATATCATCGGCACCATGGATATGGAACAGGCCCTGACTGGCCGTGACCGTATTAACGACCAGCTCCGCAGCGTGCTGGACGATGCCACCGGGCGTTGGGGTATTCGCGTTTCCCGCGTGGAACTCAAGGCGATTGATCCGCCGGCTACCGTTCAGGGCGCGATGGAACAGCAGATGAAGGCCGAACGTGACCGCCGCGCCGCGATTCTCACCGCGGAAGGTATTAAGCAGTCTCAGATTTTGACCGCTGAAGGTGAAAAGCAATCGGCTATTCTCAAGGCCGAAGGTCAAGCTCAGGCCACCGTCCTCAAGGCGCAGGGTGAATCCCGCGCTATTCTTCAGGTCTTCGACGCGATCCATAAGGGCAATGCCGATCCGAAGCTGCTCTCCTACGAATACATTAAGACGCTGCCGCAGATCGCCAATTCGCAGTCCTCGAAGCTGTGGATTGTTCCTACCGAGCTCACCGCCGCGCTCGATGCGGTGCAGAAGGGCTTCGGTGGGGGCCGCAGCGGCGGGGGAGACGAACCCAGCCCATCCGGGCCCACCGGGGTCGATTTTGAGAACGCGGCCGATGTGGCTGATGTTCTCAAGGAAACCACCCTCCCCGATATTGATTCGGCGCTGGCCGATGCACGCGGGGAAGCCAATCGCGCTGTTGATGATGCGCGCGGTTCCGTTTCCGATCCCAACCAGATCCCGAAGAACTAAGCGAAAAAACAAGCTTACCGGCGTGCGGAGTCGCGGAGCTTGATATCGATAATTGACCGGGGCCGCCCACTGCGCACAACGCGCGGGGCGGCCCCGGCCATTTGTATCCGATACCGGCGTGGTGGCACGCTTGCTATGTGTTGATTTACCTCGATAACGTTGCCGCTCCCGAACTTGATGATTATTTCCGGCTCACCGATGTGCACCTGCGCCGCTTACTCGAACCCGAGCGCGGAGTGTATATGGCCGAATCAACGAAAGTTATTGAGCGGGCTTTGCAGGCCGGCCACCAGCCGCGTTCCTTCCTCACCTCCCCGCGCTGGCTCCCGGATTTGCAAGCCTGCTTGGAGCGCTGCGGCTGGGAAGTGGACGGAGCGGCAGTGCCCATCTACGTGGGTACCGATGAGATGCTCCAGGCAGTAACCGGTTTCAAAGTCCATCGGGGCGCCCTGGCCGCGATGCACCGCCCGGAATTGGCCGATGTGGCAACGCTGCTAGCGGAGGCACGCGAGGGGCGCGGCGCGCGGCGCGTCGTCGTTCTAGAAGGACTGGTGGACCACACAAATGTGGGTGCTATTTTCCGTTCCTGCGCGGGGCTCGGGGTCGATGCGGTGCTGGTGACCGATACGTGCGCCGATCCGCTGTATCGCCGCTCGGTGCGGGTATCCATGGGGACCGTGTTTCAGGTGCCGTGGACGCGGATCCACGAGTGGCCGCGCAGTATCGAAAAATTGCACGGTCTCGGTTTCCTCACGGCCGCTTTAGCGTTAGAGGACGACGCCGAAACTCTGGACGATTTCGCGAATCGCGCTGATGTGCTCGCCCCGGATTTGCGGGTCGCACTTATTCTCGGAACGGAAGGGGACGGTCTGAGCGCGCGCACCGTCGCGAGTGCGGATACCCGGGTCATTATTCCCATGGCCGGGCACGTGGATTCCCTCAATGTGGCTGCGGCGAGCGCGGTGGCCTGCTGGGCGCTGCGCACCCGCGACTAAGGTGAAAGTGAAGCGGGAGTGGAGCGGAAGTGAAGCGGGACTGCGGTGATAGTGCCTCGGGATTGTCGCGGGATTGTCGCGAAACTAAAGGAGCGCGGAGCTAAAAGAAACTCAGAACTGAGGGAAGCCGAGCGCAACAAAACGGCAGGTAGAGCAGGCCCTTGAGAAAATAATTACTGTTAATGCCGGGTATACCCGGTGGAAAGAAGGTGCTACGCACGACGAAAGTGGAAGGGTGCAGGACAGTTCCCAAATTGATTCGCTCGTCGCGTGGCGCTTGGCGAAAACAGTACGTGACCGGCGTGAAAGCCTGGGAATGTCGCAAGAAGATCTCGCTTTGCGCGCCAATCTCAACCGCACCACGTTGCAATCGCTAGAAAGTGGGCGTTCCGATCATAAAACCGGAAAGCCGTCGAATCCGCAGCTACGCACGCTGCTCCAATTGGCGCGGGCGCTGGAGATGTCCGCCGGGGAACTCCTCGGCGAAGCCGAGCGCCTCTACGATCAGGCGCTTCGTGAGGAAGGTTTATAGCTAGTCCTATGGTGCTGTAGCGCGGCGGGAGGGGTATCGCCTGGATGTGGGCAGCCGCTAGCTTGGGGGCCGCGTGCGGCGCGCGCTTAAGGTGCGCGCGGGCAGCGGGTTGAGGTGTGCCCGGAAATGTTTTAGGAAAATTGGGCGGCACCGGGGTATCTGAGCTGGCGCCAGGCTTCGTACACGGCAATGGATGCCGCATTGGCAAGATTAAGAGACCGCAGGTGGGGGAGCATCGGTATGCGCACCGCCGCGGTGATACGTTCGTGGGCGACGACGCGCGCGGGCAAGCCGGTTGGTTCAGGCCCGAAAAGGAGATAGTCGTCGGGCTGGTAGGAGACTTCGGCGAAGTTATTTTGGGTATGCCCCGTAAAAGCAAAGATGCGAGCATCGGGCGCGCTGGTGAGAAATTCCTCAAAATTCGGGTGAATAACGAGGTTGGCAAGGTCGTGGTAGTCCAAGCCGGCGCGTTTGAGGTGCGCATCAGAAAAATCGAAACCGAGGGGTTCAATCAGGTGCAAAGTGGCGCCGGTGCACGCCGCTAGGCGAATGGCCGCGCCGGTATTGCCGGGAATGCGCGGCTCGAAGAAAACAATATGAAGCACCCATCCAGGGTACTCGCCCAAGAATTTCGCGCGCGATTTTTGTGTCGTATCCCTTCGGTAGAGTAAAGCCATACCGTAAAATCGAACATCCGTTCTAATGTGTTGTGGGGGGTGCTATGGGTGCGCAGAAATTAGCTGCCGCGCGGGCCGCGCTTGCCCGTGCGGAATCCGCGGTGGGATTAGCCGGTTCGCAACCGCAGGTACAACCGCAGTCGGGCGGGAGCAGCTGGGATCTCCCACCGGAAATTTCTCAACTTTTCCCGCGGGGCTTAGCCCCGGGGATGACTCTCGGAGTTAGCGGTTCGCGCATTGCGCTGGCCTTGGTGGCCTCCCTGGTAAGTGCGCAAGGTGCGTGGTGCATCTACCTGGGGATGCCTGATATGGGGTGGGAAGCCTGCGCCGGTTTAGGTAGTGATCTCAATCGGATTGTTACTATTCCCTACCTCCCGCCGGCCCGGAGCGGGGCGGCGCTTTCGGCCGCTATTGATCTTTTTGACGTGGTGATTGTGGGAAGCGCGCTGCGCCTGGATACGCGGGAGCAGCGCCGGCTCGCGCAGCGGGCACGTAACCGGGAAACTCTGCTTATTGCGGAAAATTGGCAGGTGCGGGATCGGGTGCAGGCGCGCTATGAATCGGTGACGGGCCCGGCCAGCGGAAGCGGGCATATCGCACATATCACCGTGGAACTCCGTTCCGCGCGCGGCGCGCGCCTGCGGATTGCGTGGGATGCTACCGGCTGGCATCCGGCCGCGGGCCTGCGGGCGGTGCCATCTGCACGCGAAGCTGCTCCGGCTTTGAATGAGGTTGCCCCGGTTCTGAATGAGGTCGCTCCGGCTATGCACGGTGTCGCTTCGCGCCGCGCGGTGCCCGAGCGCCGGATCCCGGGTGACCAGGCTCCTGGAACCGAGCTTCGTTTGGTACCGGTTACCGATGCGCGGGGGAGGCGTGGGGAATAATGCGCCAGGCAACAGTCTGGGTTCCTCACTGGCCCATTATCGCGGCGGAGATGGCGGGGATTGTGAGCAGAGAAAATCCCGTCGCGGTCGTGGAGCATCACCGGGTGGCCAGCCTCAATATCTGGGCCTGGCAGAAAGGCGCCCGGGTGGATATGCCCATCCGGCAGCTGCAATCTCTCGTCCCGCAATGCACCGTTATTCAACGGGATGGGGCGCGTGAGCTACGTTTCTTCGACCCGGTGCTACGCGCTATCTCCAATCGAGTGGCGCGTTTCTCGATGCTGGAACCGGGAGTGGTTATCTTTTCAGCCGCGGGCCCGGCACGCACCGCAGGCGGAGAAGAACGCCTATGCGAAAGCATTGTGGGGGATATCGTTGATGCCGCCGGGTGTGAGGCCCGGGTTGGAATCGCGGAAGGAACCCTTCCTAGCCTATGGGCGGCGCGCACCTCGCGCATTATCGCTCCGGGTGCTTCCGAACAAGTATTGGCCAGCCAACCGATCTCGCTTTTCCTTCTTACCGCAACGTCAGCAACCCGCCCCGCGCTCCGCGATTGCGTGGAACTACTTCATGACTTGGGGATTACCACTATCGCGGATGTTATCGGGCTGGGGCAGCGCTCCCTCGTCACGCGTTTCGGGAATATCGGGCAATACCTGTGGGATCTGGCCACAGCGCGCACCCTACCCGCACACGAAGCCACCTCGGATACCCGTGATATATCCGTGGTAGCTACCTTTGATCCGCCCCTGAGCCACGCGGAACACGCGGCTTTTGCCGCGCGTAATCTCGCCGGGCAACTCGAAACAAAAATGCGTGCCGGTGCGGCTGGCTCCGCCCGCCTGGATATTCGGGCGAGCGTCGCCTCCGGAGAAGTAATGACACGCAGCTGGCACCTCGAACTCCTCACCCAAGAAGATGTGGTGGATCGGGTGCGGTGGCAAATCTCCGCCTGGATAGCACAGCCGCGTGAGGCCAGCGAAGCTCCAGCGGAAACCCGCGGAGGTATTACCCAACTAGAGCTGATCGCCCGGGATATTACCCCCGCGGGCAATCATCCGGCGCCCCTCTGGGGTGCGCGCACCACCAGCGATGCGGCAGCCGCGCGCGGGGCTCACCGCCTCCAAAGCCTCCTCGGTGAAGAATACGTGCGGGTGCCCCGCCGGGTGGGTGGGCGCCTCCCCGAAGAAGATATACAAGAAATCCCCTGGGGCCAGGCGGTAGATACCTCCCGGGCGGGGCTTCCCTGGCCGGGCCGGCTGCCCGAACCCGCCCCGGTACAGTTCCTGCGCACCCCCTATCCGGTGGCTGTGCTCTGTACCTGCGGGCAGCCACTTGCTATTGCCGCAACCACCGCACTGCACTGCCCAGGGGAGTGCCAGCGGCCCTTTCCGGCTACCATCCGCACGGCTTCCCGCACCGGCGCGGCTTTGCCCGCAAGGCACGATGCCTCACCCGCGGGCCATGCTGCCTCACCTGCGGGCAGCGCCGGTCCTCCTACCGCATCGCTCCGCGCGCTTTTCGGCGTGGAAGGCTCCCTCACGGTAGTCGACTACGCCGGTCCCTGGGTGAGTGAACAGCGCTGGTGGGCGCACCCTACCCGGCGCGCCTATATCCAAGCGGTCACCACCACCGGGGCGGTACTTCTCTATAGAGAACAGGAGCGCTGGTACCTTGCTGCCAGCTACATCTAGCCATGACCACTCTTATCACTAGCTCTCCCTATGTCCCGTATGCGGAACTGCATGCCCACTCGGCTTTCAGTTTTCTTGACGGAGCCAGCCTGCCCGAAGACCTCGTGCAAGGCTGCCTGGATCTGCGTATCGAAGCCCTAGCCCTCACCGATCACGATGGTTTTCCCGGTGTTATGCAGCTCGCACAAGCCGGGCGAGATACCGGCCTCCCCACCATCACCGGCACCGAAATAACGCTGGATAGCACCCAGCCGCGCGAAGGCCCGGATCCGGAAGGTGGGCATCTTGTGTTCCTTGCCCGCACCCCGGCCGGATACCAGCACCTCTCCCGAGCTATCGGAACAGCCATGCTCGCCAGCGGTACAAAAGGAATCGCGCACCATACGCTGGCTCAGCTTGCCCGCAATAATGGCGATATTCTTGTCCTCACCGGCGGTTGCCGCAAAAGCACACTTCGCCGCATTCTTGACACCCAGCGCGGCAGTGAGGCCCGCCGCGCCGCCCGGCAAGAACTCGACCTCCTTATCAGCACCTTCGGGAAAGATAACGTCGTCGTGGAACTCACCTCCCACGCCGGGCCGCTTGACGCACAGCGATGCGATCTTCTCGAAGAACTGGCCCGGGAAACCGGAGTTCGCGCGGCGGTCACCGGAAACGTCCACTACGCGCATCCCGCCGACCGCCCGATTGCCGATATATTTGCTGCCACCCGGGCTCGCTGCACCCTCGATGAGATAGATCCCTACCTTCCCGCCGCCGGAGCCCATTTGCGCTCCGGCCACGACTGGCGCATCCTGCACCGCGGGCGCGAACGCTACCTGGAAGCCGCGGCCCGCATCGCCGAAGAATGCGCCTTTGACCTCTCCCTCGTCAAGCCGAATCTTCCCCCGTTCCCGGTACCGGAAGGCTATACCGAAGCCACCTGGCTGAGGGAACTGGTGCTGCGCAAAGCCCGCGAACGCTACGGAACACCGGCGGACTACCCGCGTGCCTGGGAAGTGATCGAGCACGAACTCGAGGTCATTACCCAGCTGGGTTTCCCCGGATATTTCCTCATCGTGGAAGAAATAGTGGCCTTTTGCCACTCTCGCAATATTTGGTGTCAGGGGCGCGGATCGGCCGCGAACTCCGCCGTATGCTTCGCCCTGGGAATTACCGCGGTCGATGCCGTGAAACACGCCATGCTTTTTGAACGGTTTTTATCCCCGGGGCGCTCGGGGCCACCCGATATCGACATCGACATCGAATCCTCACGCCGCGAAGAAGTCATCCAGCATGTGTACGAACGCTACGGGCGTTCTTGTGCTGCCCAGGTCGCCAATGTCATTTCCTATCGGCCCCGCTTTGCTATCAGAGATGTGGCGCGGGCCTTCGGATACCCGGAAGACCATATTGACCAATGGGCATCAGCATTCCACCATCGAAGTATCAGCCCGGGCGGCGGCGCCCAGCCCCAGCCCGCCGGGCTACCCGAACGTGTCGCCGCGCTGGCTACCCGGATACAGCAGCTCCCGCGGCATCTGGGAATCCACGCCTCCGGAATGGTGCTTTGTGACCGCCCGGTTATTGACGTATGCCCGGTGGGATGGGCCTCCAAACCGGGAAGAACAGTACTGCAATGGGATAAAGACGATTGCGCGACCGCCGGGCTCGTGAAATTCGATCTTCTCGGGCTCGGAATGCTCACCGCCTTGCGTATCAGCTTCACTGAACTCACTCGCCGCGGAATTCTCGCACCCAACGGCCAGCCCCTCGGTTTGCATAATGTACCCTCGGAAGATCCAGAGGTTTACGCACTCCTCCAAGCAGCCGATACCGTCGGAGTGTTCCAGGTGGAATCCCGCGCGCAAATCGCCACCCTGCCGCGCCTGAAACCCGAATGCTTCTACGATTTGGTTATCGAGGTGGCTCTTATTCGCCCCGGCCCCATTCAAGGTGGATCCGTCAATCCCTATCTGCGGCGCAAACAGGGGAAAGAAAAAGTGACCTATCCGCACCCGCTCCTGAAAAATGCGCTGGAAAAAACCCTGGGGGTGCCGCTTTTCCAAGAACAACTTATGCATATTGCCATTGACGCCGCGGGCTTCACACCCGCACAAGCCGACCAGCTCCGCAAGGCCATGGGCTCGAAACGCTCCGCTGCCCGCATGGAACGCCTGCGCGGTCAACTCATGGAAGGCATGGAAAAACAGGGGATAACTGATCCGGAGGTGCGCGCAGAGATCTATGAGAAACTCGCGGCCTTCGCCGAATTCGGTTTCCCCGAATCCCACGCCTTTTCCTTCGCCTACCTCGTTTATGCTTCCGCTTGGCTGAAAGTTCACCACCCGGAAGAGTTCTATATGGGTTTGCTCAATGCGCAACCGATGGGCTTTTACTCCCCGCAATCCCTCGTTGCCGATGCGAGGCGGCATCACCTCGTGGTGCGGCGGGCAGATGTCACGCGTTCGCACGAACATGCCAGAGTGGAAGAACTACCCGATACGCAAGATCGTCCGAAACGGGAACACCCGCGTATCCACGTGGATAGCCACCGCTACCTCCAGCTCGGGCTCAGCAGTATCAAAGGCCTCGGGAATGCGGCCATACAGCGAATCCTCACGGCCCGCGCCCGCGCGCCCTTCCGCGACCTCGCTGACCTAGCGCAGCGTGCCCGGCTAAAAACAGCAGATATCGAGATTCTTTCCCGCGCCGGAGCTACAGACAGTTTGGGGGTGAGCCGGCGGGAAGGCGTCTGGATTGCCCAAGCAGTGAGCAATGCTGAGGTAGTACACGGAACCACATATCAACCTGCGATCCCCGGAACCGAACCTTTCGGTGCGGTGCCCGAGCTCCCGGAACTCACCGCCGTGGAACAGGCCCATGCGGACCTGCGCGCCACCGGAATTTCTCCCGATTCCTACCCGACGCAATTCATTCGCCCAGCACTCACCGCGCGCGGAATTCTCACGGTTACCGCGGCATCCACCCATCCTGAAAAAAGCAGGTGCAAAGTGGCCGGACTGGTTACCCACCGCCAGCGGCCCCATACCGCGAAAGGAATCACCTTCCTCAACCTTGAAGATGAAACCGGGATGCTCAACGTCCTTATCACCCCGCAGCTATGGGAACGCTATCGGGAGATTGCGCGCACCTCGAACGCCCTGGTGATCCGCGGGATGGTCGAACGCGATGGCGGAGCCGCTGTTTTCCACGCCGATGGAATCGAAGCTATCCCGCTCGGGATCAACCTTCCCTCCCGGGATTTCCGATAGCCGCGCGATAAAGCTGGTGGCTCGGAAGCAGCGGCGTCGTCGCTTAAAACCTCTTAGCGAAAAGAACGCAACCGGCCGCGAACAATCGATACGATAACGGAAGTTGCTCTCGACCTGGAGCATCATCCGCACAGAATCTGGAGGCACAAGGTTATGGGTAAATATCGGGCACTGTTGCGGCTTGCGCGTCGGATCGGCCCCGCCATCGTTTTCGTGATCACGCGTTACGGACCGCAACTGCGCGCCCTCATCCGCGAGAACCCGCAGATCGCTTCCAAACTCCAGGACCGCATGCATCAACTTGCCGGAAAAAAGCCGAATGAGCGGGACGCGCACAGCCTCAGCGGCCGTATCGAGATCCTCAAAGAACACGTTACCTATCTCTACGCCTCGGCCAACACCGCTGATATTGCCGAAAAAGCCGCGGCGTGGCGCGCCGAACTCGACTCCATCGAACGGGCCATCCCCGTCCTCGATGCCATGGCCCGCGCGCAGCGGCTTACGGAACGGCGCAGGCTCTCCAAACGGATCGACGTGCTATCCCAACAGATTCTCTCCGCCAGCCTCAGCGATTACATTGAAGACGCCATTATTGACGACGACGGGAGTGCGAGCTAATCGCGCGGGGAGAGCCCCAAAGCTCGCGGGATATCCGGATTGAAGAAATTCGGGCCCTTGAGAACCTTGCCGTCCTCCCGGTAAATCGGCCGCCCGTCCGCCCCGAGCTTCGATAAATTCGAGGCCTGCACCTCGGCGAGCACATCGGCCATGGGAATTCCCAGTTCCAAGGCCATCCCGTAAATCACGTACACCAAATCCGCGAGCGCATCAGAAATCTCAACGATATCTCGGGTTTCGTCATCAAGATCAACAGCCCGTGCGAAAGCCGCGCTCACCTGTTCACCGGCCGCCTTCCCGTAGGCGGCCGTCACCAATTCGGTAAATTCCTCCGCGATAAGGGACATACGCATCGGCAGGCGCGGCCGATCCGCTTTCGGCCCGTCGGTGACAATAGGAAGCGCGTACGTTTCGTGGAATTGGCGCACCAAATCCTCTGGGCGGCGCGGATCGGGAAAAGCCGGATGCTTCTCACCGGGGCCAAACCAGGCGTGCGCGGGCTCCATGGCATCCCCGCGCTGGAGAGTGGCCTGGAACAAGCCGTAAACCTCGCCCTTATTCACCGTGACAGCCGGGCGGATACCGATGAAAGAAAAACCGAGCTTCCAGGCGACCTTCGCCGAAGCCCAATTGATATCCGAACCCTGCACTTCGCAATCCCAGTGCATTGCCGCCAGATTGGTCTTATCGAAGAAATATTCCAGGACGGTGCGCACCGCCTCCGTCACCATCCCGGTATTGCGAGCCTCTTTGGCGGCCCAAAAACCGAGCCGGCCGACGCGCCCGTTTCCCGTCACATCCACCTGCACGCAGCCCAGCGGGGCGGATTCCGGCCCGCGGCGGATCAACCACACCGGCGAACCTTCTGCCCACTTCTGCGGCGCGAACTCAGTGATGAACGCTTGGGCATCCGAGCGTGAATAGCCGGCCGGGATCGTGGTCCAACGTTGAATATCCGGGTCCGCGCAGATGGTGGCCAGCGCGGTTTCATCCGCGGGGCGCGGAGCGCTAAGAAAGTACGACGGCGTGGTTAGTGTGAACTCCTGCATGGCTTTAGTGTACGCAGGCCAGCAAGCCTACAAAAACGCGAGGCCCGAACCACCACACAGTTCGGGCCTCGCGCCAGCTCCAGGGCGCCTTTTCAGGCGCCCTCCGATGCGGCCCCTAGGGCATCACCGTGGTGCTGCAAAGGCCGCCAAGCTCAGGGCTCGCGCAGTACTTAGCTCTCCAGCAGTCCGTGCCGCTTGAGCAGCGCGGTGGCATCCACATCCCGCCCGAGCAACGCCGCGAAGGACTCCTTCGGATCACGCGAATTACCCCGCGCGAGCACCTCGCGGCGCAACTTCTCGCCAGCCTGGCGATTCAAGCCAAGATCGCCCTCGCGTGCGGCGTCGTTCTGGAACCACGCCACCGTATCCGCATCCAGAGCCTCGCACCAGGTGTAGGAGTAGTACCCGGCAGAATACCCACCGGAGAAAACGTGGTTGAAGTAGGCGCTACGGTACCGCGGGGGCACCAGGTCATGCTGCACACCCGTGGCCCGCAAAGCCTTCTCCTCGAAAGCTTCGAAGTCCGCGGGACTTGCCGGCACGTCGGCTTCACCGAGGCGATGCCAGGCCTGATCCAAAAGCACCGCCTGCTCGATTTCGCACATGCGGAAGCCGGCCCCGTAGCCGCGCGACGCAACAAGCGCCTCGGTTTGGGCTGCGGGCAGCACCTCACCGGTCTGGTAGTGGCGCGCGTACCGCGAGAGCACCTGCGGGTGCCGGGCCCAAATCTCATTGACCTGGGAGGGGTATTCCACAAAATCACGCGGAACATTCGTTCCGGCCACCGAGGGCCAGCGCACATCGGAGAGGAAACCGTGCAGCGCGTGCCCGAATTCATGGAAAGCAGTTTCCACTTCGTCCCAGCTCAGCAAGGTGGGCTCGCCGGGAGCCGGCTTGGTGATATTGAGGTTATTGCAGATGACCGAAGCGGGGGAGCCCTCCGCGGACTTCTGCACGATAGCGTGCATCCACGCGCCCCCGCGCTTACCGGGCCGCGCGTAGTAATCACCCAGGAAGTAGCCGAGGAAAGTGCCGTCCTCTTCGGCAACCTTCCACACGATCACGTCATCGGTGTACCCGTGTTCTTCAGTGCGGGTGAAAGTCAGGCCGTAGAGCCTATTGGCCGCGTAGAAAACACCTTTCTCCAGCACGTTATCGAGTTCGAGATACGGGGTGAGGGCCTCGTCATCAATGCTGAACTTTTCAGCGCGCGCCTGATTCTGGGCCCGCACCCAATCGCTGGCGGTGAAGCTCTCCTTCCCCCAGCGTTCCTTGACGAAGGCGGCCAGCTCCTCAGCTTCGGCAGCAACATTGCGGGCAATGGGCGCCATCATGGGGGAGAGGAGCGCATCGATATTTTCCAGCGTCCCGGCTGAAGAATTCGCGGCCACGTAGGCGGCATGGTTCGGGTAGCCAAGCAGCTTGGCGGCCCGGGCCCGCAACCGCACCAGTTCCAGAATGGACTCGCGGGTATCGGTGGCCGCGTCATGACCATCGCAACGCCGCAGGGACGCATCCAGGAGGCGGGCGCGGGCTGCGGCGTCGTCCAAATTATCCAGCAACGGCTGCTGGGTGGGCAGGCGCAGCGTGGCGAGATAAGCGGCCGAGCTATCCGCGGCGGCGGCCTCCCCGGCCAGGCCTTCGCGCTGCGAAGCGGACAGCCCGCTCAGTTCCGCCTCGGTGAACTCCACCGCGTCATCCAGACCGGCCTGCACGATACGCTGGCCGATCTCGGTTGAAAGCTCAGCCATGCGGTTATTGATAGCGGCCAGTTCGCCGCGCGCGGCTTCGTCGAGCCCGGCACCGGATTGTTGGCAGCGCTTGAGGTGCTCGCGGGCGGTATACGCGGTTTCCGGATCCAGATCCGCCTGGCACAGCTGCTCAAAACGCCGGTACAACCGCGGATCCATGTACAGCGCGTCCTCGTGCGCGGTCATCTTCGGGCTGAGCTCGGCCTCAACCCGATCCCACTCCGCCCCGCCAATCGAGGAACAATAGGTGTAGAAAATCGAGGCTTCTACCTCAAGCTCTGCGCCGGAGAGTTCAAAGGGGCGCAAGAAATTCTCAACGGTGGGCGCCTCGGTAACCTCGAGAAGAGAGGCGACGACGCCGCGCTGGTGCTCCATCAAATCAAGGACCGTGGCAAGTTGGGATGCCGGGGTCACATGCGAAAAATCAGGTAAGAGAGTACTCATAGGCTTAACGGTAGCGGGCCGGGCCGAACAAGTACCAGCACGGCCCGCAATCAAGGTGCCTGCACGGCCCGCGCTATAGGTACCGGCGTGGCCTGCGCTATAGGTACCCGCACGGCCCGCGCCAGAACCCGCGCCAGCCGTGCGTAAGTGGAATCACACCTGTTCCCGGCCGCATAATTTGAAAAAGCGGGCACTGGCCTGGTAGATTCTTCTCTGTTGCTCAGCACGGCGTGCTGAAGAACAATCACCGCGCGGGTGGCGGAATAGGCAGACGCGCTAGCTTGAGGTGCTAGTCCTCGTATAGAGGGTGGGGGTTCAAGTCCCCCTCCGCGCACGGTGAGAAAGCCCCGGAAATCTATGTTTCGGGGCTTTTCGCATGTCCGGGTGCATGCATGGCCGGCATCCAGCCCAATCGCGGGAATTCCAGCGCCGCTAAGGTTAGCGAATCACCTGCCTTTCGGGGTATTCTAGGGCCATGGCTACGAATCCGCGCGCTGCGCTTGACCGTCTCATCGGTGCTTTCGAGGATTTCCACCAGGCGGCTACTACCGCTGATGACCCGGAAGCTCCGGCGGTGCTGGAAGCCGCCGATAAGCTGGCGGATGCCTACACCATTTACGATGACGTCATCTTCACGAATTTCGATGTCGAAACACCGCTGGATGTTTTCGATAGCGATAGTGACGATTTCTACGACGATGATGACGATTCTGAGGACTACCTCTACGACACCGATGATTATGACGATCTGGACGACGATGATGACGATTCAGACGACGATTACGATGACGATGAGGATGATGAGGACGATTACCCCGGCCTCGATGACGAAGACGACGAAGGCGACGACGCGGATGAGGCCGACGCCGCCGCTTCTCGCGCCTAAGACGGGCTAAGAAATATCGTTAAGCGCCTCGATCACCAGATCAGGCAGCTCTTCGCCACCCGCGAGGTTTCCCCCGAGCAGGCTGGTTAACTGGCTGGCGGTGCGCGCGCCTACCAGGGCGGCGCTCACCGGGGTGGCCAGGAGCCAGCCCAGGGCAACCTCGGCGGGGTTCCAATTTAGGCCCTCGGCGGCTTTCGCCACCGCCTCCACAATCCGGCGCGGTCCCTCATCCAAATAGGGCGCCACAAAGGCGGCCAAATGATCGGAGGCCGCTCGCGAAGTTGCCGGGATGGCATGCCGATATTTCCCGGTAAGCACACCCCGCCCGAGGGCCGAGGTGGCAAGCAGCCCGATCCCCATGGCCTCGCACATCGGCAGCATGGCTGTTTCAACACTCCGCTCCACCAGGGAATACTCTTCTTCCACCACGGTGAGAGCAGGTAGGTGGCGTTCGCGCAGCAGGGTTTGCATAGCCGCAACCCGCCAGGGCGCATATCCCGATACCCCGATATAGCGTGCCTTACCCCGCATCACCAGCCCGGCCAGGGCGAGCGCAGTTTCCTCATCCGGGGTGATGCCATCGGGGCCACCGGCCACTGCAATATCCACGGTGGCGATGCCGAGGCGGGCGAGGGATGCGTCAAGGGAACGTGCAATCCCGGCCCGCGCCACGCTATAGCTGGGACCGCTCGGATTATCGAGGAAACCTACGCGGGTGCAGATGGTGAGCTGCGAGCGAGCGGCGTCGTCGCCGAAAAAAGAGCTGAGCAAGGAGCCGAGCAGTGCTTCTGCCGCACCGTCACCGAAAGCCGGTGAGGTGTCCACGAGGGTGCCGCCGGCGTCAAGAAAGGCGCGCAATTGCCCGCGGGCCTCCTCCTCATCGGTATCGCGACCCCACGTGAGCGTTCCCAAGCCGAGCGCGGATACAAGAAGCCCGCTGGCACCAACCGCACGATAATCCATGACTCCACTCTAAACCACCGCGCCGGACCAGAGCTGGACCAGAACCGAATCAGAGCCGAATCAGAACCGGACCAGAACCGGGCCAGGGCCGCACTAGTGCCGCCGCACTTCGCCGGGGCGCGCTGCCAGTTCCGCCCGGACGCCTCACCGCGCCGCCGCGCCCCGCCCGCTATGCTTAGTCCCCGTGGGTTATCTAGAAGCAGCCATTCTTGGGCTCGTGCAAGCGCTAACGGAATTTTTGCCGATTTCTTCTTCGGCGCATATCCGCATTGTCGGTGATCTTTTCGGGTGGGGCGATCCTGGTGCGGCTTTCACCGCGATTATTCAGCTGGGCACCGAAGCCGCGGTGCTGTGCTACTTCTGGAAAGACATCGTGCGCATTATCCGGAAGTGGTTGTACTCGTGGACCGGGCGGGTGGCGCGCACGGACGCGGATGTGCGCATGGGCTGGGTCGTTATTATCGGCACGCTTCCTATCGGCCTCCTCGGCCTGCTTTTCGCGGACACCATCGAAACGTCGCTACGTAATCTCTATATCACCGCGGCCGTGCTCGCGCTATTCGCGATTTTCCTCGGGTTGGCCGACCGCTGGGCGAGCCAGCGCAAAGACCTGCGCGATATGAGCTATCGCGACGGTTTGCTCCTCGGTTTCGGGCAGGCTCTCGCGCTGATTCCGGGGGTATCGCGTTCAGGCGGCACGATTACCACCGGCCTGCTCCTCGGCTATACCCGCGAGGCGGCGGCGCGGGTATCCTTCCTCATGGCGGTGCCGGCGGTGCTGCTCTCGGGCTTCTACCAGCTGATCAAATACGCCGGTGACGCCTCGATTCCGGCCGGGCCCACGATTCTTGCCACGGCGATTTCTTTCGTTTTGGGGTACGCGGTGATCGTGTGGTTCTTGCGTTTGGTGTCCACGCGTTCGTACCTGCCTTTCGTGATCTATCGCTTGGTGCTGGCCGCGCTTGTGGTGGTGTTGCTCGGCACCGGCGTGCTCTCTGTTTTTTAACGACGACGCCGCAACGGCTCGCCCCGCTGCTGCTGTTCCCTGAGGGCGAGCGGCGTACTGGGTAGACTGTGCGTGGGTTCCTCACGTGGAGGACCCGCGAAGTAGGAGACTAACGGATAACCAGATGGAGACTTGGACACGCCCAGAGGTACCACAGCTGGGGTTCACCCCGGACCTCAACCTGTACGATTCCGATAATGAGGAGATTTGCCGGGTGGAAACGCGGCAACCTACCCTCTACACCTGCGGTATCACACCCTACGATGCCACTCACCTGGGGCATGCTTTTACTTACGTGAGTGCCGATACCCTGGTGCGGTACTGGCTGGCCGCGGGCTTTCCGGTTCACTACGCCCAAAACATCACGGATATTGACGACCCGCTTTTTGAACGCGCGGAGCAAACCCGGGTGGATTGGCGCGAACTAGCTGATTCTCAAGTAGCGCTTTTCCGTTCCGATATGGATGCTTTGCGGGTTGTTCCGCCCAGGAACTGGATTGCGGTCTCCGAGATTTTGGATGAGGCGGAGGCGGTGGTCCGCGATTTTGAGGCGCGTGGACTGGCGTACCGTTTGCCCAATGGGGACGGCTCGGAAGATATCTATGTTGATCTCACCCGCGATCCGAGTTTCGCCGCCGCGCCTGTTTTCGAGTACTTGGATCTGGAGCGGATGTTCGATGAACACGGTGGGGATTCCACCCGTCCAGGTAAGCGCCGCACCCTTGACCCGCTGGTGTGGAAAGGCGTGCGTGGCAATGATTTCCGGCCGGCGGGGGAGAAGCCCGGGTTCTGGCGGCCGGGCTGGCATGTGGAATGCGCGCTGATAGCCCGTACCTACCTGGGTGAACATATCACCGTGCAGGCTGGTGGGCGTGATCTGCTCTTCCCGCACCACGAGATGAGCGAAAGCCATTTGCGGGAGATGACGGGTGACCGCGGCCGGGTGGATATTCACTTCCACGTGGGAATGGTGGCCTACCAGGGTGAAAAAATGTCCAAGTCGCTGGGCAATCTGGTCCGGGTTTCGGAGCTGACCGCTGCTGGTGCGCATCCGAGCGCGATTCGCCTGGTGCTCCTGGCCAATCATTACCGTTCCGATTGGGAATACCAGGCGAGTGCGCTTGAGCGGGCCGAAGCTCGCTTGGAAGCCTGGCAGCAGGCAGCCCGCAGCGCGCTCGGAAAGTCCGCAGCCGCTGGGCCGGGCGATAATACGGCCGCGGAGTCTGAGCTGGTTCCCACCTGCCGGGCGCTCATCGAGGCTATTTCGGATGACCTGGACACCCCGCAAGCCCTGCACATCCTGGATGAGTGGGCGGCATCCGGAGCACCCGATGCGGCGCAAGTGGTGCGCGCGGTGGATGCACTCCTGGGTATCCAGTTACTTTCCGACTAATCGGGGGCCAGAGCCTGAGGTAGGTGCGTCAGGCAAGCGCGAGCGGCATCCAATGTGGCGTTCGCTGTGCCAATGCACCCTGGGCGCATGCGCTAACTATGTGCCGTGCGCATCTGCTCCACCCCCTCCGTGCTGAGCGGCGGGGGAGTTCCGCCGTAGGCCGGGCAGATCTGCTGGAAATAGCACCAATCGCACAGGCGGGAGGTGCGCGGTTCGAATTCCCCGGAATCCAGGCGCGCGGCAATATCCCGCCAGGTTTCCTCCAGATCCATGGCGATACGCCGGGTATCTTCCGGGAGGGGATCATAGGTGAGAGTGCGCCCATCCTTGAGGTAAACAAGCTGAGTGCGGGCCGGGCGCTGCCCTTCCGTCAATTCCAAAAGCAGCGCATAAAAACGCATCTGGTAGAGAGCTTCGTTCTGGTAGCGCGGATGCGGAGACTTCCCGGTTTTATAATCCACCACCCGCAAGGCCCCATCGGGAGCCGCATCGATACGATCCACGATTCCGCGCAGGGCCAAACCGGAGGGCAGGCGGGCATTGATGAATTTTTCCCGATCCCGCGGCGCCAAAAACCGCGGATTCTCCATATGGAAATAATTGCTAATAAGCGCGCGAGCCTGTTCCAGCCATTCCGAAAGCGCATCCGCCGACTCAAAAAGATCCGCATCCTGCGGGGACTTTTCCAGGTGCGCCTCCCAACGCGGCAGCAGGAGAGACTGAGCGTATTCTTCGGTGCGGGCTTGCTGCGGTGCGGCGTACAGGTACTCCAGAACCGAATGCACCAGGGTGCCGCGCAGCGCGGCGAGGGAGGGCGCTTCCGGGAGGCGATCCACACTTCGGAAACGGAAGAGCAGCGGGCACTGCTTGAAATCTTTGGCACGTGATGGTGATAGTGCGGCGTGACGAGTCATGCTTCCACTTTAACAACTCGCTACGACAGAAAAATCTGCCGGAAGGACAAACTACACTGGAGGAATGACACTACGACGAGGCCCCTTCCGCCCCGGTGAACGCGTGCAACTCACCGATCCCAAAGGGCGGCATTACACCATCAATCTCACGGTTGATGGCTATTTCCAGTCCACGCGCGGCTCTTTCCGCCACAGCGAGCTCATCGGGAAAGAGGAAGGCAGCCTCATCACCACCGAAGAAGGCCGTGAATTCCTCGCGCTGCGCCCGCTCCTGAGCGATTACGTGCTTTCCATGCCGCGTGGCGCCACCATTGTCTACCCGAAAGATGCGGCGCAAATCACCCACACTGCGGATATTTATCCGGGGGCACGGGTTTTTGAGGCCGGGGTCGGCTCCGGGGCTCTCTCCATTTCCCTGCTCCAAGCGGTAGGCCCTCAAGGTTTTCTTCTCAGCGCGGAACGCCGCCCGGAATTCGCGGAGATCGCGCAGGCCAACCTGGTGTCCTGGTGGGGGAGCCACCCGGAAAACTGGCAGGTGGAATGCGGGGAAGCGGCTGATATTTTGGCCGCTCACCCGGCCGGTTTTGATCGCGTTATCCTCGATATGCTCGCTCCCTGGGAAATCATTCCGGCGGCCGCGCAGGCTTTGGTCCCCGGTGGGGTTTTCCTCGCTTACGTTGCAACGACGACGCAGCTCTCCCGCTGCGCCGAAGATCTCAAAGCAACGGGACTTTTCACCGGCCCTGAAGCCAGTGAAACACTGGTGCGCAACTGGCATTTAGAGGGGCTCGCGGTGCGCCCCGATCACCGGATGGTCGCGCATACCGGCTTCCTTATTATGGCGCGCCGCCTAGCCGGGCCCACCCAGCTCACTCCGGCATCCCGCCCGGCCAAGGGCGCCTACGCCGAACCCATGCCCTGGGAAAACCCGGAAGCTGAACCGCTCCAGGAACGCCCGATTGCGGAAAAGAAACTTCGTAAAGTCCGCCGTGATCTAGCGCACCGGGCCGATGTGGAAGAAAGCGGGGTATCCACCCCGGGAGAACATTCCCGCCAGATAGCTGAGAAAATCGCGGCGGAAATCGCCGAACGTGAAGCCGAAAAGCGGCGGCAGGGCGAAGAGCCTCGGTACGCCGAAAAACAGCGGCAAGGCGCGGAAGCGGGGTACGCGGAAAAGTGGCGGGCAGCGGAGCCGGCACAGCACTTTGAGGACTAGTGACCTAACCGTGAGGGCACCGGGGATGCTATATCCCGGGGTGGGCGGTAAGGTAGGCCTGTCCTAGAATAAGGGGACGATCAGAAAGGAAGCCATGAGCACATCGGAGTCGAGCGCGGCTCTTGCCGAAATCGCGTCCTTGCGTGAGAAAAATGAAAGGCTCTCCACCTCGCTGGTCGCCGCCCGGAAACGCATCCAGGAATTGGGGGAGAAACTTGATTCCCTCTCCCGGCCTCCGGCTACTTTCGCCACCTTTATTCGCGGGCATTCCTCCGATCATTCCATTGACGCCCTCGTGGGCGGCCGAAAAATGAACGTAGCTGTTTCTCCGTATGTTGCTTTGGAACAATTGCGCCCCGGCCAAGAAGTACGCCTCAATGAAGAACTCGTGGTCGTCGGCATTGGAGGCTACGAAAATACCGGGCAGCTCGTTGCTGTCGAACTCGTGCTGGATCCCCAGCGGGTGCTCGTGCGGGTGCACGCGGACGAAACAAAAGTGCTGCGCATCGGCGGGAAACTCTCGGCCGGGAAACTGCGGGTCGGGGATACCTGCATGGCGGACCTGAAAACCGGGTTCCTGGTAGAAAAGGTAGAGCGCCCGGATGTCGAGCACCTGCTGCTCGAAGAAGTCCCGGATGTTTCCTATGCGGATATTGGCGGCTTGGATGCTCAGATTGAGGAAATCCGCGACAGTATCGAATTACCCTTCCAGCAACCCGACCTCTATCGAGAGCACGGCCTGCGCCCGCCCAAGGGAATTTTGCTGTACGGCCCTCCGGGAACCGGGAAAACCATGATCGCGAAAGCGGTGGCCACCTCCCTCGCGGAGAATGCCGCGCGTGCCCAAGGGGTAGCCAAAGCTTCCTCCTACTTCCTCAATATCAAGGGCCCGCAGCTCCTCGATAAATACGTGGGGGAAACCGAACGCCAGATCCGCGAAATCTTTTCCCGGGCCCGGGACCGGGCCTCCTCGGGTATCCCCGTTGTCATTTTCTTCGACGAAATGGAAGCCCTTTTCCGCACCCGCGGTTCCGGGGTTTCTTCCGATGTGGAAACAACCGTGGTGCCCCAGCTCCTCGCTGAAATTGACGGGGTGGAGCAACTCTCCAATGTCATCGTTATTGGTGCTTCCAACCGGGAAGATATGATCGACCCGGCCATTTTGCGGCCCGGCCGGCTTGACGTGAAAATCCGGGTCGAACGCCCCGATTATGCGGGGAGCGTGGATATTCTCTCCAAGTACCTCACCCCCGAGCTGCCCTACGCGCCAGCTGATATTGCAGCCTACGGCGGCGGGGCGGGGGCCGCGGCCCACCTGGCCCGCCTCATCGCGGATAAGGTTTTCGAGGCATCCCCGGAGAACCGCTTCGTTGATGTCACCTATGCTTCGGGGCGGAAAGAAACTCTTTATCTTGCCGATTTCGTTTCCGGGGCTCTCCTGGCCGGCATCGTTGATCGCGCGAAAAAAGCAGCTATCAAAACGTATTTGACCACCGGGGTGCGTGGGATTACCGCGGAGCATGCTATCGCTGCCGTGCATGCCGAAGCCCGCGATAGCTCGGACTTGGACCAGATTTCCAATCCGGATGAATGGGCCAAAGTCAATGGTAAAAACCGCGGGGAGCGGATCGTGGCGGTGCGTCCGCGCCAGAGCGATTCGACGTGCCGGGCTGAAGCGGCAGGTCAGGCCGATCCCGCACCTCACGCGATTACGAACGCAGCATCCGCACATCAGCACACGGGGGAGGAACCACGGTGACAGCACGTCGAGTCATCGGCCTGGAAACAGAATTCGGGATTATGGAACCCGCCGACCTGCGGGCCAATCCCGTGGTACTTTCGGCCGATTTCGTAGAAAGCTACGGGCACGCCGGGGCAGGGGCCGGCACGCACGGCCCGGTGGCCTGGGATTACACCGGGGAGGATCCTCTCAATGACGCCCGCGGTTTCCGGATGAGCCGGGAGGAGGCGGACCCTTCTCAACTCACCGATGATCCGGAGAATCCCGCCCCGCCAGCTGGCGTCGTCGTCGCACCTATAACGGACGACGACGCAGAGCTGCGCCGCCCGCGCGCCGCGAACGCGGTTCTCACCAACGGCGGGCGCCTCTACGTTGATCATGCCCATCCGGAATATTCCTCGCCGGAAACCGCGACCCCGCGGGAAGCCGTGCTCTGGGACCGTGCCGGTGAACTCATCGCGCGGCGCGGAATAGAACTGCTGCGCGAAGGCGGGCGCGAATTCGCGATCTACAAAAACAATGTGGACGGGAAAGGCGCGGCCTACGGCTCGCACGAAAACTACCTGGTTGATCGGGCGCTGCCCTTCACGGAAATCATCCGCTACCTCACGCCTTTCTTCGTGACCCGGCCGATCCTATGCGGTACCGGGCGCGTGGGGCTCGGCCCGCGTTCGGAACAACCCGGTTTCCAGATTTCGCAGCGCGCCGACTACGTGGAAAATGACGTCGGGCTGGAAACTACCTTCAATCGGCCCATTATCAATACTCGCGATGAACCGCATGCGGCCGCGGAGCGCTTCCGGCGCCTGCACGTCATCGGGGGAGACGCCAACCAATTCGATGTCTCTATCCTGCTCAAAGTGGGAACCACCTCGCTGGTGCTGTGGATGCTCGAACAGGACGCGGTGCCCCTCGGGCTGGAATCCGTGATTATGGATAGTCCGGTGCCCCTCACCTGGACGGTCTCCCAGGACCCGAGCCTCAGCACCAAACTTGAGGTGCATGAAGGAGAACCGCGTACCGCCCTGGAGATTCAGCAGATCTACCTGGACGCGGTCCGTGATGCGCTGGACGAACGCGGTGAGGTGGACGGCGATACTGCCGAAATTCTCGAGCGGTGGCAAAGCGTGCTGGACCTGCTTTCGCGTGATATTTTCTCTGCCGCATCCCAGGTGGAATGGGTGGCGAAATACCAGATCCTCAATGAATTACGCGAACGCGGCGGGGGCAGCTGGGATTCGGATAAGCTGCGCGCCCTCGACGTCCAATGGCATGATCTGCGCCCCGAGCGCTCCATCGTGGCGAAACTGCGGGGAGCCGGGCGGGTGGAGGAACTCTTCTCCGAAGCGGAGATCGCCACGGCGGCGCTGCAGGCACCGGGTTCGACGCGCGCGTATCTGCGCGGCCAGCTCATCTCCCGCTTCTCCGAACACGTGGCCGCGGCAAGTTGGTCGAGTGCGGTGCTGCGTAATAGCGCCGGCCAGCTCCACCGCCTCAGCCTGCCCGATCCTAACGGTGCGAACGAAGCGGCCCTGGGGGCAACCCTGGCCGGCGCCCACACGATTGACGAGGTCATTGCCGCGCTCACCGCGGCGGGATCGTAGGCGGACCGGGGCCGGCACCTGCCGCCCGGCTACGGCCTGCGTTAGGCCCGGTCACGTGACTACTTAGGCGGGCCCGGGCCGGTAACGCATTCGGGCGGGTCACGCAGCCGGCATGCACCCGCAGCCTGCACCTATCCGCACCAGTACCAGAAAAGAGGAAGGAAGAAATGTCCAGTCAAGAATTCCTGCAGCCCCAGCGCCGCCAGGAAGAAAACACCGAAGTGGAAGCCCCGCAGGCCCAAAACCAAGATTTTGGTATCGACGCGCTGCTCGACGATATCGACGCCGTGCTGGAAAGCAATGCGTCCTCCTTCGTGCAGGGCTTCGTGCAGAAAGGCGGACAGTGATACCCCGTCGCGTTATGGGCATCGAGACCGAGTACGGAATCACCTGCGCGGCCCGGCGCGGAACACGCCCACCGCTGGATGCCGAAGAATCCGCCCAGCGGCTTTTCGCGCCGGTGCTCGCCGCGCATCGGTCCACAAACACGTTCCTCGAAAACGGCTCACGCCTCTACCTGGATGTGGGCGCCCACCCGGAATACGCCACCGCCGAATGCGATAATATCGACGATCTCCTCGCCCATGACCGCGCCGGCGAACTCATTTTCGCGCGGCTCGCCAAGCGCGCCAATGAGAAATTAAACGACGACGGCGTCCCCGGGGCCATCCACCTCCTGAAAAACAATGTTGATTCCGAAGGGCATTCCTTCGGGTGTCACGAAAACTACATGGTGCACCGGCGCCCGGACTATCGCCAGCGCATCGCCCGGCTCATCCCCTTCTTTGTGACCAGGCAAATCGTGGCGGGAGCCGGAAGCCTGCACCGCGGGGAAGACGGGCAGGTCCGCTACGAATTCTCTCAGCGCTCCCACCAGATGTGGGAGGCGATCTCCTCGGCGTCCACGCGGTCGCGGCCCATGATCAATACCCGCGATGAACCCCACGCCGATGCGGAACTCTACCGGCGCATGCACGTTATCGTGGGGGATTCCAATATTTCCCAGGCGACAACCGGCCTCAAAGTCGCGGCCACCGAAGCCCTCCTCACCCTCGTGGAAGAAGGCGCGATTCTTCCCGATCTGGAACTCGCCGATCCCATGCACGCCATCCGGATCACCGGCGCGGACCTATCCGGGCGGGCCAATCTGGAACTTGCCAGCGGCGGACTCACCGACCCGATTTCGGTGCAGCAGCGGATGTATGAAGCCGCGATGAACCACCTGGATCGGAAAGGCTACCTGGCGGAACTTGACCCCACCCGGCGCTACCTCCTCGAGCTGTGGGAGCGCGCTATTACAGCGGTGGAACACCGCGATCCCAGCCCTATTGCCACCGAAATCGACTGGGCCGCTAAACTCGCCCTCCTCACTCGCTACCGGGAACGCACCGGGGCGAAACTCTGCGATGCCCGGGTGGCACGCCTCGATTTGGCGTATCACGATATCACCGAAGGTGGGTTGCGCGACCGGATGGAAGAATCCGGGCTCCTGCGCCGCGTTATCACCCCCGAACGCGCTACCGCGGCGATGACGGACCCGCCGCGCAGCACCCGGGCCGTGCTGCGCGGGCGTTTCCTGAGTGCGGCGCGGCAAGCCCGGCGCGATGTGGCGGTGGACTGGTCCACCCTGCGCCTCATGGAGGCCAATGGCAATTCCAGTGTGGTCCTCAACGACCCACTCGCCACTGAAAACGCCGAGGTCGAGGCGCTTATCGAGGAGATCACCGCGTGACACCCCACCTGAAGTACCGAGCGCTGCTGGCTGGATTGGCGGTGGCCGCTACCGCGTTAGCGGGCTGTAGCGGCCACCGCGAGCCCGGCACCCCCGGAAGCGTGGATGTCACAGGCGCTTTCGGGGCACCCGTGACCATCTCCGTGGAAGGGAACCTCCACGTGGACGGGGTCCGCCAGGAGGTCCTCAGCCCGGGAGACGGGGTGGAACTGGCGGAAGGCAGCCCGGTACTCGCCCGTATCACTTCCTTCGACTCGCGTACCGAGGCACCCGTGGAAGGTTTCGCCACCGGCGGGATAACCCTGGCCACCGTGAGCAAGGCAGGGGTAGGGGAGCTGGCTCCCTACCTCGCCGGGCAGCGGGAAGGAAGCCGCCTGCTGATTCAGCGGGAAGAATTGGTGGCCGGAGACCCGGGAGCGGTAGAAATCGTCGTCGTCGATATTCTCTACACAAATGCGCGCGGGGACGCAGCTCCGCCGCCCGCTACGCCACCGGCCGGAATGCCGGGCCTGGCCAGCGGAGAAGGCGTAGCGCCCGTGCTCACCGGGGGCGGCGGGCCCATCCCGGAATTCGCGGTGGTTCCCCTCGTGCTCGGGCGCGGGGAGCAGGTAGCCGCCTCGGATGAGCTTGTGCTCAACTACTTCCTCGTGGATCCGAATGGCCAAACGGTCGATTCCAGCTGGACCTCCGGGCCGGTGCGTGCCGCCATGGGCGATCTGATGGACGGGATGCGCAAAGGCCTGGTTGATCAGCGGGTAGGTTCACGCGTCATGATTCTGATTCCGGCAAGTCAGGCCCGCGGGGATAGCGACCTGGTCGCCATCGTTGATATTTTGGCGACGGGCCGGGCGCTCACCCAGCTTCGCGCCGGCGGGGCCTAAAGCTCGTTTCGCCGTACGCGCTCAAGCTCGCGTCGCTGCACGCGGCTCCTAGCGCGTCACCGGAAGAGTGCCGCGACCGCGGCCTAGCAACCGCGCATCTCCACGTGCAGCTGCCCCGCCTCCCAGCGCGCCACCGCGTCCGCCAGGGCTGGGGCATCTCTTTTGCTCAAGAGAGCAGCCTCCTGGGCAGCCCACCTATCCCACCAGCTACTCGGATCACCCTCGCGTTCCCGCACCCGCTCCCGCCGGAGAGAATCCTCACATTCCATCCAGATTGTCGCCGTGCACAGCGGCGCGCAGGCCGCGGAAGCTGCCCCGCACCCCTCGAGTAGCAGCACCTCGCAGCGCGCATCCCCCGGCACCGCGACCGGTGCATCGTAGCAGCTCAGATACCAATTCCAGGGAGCCACCCGCGCGCTCTCCCCGCGTAGAAAAGGCTCCAGAATATCGTGGGCCACCCGCTGCGTGCCCCGGGCCAAGCCATCCCAGCCGGGTATGAAACGCTCCACCTCGAGAATCTCAACCGCGAGCCCGCCCTCGCGCATCCGCGCCGCAAGCGCCCGCGATAGCTGAGTTTTCCCGGATCCGCTCCGCCCGTCGATGCCGTAAACTCGCCGGCCTTTCCCGCGAAATACCAGGCCCGCGAGGAGGTCCAGGCCCTCTTTGCTCTCTTTCATGGGTGCCACCTGTTCCTGCGTCATTTTTTGTCACACCGTGCGGGTACTCTATGTCATAACCAGCACGCGGAGCGAAGCTCACCGACACCGGGAGGCACAGTGGCGTGGTTTATTGATGAGGTAGCACAGCGGGTGCGGGCCGCCGCCAGGCAGGTCCCGGACCTCGAGCGTGATGCGCTGCGGCGTGCCGCCCAGGCGGCCCCGGCCCCGCGCGAGTTCTACCGTGCCCTCGTGCCCAGCCCGCAGCGCCCCATCGGGGTCATCGGGGAAATTCGCAGCCTCGGCGGCAGCCCCGCACCCGCTCCGGCGCAGCTAGAGGCCTTCGCGCAGGCACTGAGCAGCGGGGGAGCGGCCGCCATTTCGGTAACCGCCCCGGTGATTCCCGGTGGGCTCGGTTTGCCGGCGCTGCGCCTCGCCCGCGCCCTCGGGGTGGGCCGGCTGCTCTACCGCGATGTCACCGTTTCCGCGGTGCAACTCCTGCGGGCCCGCGCGGCGGGAGCGGATGCCGTCTCGCTCACCCCGCGGATTCTCGCCGATGTGGAGCTTGAGGCCCTGGTGGAACGGGCGCGTTCCCTCGGGATGGAGCCCTGCCTAGAAGTGGAATCCGAACGTGACATAGCGCGCGCGATGGCTTGCGCGGCGCGCGTCGTTATCGCTGATTCGCGCTCCGCCACCGATTATCCGCAACTTTTCGAGGCGCTGCCCTACACCTGCGTGCGGGTGGTGCGGCGCGGGGTGCGCAATCCCTGCGATGTTTTCACCGCGGCACGGCACGGCGCTGGCTGCGTTATTGTAGGGCGGGCCCTGCTTGAAACAGCAGACCCGGCCGGTTTGCTGGCTAGCATGGCTACCGCGGGCCGGCATCCGGCCGCGCTACTTATGGCGAAACGGACCGCACACGTGGCCGAAGGCACGGCTAGCGCGGCCGAACGCATGGCTAGCACGGCCGAACGCACGGCTAACGTAACCGAAGGTACCGCTCAGGCACCCGGGCTCGGGCATCCGCCCCACGCCCCCGGACAGGAAGGGACACGATGATTCCAACAGCTATTCCAGCTCCCGAGCATTCCGAATGGGTGCTTTTTGAGACCTCCGCGTTTTCCCTCTCCATTAAGTTCTACGCGATCGCCATCGTCATCGGCATCATCGTTGCCTACGCCCTCACGGAACGGCGCTACGTGGCCAAAGGCGCCACCCGCGATGTCACGCTCTCCATCGCGCTGTGGGCGGTAATTTTCGGGATTATCGGCGGGCGGCTCTACCACGTCATCACCGACTACCAGCTCTATTTCGGCCCGGGCCGTGACCCGTGGCGCGTCTTCGACCTGCGCGGCGGTGGCCTGGGCATCTGGGGTGCGGTGGCCCTGGGAGGCGTGGGTGCCTGGATCGGGTGCCGCCGCAACGGGGTGCGCCTGCTACCCTTCGCCGACGCCCTCGCCCCGGGTCTCCTCATCGCCCAGGCCATTGGCCGCCTGGGTAACTACTTCAACCAAGAACTCTTCGGCGGGCCCACTTCACTGCCCTGGGGCTTGCAGGTTGATGCCGCGTACCGCCCCGCCGGCTTCCCACCCGAGCAGCTCTTCCACCCCACTTTCCTCTACGAATCGCTGTGGTGCCTGGGTGGCGCCGTCGTACTTCTTCTCCTCGAAAAACGCTTCCGCCTGGTGGCCGGGCAACTTTTCGCCACGTATGTGATCGTGTACACCCTCGGCAGAGTCTGGATCGAAAACTTGCGGATCGACCCGGCGCATCTCGTGGCCGGTTTGCGTCTCAATGTATGGACGTCGCTGCTCGTTTTGCTCGGGGGAATCATCGCCCTCGTTATCTTGCGGCGCGCCTACCTACGTGATTCTTCTCGCGATCACGTGTGGTTGCGGGCCCGCCCGGAACCACAAACTGAAGCTGACGTTTCACAGAACGACGACGCCGCAGCCGGCCAGGCCGCCGTCGTACCTGAAAAAACGGAAACTTCCGGGGCCGCAAGCACAGGCGATTCAGCCGCGTCAAGCGAATCCGAAACCGAGGTGGGTAACCGCTCAGTGAACGGGTGAAGCCGCCGGGCTTGCCGTGCGCTAGCGTAAAGATGAGCTCCGCGAGCGGGGCTTATAACGGTGCATATTTACCAGGACGAGTGCCTTGAGTCCCGATGGGGAAACAGGGCCCTCGGGTAAGATAGGAAACATGCGTAGAGCTAGAATTGTGTGTACGTTGGGTCCGGCTACGGATACCTACGATCAAATCCTTGAACTTGTTAAAGCCGGCATGAACGTGGCGCGTATTAACGCTTCCCACGGTTCGCATGAAGAACACGAAAAGCGCATTGATAATGTGCGTGCCGCCGCGAAGGAACTGGGTACCCCGGTTGCGGTGCTCGTCGATTTGCAGGGCCCCAAGATCCGTCTCGGCCGTTTCGCCGAAGGTCCGGTCCAGCTGAACGTGGGCGATACCTTCACCATTACCACCCGCGATATCCCCGGCACGAAGGATATCTGCTCCACCACCTTCAAGGGTCTGGCCGGCGATTGCAATCCCGGCGATGTGCTGTTGATTGACGACGGTAAGGTTTCCGTGCGCGTTGTGGAAGTTGTGGACGGCACTGACGTGGTCACCCGCGTGGAAGTCCCCGGCCCCGTTTCCAATAACAAGGGTATTAATCTTCCCGGCGTGGCGGTGTCCGTTCCCGCCATGTCCGAAAAGGATGAAGAGGACCTGCGCTGGGGCCTCAACTACGGTGCGGATCTCATCGCGCTGTCCTTCGTGCGTGATGCCAAGGATATTGATGACGTCCACCGCATTATGGACGAAGAGGGTATTCACCTCCCCGTTATCGCCAAGATCGAAAAGCCGCAGGCTGTGGCCAACCTGGACGACATCGTCCAGGCCTTCGACGGCATTATGGTCGCCCGCGGTGACCTTGGCGTGGAACTGCCCCTCGAGCAGGTTCCGCTGGTGCAGAAGGAAGCCATTTCCCTGGCTCGCAAGCGCGCCAAGCCGGTTATTCTGGCCACCCAGGTTCTCGAATCCATGATCCAGAACCCGCGGCCCACCCGCGCTGAGGCTTCTGACTGTGCCAACGCAATCCTAGACGGTGCGGATGCCGTGATGCTTTCCGGGGAAACCTCGGTGGGCCTCTACCCGATTGAGTGCGTGAAGACCATGGCCTCCATCGTTTCTTACACGGAGGAACACGGCCTGGAGCAGATCCCGCAGCTCTCCTCCCTACATCGCACCCGCAACGGTGTTCTTACCCGCTCCGCTCTGGATATCGGTGAGGCCCTGGGCGTCAAGGCAGTTGTGGTCTTCACGGAAACCGGGCACACCGCCCGCCGCGTGGCACGCAACCGCTCCCGCCTTCCGATCATCAACTTCACTCCCTCGGAGAAGGTGCGCAATCAGCTCGCTGTTCTGTGGGGTAGCGAAACCTACACGGTGGATCACTCCGCCGCTACCACGGACGAAATGGTGCAGCAGGTGGAGGATCGCCTCCTCGAACTGGGCCGCGCACAGGTTGGTGACCGCGTGGTGATCGTGGCCGGTATGCCCTCGGGCGTGGCTGGTTCCACCAACACCCTGCGTGTTCACAAGATCGGTGAAGAAACGGGCGTTGCCTAAATCCGGCAGGCTTGTATTCTCCTAGGTGCTGCCGCGTCCATGGATACAGCAGCACGGTATTGAACAGTGGATAGGCGGGCGGGTGCCCGCTCGGAATAATCCGGGTGGGCACCCGCTGCCGTTCCTCTCGCTTCCGCGTCATCTCATTTGAAATTTGGTGGCGGGTATGGTGAAATATTCTCTGCGTTTGTACAGTGACCCGCGGTGATCCGGGCGATCCGGGCTCTCCCGCTGGTAGTATCGGCAGATGCACAAGCTCCTGTGGTGGAATTGGTAGACACACTGCACTCAAAATGCAGCGCCGCAAGGCGTGAGGGTTCGAGTCCCTCCGGGAGCACCGCAGCGATAAGCTTGAAGGCAATAACCTTGAAGTTAGCTGGGAATCTCTGGCCCGGTGTTTGCTCTGCACCGCGTGGTCTGACAGCATGGTAAGGGGCGCGTGAATTCCCGTTGCCGGTCATCAATCTCTCAAGGGTCAGAGAACACTTCGGTGTGGATGCAGGTGCAACATCGCACGCAGTAAATTTGGTTCAATCTATCCGGCATGCCGGTCGAAGGGGTCATGATGGCCAAGGGCACAGCGGGGCAATCCGCGGAGAACAAAGAAGCCATTCGGGTTCTTGTCGTTGAAGACGAAACTCTCATTCGCCTCGATATCGTTGAAACACTGGAAGATGCCGGGTATGAGGTTGTCGGGGAAGCTGGCGATGGCGAATCCGCTATCGAACTGGCCGGTGAACTCGAACCGGATCTTATTGTCATGGATGTGAAGATGCCCGGTATGGATGGCATCACCGCAGCGGACCGCATCCTGGAAGAACACCGCGTCGCCATTGTGATGCTTACCGCTTATTCTCAGCGTGACCTGGTGGAACGTGCCCGTGATGCCGGCGCCATGGCCTATGTGGTCAAGCCCTTCACGCCCGCTGATCTCATCCCGGCGGTGGAAATCGCGGTTTCGCGCAACCAGGAAATCGAAGCCCTGGAAAACGAAGTCTCTACCATGGCCGAACAATTTGAAACCCGTAAGCGGGTGGATCGGGCCAAGGGGCTGCTGGAATCGCAGATGGGCCTAACCGAACCGGAAGCTTTCCGCTGGATTCAAAAGACGTCCATGGATCGGCGGCTGACCATGCGCGAAGTTGCCGATGCCGTTATCGAACAGGTCGGCGGGAAGAACTAAGCTTGCGAACCCGCAGAGCGTACCCGCCGAACTCGTAGCGGGAGCGGCGCACACGTGTTGTGGAACCCGCAGTACGAACCGCGCATACGCGTTGCGGAAGCCGAACACGCTTTCAGCGAGCAGGCGCTCACCGGAAATCCGGTGGGCGCCTGTTTGCTATCTCGCGTAGGCTAGAGGGGTGAGTGACGAAAAATTCCTTCTTGTTGATGGCCATTCCATGGCGTTCCGCGCCTTCTACGCCCTGCGGGCGGAGAACTTCCTCACTGATCGCGGGCAGTACACCAACGCCGTTTACGGGTTCCTTTCCACCCTCTTGAAAATCATTGGCGACTACCACCCCGATTACATTGCCGTGGCCTTTGACCTGCCGGGAGGAACTTTCCGCACCCGCGTCTATCCCGATTACAAAGCGGGCCGGGCCCCCACCCCGGTGGAATTCGCCGGGCAAATCGATGTTATTAAAAGCGTCCTTGATGTTTGCGGAATCAGCTGGCTCACCTACGAAGATTACGAAGCCGACGATATTATCGCCACCCTCTCACGCCGGGCGGTAGAACACGGCGCGGATGTGTATATCGCTTCCGGTGATAAAGACTCCTACCAGCTCGTTGATGAGCACACCACCGTGCTGTATCCCATGCCGCGCTCGACCATGCAGGTCCTCGACCCGGCAGGTATCGAAAAGAAAACCGGAGTGCGCCCGGAGCGCTACGCTGACCTGGCAGCACTCGTGGGGGAGGGTGCCGATAATATTCCCGGCGTGCCCGGGGTCGGCCCGAAAACCGCGGCGAAATGGCTCGCGAACTACGGTGACCTCGACTCCATCCTCGCCCACGCTGACGACATCGGCGGAAAAGTGGGGGCCTCCCTGCGCGAGCACCTGGACCAGGTCCGCCAAAATCGCTCCCTCAACACCCTCGTGCGTGACCTTCCCATCGGGGAGAACCTCGAGGAATTCCGCCCGCGCGGAGTGGAGCGGGAAGCACTGCACGAACTCTTCGACACCCTCGATTTCGATACCTTACGCGGGCGTGTCCTCAGCGAATTACCGTCGCGCGACGGCGCACCTGAATCCGATGCGCCGGCCGGATTCACCCTCGCCGGCCTGGAGATCACCACCTCCGGGGTACGTGCGTGGCTTGACGAGCACGCTGACGCCCCGTTCTTTGGCCTCGACATTGCCGGGCCGGCCAGCCCGGGTGCGGGGCGCGTGGAGGCAATGGCGATTGGCACGCCCCACGCGGCCCTGCTTCTCGATACGCACACCATGAACGAGGAGGATACCGCCCAGGTGCGGGCCTGGCTGGAATCGGATGCCCCGAAAGTGGTGCACGGCGCCAAAGAAGCCTGGCATCGGGTACGCGGGCAGGGTGCCGAATTGCGCGGCGTCGTACGGGATACCGTGCTGTGTGCCTACCTTCTCTATCCCGATCAGCGCAGCTATGACCTCGGTGACCTGGCGCTGCGCCACCTCGGCGTTGATCTGGGGGACGGGGGAGTGCTGCCCGGGTTGGATGGGCAGGCTGATCCCCTGGCGGCACGCGCTGCCCTCCTCGGCCCGCTTTCCGAGAAATTGCTCGGGGAATTGACGCAGCGCGGGGAAGACGGCGCTCTACTTGATCTGGAAATGGATGTGGCGCGCACCCTCGCGTGCATGGAGGACACCGGGATTGCGGTGGATGCTCCCTACCTCGAAAAACTCCGGAAGGATTTCGACGGGCGGGTGGAAGCCGCGGCGCGGCTCGCCTATGATGCCATTGGCCACAAGGTGAATCTCTCCAGCCCCAAGCAGCTCCAGGGGGTGCTGTTCGACGAATTGGGCTTGCCCACCACCCGGAAAACCAGATCCGGGTACACCACGAATGCGGAGGCGCTGGCTGATCTTGCCGTGCGCATCGCACCCCGGGAAGATGATAAGGCGGTGGCCGGAACCCAATTCCTCGGGGCGCTTCTCGAGCATCGTGACGCCATTAAATTGCGGCAATCCGTAGAAGGCTTGCAGCGCAATACCCGAGCGGATGGAAAAATCCACACCACCTACCAACAGGCGGTGGCCGCAACCGGGCGGCTCTCCTCCACGGATCCGAATCTCCAAAATATTCACGCACGCACCGCCGAAGGACTCCAAATCCGCTCCGCCTTTATCCCCTCGGAGGGCTATGCGGCGCTCATGACCGCGGATTATTCCCAGATTGAAATGCGGATTATGGCCTCGCTTTCCGGTGATGAAGCGCTTATCACCGCCTTTAATGAAGGCGAAGACCTGCATTCCTCGGTGGCGTCCCTCGTGTTCGGGATTCCCGAAAGCGAGGTGAGCAGCCAGCAGCGCTCTCGCATTAAAGCGATGAGCTACGGGCTGGCCTACGGGCTCTCTGCCTACGGGCTTTCCCGCCAGCTCCATATTTCCGCCCACGACGCCCAAGAGCTCATGGACAGCTATTTTGCGCGCTTCGGGAAAGTGCGTGATTACCTCGATTCCCTCGTGGTGAGAGCCCGCGAGGATGGCTATACCCAGACCCTGCTGGGGCGGCGGCGCTACCTGCCGGAACTGCGCTCCACGAACCGCCAGCTGCGCGAAGCATCCGAGCGGATGGCCCTCAACGCGCCTATCCAGGGCAGCGCCGCGGATATTATCAAGATCGCCATGGTTGCCGTGGTGGAAGCCCTGCGGGAAGCCGGGTTGCGCAGCCGGGTTCTCCTCCAGGTTCATGACGAACTGGTGCTGGAAGTAGCACCCGGCGAGCACGAGGCCGCGGAGGAAATTGTGCGCCGGGAAATGGCCGGGGCAGCCCAGTTACGGGTCCCGCTCTCCGTCGGGGTGGGATACGGCCCCAATTGGCGTGAGGCAGCACACTAAAACGCTCCACATCGGTTCACACGAGCAGCCCGCAACGGACTCACGAGAACCGCCCGCAACAGCCCACTAAAACGGGGCTCACGCCACTCCGATTCCAGCCCGGATACCTTGCACTAGCCAAGCTTTTCCGCGTAGTATGGAGAACTGGTGTGAGCACCCGCCACACTGGCCGATATCCATCGGTCCCAAGCAAATATTCACAATAGTGTCCGGAAGTTATCAGTTAATGACTAATACCACCCCCGAGTCTTCGACTCTCCCCGAGATTGCCGTCAACGATATCGGCTCCGAGGAAGAACTTATTGCCGCCGTCGATAAGACGATCAAGTACTTTAACGATGGTGACCTCGTCGAAGGAACCGTTGTCAAGGTCGACCATGACGAAGTGTTGCTCGACATTGGCTACAAAACCGAGGGTGTTATTCCCTCCAAGGAACTTTCGATCAAGCACGATGTCAATCCCGATGACGTCGTGGAAATTGGCGACCAGGTAGAAGCCCTCGTCCTCCAGAAGGAAGACAAGGAAGGCCGTCTCCTCCTCTCGAAGAAGCGCGCGCAGTACGAACGCGCCTGGGCTGAAATCGAGAAGATCAAGGAAGCTGATGGTGTCGTGACCGGTACCGTCATCGAAGTCGTCAAGGGCGGCCTGATTGTTGATATCGGGCTGCGTGGCTTCCTGCCCGCTTCGCTCGTTGAAATGCGCCGCGTGCGTGACCTGCAGCCCTACATCGGCCGCGAACTCGAAGCGAAGATTATCGAACTTGATAAGAACCGCAATAACGTGGTTCTTTCCCGCCGCGCTTGGCTGGAAGCATCCCAGTCCCAGGCCCGTGGCGAATTCCTGCACCAGCTCCAGAAGGGCCAGGTGCGCGAAGGCTTCGTCTCCTCCATCGTCAACTTCGGTGCCTTCGTGGACCTCGGCGGTGTGGACGGCCTCGTTCACGTCTCCGAACTGTCCTGGAAGCACATCGACCACCCGTCCGAGGTTGTCGAAGTGGGCCAGCCCGTCACCGTCGAAGTTCTCGATGTTGATATGGACCGCGAGCGTGTCTCGCTCTCCCTCAAGGCCACCCAGGAAGATCCCTGGCAGTCCTTCGCCCGCACCCACGCGATCGGCCAGATCGTTCCGGGTCGCGTGACCAAGCTCGTTCCCTTCGGCGCTTTCGTGCGCGTGGAGGACGGTATCGAAGGTCTCGTCCACATCTCCGAACTGGCTTCCCGCCACATCGACACCCCGGAAGAGGTTGTCAAGGTGGGCGACGACGTTTTCGTCAAGGTCATCGATATCGATCTGGACCGCCGCCGCATTTCGCTCTCCCTCAAGCAGGCTAACGAGGGCGTGGATCCGAACTCCCAGGACTTCGATCCCTCGCTCTACGGTATGGCCGCTGATTACGACGAAAACGGCAATTACAAGTACCCCGAGGGCTTCGATCCGGAATCGAACGAATGGCTCGAGGGCTACGAAGCTCAGCGCGAGGCATGGGAGAACGAATACGCCCAGGCCCAGGCCCGTTGGGAAGCGCACAAGGCCCAGGTCGCTGCCGCGATCGAAGCCGATGCTGCCGCCGGCGCCCAGGCTGCTGCCGCTGCCGAACCGGCCGCGGAAATTCCGGCCAGCTACAGCTCCACCTCCGAACCGAGCGGCTCGCTCGACTCGGATGCCGATGAAGCCCTCGCCGCTCTGCGTGAGAAGCTGACCAACAACTAAGGTTCGCGTTTCCGCGGGTAGTGCTAGGCTGCCGCGCGTAGCCGGGGAACGTCCAGGCTATAGCGTGTAGCAGCACGCAACCGCGGGTAAACACCTTGTACCGCCGCCGGCGCACCTCTTCGGGGGAGCGCCGGCGGCGTTTTCTTTCTCCCTGGCGCATTGTTAAGCTGAAACGGTGAACGCACTAACAATCGGGGGAGCCAGCGCACAACTCCTGCGCCCCTTCACCCACCCGCGAGGCCGCGCCCTGCGGGTAGCGGTATCCGGCGGCATCGGCGCCGGCAAATCCACAGTCACCGAGGTCCTGCGCAAACGCGGCGCAATCATCGCCGACGCCGACGCCCTCGCCCGCGAGATCACCGCGCCGGGTAGTCCCGTCCTCGCGCAGCTCGCCGCCGCATTCGGTCCCGATATTTTAAACGACGACGGCGCCCTCAACCGGGCGGCCCTCGCCGCGCATATCTTCACGAACCCGGCCGCCCGCCACCGGCTCGAAGCCCTCACCCATCCCGCTATCATCGCGCGGGCCCGGGATATCCTCGCCAGTGCCACCCCCGGCCAGCTGGCGGTCTACGATGTGCCGCTCCTGGTAGAAACCCGCGCTGATCGCGAGGTCGATTGCGTCATGATCGTGGCGGCCCCGGAAGAACAACGAATCGAGCACCTGCGAGGCCGGGGGATGAGCCGGGCCGATGCCCAGGCCCGGATGCGCAACCAGGTAGATGAAGAGGCTCGCCGGGCCCTGGCCCATATCTGGATCTGGAATGCGGGAAGCCGCGCGGAGCTTGAGAACCTCGTTGCCCAGTGCGCGGAGAGCTGGCTGGCGGCGCCGCAGGCGCCGGCGTCGTCGTAAAACAATCAAGAGAAACGCAAGTAAAAAGGTGACCGGCACCGTGTTTACTCTCAGCGTAAGAGGGAGTACCATTTACAGATAGTGAAATGACCGTTTCGCTATATGGTACGTCTCGTCGCCACGAAGCAACGATGCGCGGCGATGGGGCCTAAAATTTGAGAGGTTAAAAAGCTATGCCAATTGTTTGGCTGCTCGTGGGCATTGCGTTGATGCTCGTGCTCAACATCGTGTTCAAGGTGAATTCGATGCTCGCGCTGTTGCTCGCCGCCGTGGTGGTGGCGCTGTGCAACGGCATGGGCCCGATGGAAACTCTCAAGACCGTCACCACCGGTTTTGGTTCTACGCTGGGTTCGCTCGCCATTATCGTTGTTTTCGGTGCAGTTATCGGCCGCCTCATGGTGGACTCCGGTGCGTCTCACGTGCTGGCATCGGGGCTCATCCGCCGCTTCGGACTGCGCTTCGTGCGTATCGCCGTCATCATCATCGGTCTTATTTTCGGCCTGGCGATGTTCTACGAAGTTGCCTTCCTCATGATTGCGCCGCTCGTTATTTCTATTGCTCAGGAAGCAAAGGTGCCGTGGCTGCGCCTGGCCATTCCGGCCGTCTGCGCCACCACGGTTGCTCACTCCATCTTCCCGCCGCAGCCCGGCCCGGTTGCGCTCATTGATCAGTACAAGGCCGATGCCGGCATGGTCTACCTCCTCGGTATTCCCATGGCCATCCTCTGGGTGATCGTGGGTGGTGTGCTGCTGCCCAAGATTCTCGGTAACCTCGAGCGCCCGGTGCCGAAGTTCATGTCCGGTGATGAAAACGATAAGGAAGCCGCGGTTAACCCGCCGTCCTTCTTCGTCTCCCTCATCGTGCCGCTCAGCCCGGCCATCATCATGATCTCGGTGACCATCGCCAATATCTGGGTGAATCCGAAATCGACGCTGGGCCAGTGGCTCAACTTCTTCGGCTCCTCCCCGGTGGCCATGTCCGTGGCGCTGGTGCTCGCCATGCTGCTTTTCGGTATTCAGCGCGGGCACAAGGGCGAATGGGTTATGGACAAGTTCAATAAGGCCGTCTCCATTATTGCCGGCGTTGTCATGATTATCGGTGCCGGTGGCGCCTTCAAGCAGGTTGTTATCGACTCCGGTATCGGCGATTACATCGGCGGCTTCATGAGCGCCGGCGCGGTTTCGCCCTACATCATGGCCTGGTTCATTACCGTTCTTATCCGCCTGGCAACCGGCCAGGGCGTGGTCTCCGCGATGACCGCCGCCTCCATTATTGGTGCGGCTGTTATGGACCCGGTGACCGGCGTGATGCAGGCGGGCGTGGATCCCACGCTCCTCGTGCTCGCCACCGCCGCGGGCTCCAACTTCATGACGCATATTAATGACGCGTCCTTCTGGCTCTTCAAGGAATACTTCGATCTGTCCATCAAGGACACCCTGAAGACGTGGGGCGGCCTGCTCGCCTCCGGTTCGCTGGTCTCACTGGCGTACGTAATGTGCCTCTCGCCGTTCTTCGGCTAAGGCATGAGCAAGAAGGTGCGGGCGGCCGGTATGGTCGCCCGCATCGCACACATAAAGAAAAACAAGGAGTACAAATGACGCAGAGCATTCCTTTTGCCGAGCAGAACATCGCCGGCGTCAGCCTCGTCACCCGTGGGGACCTGAGCGCGCTGGAGATTAACACCGATACCGTATCCGGTACCGTTTTCCCCTACGGCGCCCACGTTGCCTCCTGGAAACCGGCTGGCTTCGAGGACGTCCTCTACATGAGCGAACTATCCGGCCTCACGCAGGGCACTCCTATCCGGGGCGGTATCCCGGTGGTAGCCCCGTGGTTCGGCCCCTCGGATAACGGCCTGCACGGCTGGGCCCGCATCCAGGATTGGACCCTCGAATCCGTAAGTGGGGATTCCACCGCGGTGGAAGCGACCTTCACTCTCGCGAGCAGCACCCTGGGCGGAGAGCTGGGTGATTCCCTCAAGCTCGCCTACACCGTGCACCTGGGCAGCGATTTCTGGGTACGGCTGAGCGCCACCAATACCGGCACGGAAAACATTGCGCCGGAGCTGGCTCTCCACGCCTACTGGGCGGTGGATGCCCAAACGCTTCGCATCGAAGGTATCGAGGAGGGCGGTATTGATCGCCTCGCCGATAATGCGCAGCTTCCGGCCGGGCCCTTCGAGGCGCTCGAAGGCCAGACCGTGGATCGCTTCTACCCCTTCGCGGGCGATATCGTGCTCGTGGACGCGGGCGGGAAGCGTAAGATCACCCTGAGCTCGGAAGAATCCGATAAGTCCGTGGTGTGGAACCCGGGCACGAAGGGCTCTGCCGCGAATGCTGATATGCCCGATGATGCCTGGAAGCATTTTGTGTGCGTGGAAGCGACTCGGGTGCGCGAAGGTGCTCCGCAGCTCGCGCCGGGGGAGAGCGCCACGCTCACCCTGCACGCCACGGTTGAGCAGCTCGGCTAAGTTCGCCTGGCCGTTATGGTTCGCCTGGCGGCTATATTCGCCCAGTAACAGGCAAACGTAGCTGAAAGCAACCGATAGTCGTTTGTTACGACGACGGCGCCCAGTGGCCGGATACCGTCCCGAATTTCTTCGGGCCGTTATCCGGCCACTGGCGTATTTCATACCGCAATCCGGGACCGGGCTAGTAAGCTCGCCACTATGGCTCTTGATTCTGAGATTGTGCGCAGCGATAAGCCTTTTGAAGTAATTTCCGAGTACCGCCCCTCGGGTGATCAGCCCGCCGCGATTGCCGAACTCACCCGCCGCATTAACGACGGCGAAAAGGACGTGGTGCTGCTGGGAGCCACCGGTACCGGAAAATCCGCCACCACCGCCTGGCTTATTGAACAGGTGCAGCGTCCCACCCTCATTATGGAGCCAAATAAAACCCTGGCCGCGCAGATGGCGGCGGAATTCCGCGAACTCATGCCCAATAACGCGGTGGAATACTTTGTTTCCTATTACGATTACTACCAGCCGGAAGCCTACGTTCCCCAAACCGATACCTTTATCGAAAAAGATTCCTCCATTAATGATGAGGTAGAGCGCCTGCGCCATTCGGCTACCAATTCGCTCCTCACCCGGCGCGACACCGTGGTGGTGGCCTCTGTTTCCTGCATTTACGGCCTGGGTACCCCGCAGGAATACGTTGATCGCATGGTGCAACTCCACGTGGGCCAGCAACTGGACCGCGATGAGCTGCTCCGCACCTTCGTGTCCATGCAGTACACCCGTAACGATATTGCTTTCACCCGCGGCACCTTCCGGGTACGGGGCGATACCGTGGAGATTATCCCCGTGTACGAAGAGCTGGCTATCCGCATTGAATTCTTCGGTGATGAGATTGACGGGATTTCCCTCCTCCACCCGCTTACCGGGGATGTTATCCAACGCACCGATACCGCGCATGTGTTCCCGGCCTCCCACTACGTGGCCGGCCCCGAGCGCATGGAACGCGCTATCCGCTCCATTGAGGAAGAACTGGCCGAACGCCTGGAGTACCTACGCGCCCATAACAAGCTCCTCGAGGCGCAGCGCCTGGAAATGCGCACCAGCTACGATATCGAGATGATGCGCAATATTGGAACCACCTCCGGTATTGAAAACTATTCGCGGCATATTGACGGGCGTGGCCCGGGCACCGCCCCGAATACCCTCCTCGATTATTTCCCGGACGATTTCCTCCTTATCCTCGATGAATCTCACGTGACTGTTCCCCAGATTGGGGCCATGTACGAAGGGGATATGTCGCGCAAACGCACCCTGGTGGAATACGGCTTCCGGCTGCCCTCCGCCATGGATAACCGCCCCCTCAAATGGGAGGAATTCCTCGACCGCATCGGCCAAACCGTGTACCTATCCGCAACGCCTGGCAAATATGAGCTTGGCCAAGCGGACGGCGTCGTCGAACAAATTATTCGACCCACCGGGTTGGTCGATCCCCTTATTAAAGTCAAACCCACCGAAGGGCAGATTGATGATCTACTCGAAGAAGTGCGAGTGCGGGCCGAACGTGATGAGCGGGTCCTCGTCACCACGCTAACGAAGAAAATGGCTGAGGATCTCACCGCGTACCTGGCGGATCGCGGGGTGCGGGTCGAGTACCTGCATTCGGATGTGGATACCCTGCGGCGCGTGGAGCTGCTGCGGGAGCTGCGGCTCGGGAAATTCGATGTGCTCGTGGGTATTAACCTGCTGCGCGAGGGGCTGGATCTTCCGGAAGTCTCGCTCGTGGCGATTCTCGACGCCGATAAGCAGGGCTTTTTGCGGTCCACCACCTCGCTTATTCAGACCATCGGGCGCGCGGCCCGTAACGTTTCTGGGGAAGTGCATATGTACGGGGATAGCATCACCCCGAATATGCAGCAGGCTATTGATGAAACGAATCGGCGCCGGGAGAAGCAGCTCGCCTACAACCGCGAACACGGTATCGATCCGCAACCGCTGCGCAAACGCATCGCGGATGTGACCGATATGCTCGCCCGCGAGGATGTGGATACCGAACAGCTGCTCGCCGGCGGGTATCGCCAGGAGCCCGCGCATGCCCGGGCCCGCGCTTCGGAAGCGGAAATTGCCCGCGCGCAGGGCGGGAAAGAGCTGCGCGAACTCATTACCGAGCTCACCGCGCAGATGCATGCCGCAGCCGAACAGCTCCAATTTGAGCTCGCGGCGCGCTACCGCGATGAGATCAAGGATCTGAAAAGCGAGCTGTGGCATTCCCAGCAGGCCCAAAAATAAAACGGCTGCACGGGAGCGGCACCGGAGGCACGCGGAAGCCGCGCGTCCGCCTGTGCGCACCGCGCGCGGTACGCAAACCACATATGAAACACGACTCGGCGGTGCTCCCCATCGTGTAAAGTGTGCACTCGTGGAGGGGAGTATTCCCATCAACCACCGATTCGTCAGCACGAGACCCACCCGGGTCGTCCGGATCGGAGACCTGCCGCGGCCGCGCGCCCGGCGGGTGGGGAGAGACCTCCGGTCATTCCATCCGGAGGGTATTTATGCTTTCATACGCCACGGGTGTGCTGCCGTTGACGAGCACGCCCGAGCAGATGTCGGTCCATGTGGCCGAGTGGATTCTGCTTTTCGTCGTCGTTATCGGTATTTTCGCCTTTGATCTGCTGTCCCACGTGCGCAAACCGCACGAGCCCAGCATGAAAGAATCGGCCGGTTTCCTGCTGTTCTACATTTTCCTGGCCGTCTGCCTGGGCGGATACCTGTGGTGGCGCCACGGAGATACCTTCGGATTGCAATTCTTCAGCGTCTGGGGCGTGGAATATTCACTTTCCGTCGATAATATCTTCGTCTTCATTATTATTATGGGTTCCTTCGCGGTTCCCCGTGCCCTCCAGCAAAAAGTGCTGTTCTGGGGCATTGTTATTGCGCTGTGCCTGCGCTTCATTTTCATCGTGCTGGGCAAGGTTATTGTGGAATCCCTGGCCTGGTCCTTCTTCCTCTTCGGTGCCTTCCTGCTGTGGACCGCATTCTCGCAGGTCAAAGAAGGGCTCTCGGAAAGCGAACCGACGGGTGAGGAAGCCGATAACTTCTTCGTACGCCTAGCGCGCCGCACCCTCCCGGTCGCCGAGGATTACCACGGCGACCACTACATCGTGAAGCGCGGCGGCAAGCGCTATATCACCCCGCTGCTGCTGTGCATTATCGCCATCGGCGGGATTGACCTCATGTTTGCCCTCGATTCCATCCCGGCCTCCTTCGGTTTCACCACCGAACCCTTCATTATTTTCGCGGCGAATGCCTTTGCGCTCATGGGCCTGCGCCAGATGTTCTTCCTGGTCGATGGCCTGCTCGAACGCCTCGTGTACCTGCACTTCGGCCTGGCCGCGATCCTCGCCTTCATCGGCTTCAAACTCATTTTTGAAGCCCTGCATCATTACGATATTGCCACCGGCTTCTTCTCCTTCACGCCGCTGAGCTCGCTGCTCGTCATCGTGGTCATTATTGTGGTGACGGTGGTGGCGTCCCTGCTGCGCTCGCGTTCTCTCGCGCGTAAGGAGAAGAACGACGACGACGGCGCAGCTGGCGGCGCCCACTAAGGCGGTGCGTGCCGGTAGCGAGAGGCGCTAGTACTAGCTGATCGGCTGAGTGGCCGTTAATCGGAGCTGCGCCGGGCTCATTGCTGTGGCGGCGCACTAATCGGCGCTGCGCCGCGCCAGGCGGCGCGCCAGAATCGCGCACACAAATATTTGTAGCTGGTGGAAAATAACCACCGGGACGGACAGCGGGGCGACCGTGGCCGGGGAGAATAGTGCCTTGGCCATCGGGAGCCCCGTTGCCAATGATTTCTTCGAACCGCACATGAGCACCACGATGCGATCCTCCACGGTCATGCGGGCCAGGCCCCCGAGCCACCAGGTAATCGAAAGCATGGCGGCTAACAGCACGCAGCACAGGGCGAGCAGGCCGAGGATCGTCCAGAGCGTCACTCCCGCCCAGGCACCTTCCGCGGTGGCATTGAGCACGGAAGACAGCACAATGAGGATAATCGAGGTGTTATCCACCGTGCGCACTAGCCGCGGGTGAGCCCGGAACCAGGTACCCACCCAGGGCTGGAGGCACTGCCCGATAATAAAGGGCAGGAGCAGCTTGAGGAGCACCGAATTAATAGATCCGGCCGAAGCTCCCTCCACGTGAAGGAAAAGCAGCACGAGCAGCGGGGTGAGGAAAATCCCGGCAATATTGGAGACCGTAGCGGAGGTGACGGCAGCGGCCACATTCCCGCGGGCGATGGACACCATCGTGACCGAGGACTGGATGGTAGAAGGCAGTAGCGCCAGGTAGAGGAAACCGAGGGCGAATGCCGGGCCCAGGAAAGGCGCCACCAGGTGCCCGAGGGCGAAACCGAGAAGCGGGAAAATGAGGTAGGTGCACAGGAATACCAGGCCTTGGAGTTTAATATTGCGCAGCCCGGCGAGCACGTCGCGGGTGCGCAGCCGCATTCCGTACACCAGGAAAACGCAGGCCACCGCCAGGTCGGAAACCGTACCCAGGTGTGCCCGGACCGCACTTGGCGCCGGAATAAGAAGCCCGGCGATCATCGCGAGGATAATGCCGGCCACCAGGGGGTCGGGCCGGTAGCGGAGGAGACGTGCTCGGTTACGTGCCATGGGAACCAGCCTAGCGTGAACATTGCACCATCCGGTTATCGAACCTGTGTTCAACCGTGTAAGCTTGGCCGGGTGAGTGATGTTATCCATGTTCAGGGCGCGCGGGAAAATAACCTCCGTAATATCACGGTGGATATTCCCCGCGATCAACTCGTTGTCTTTACCGGGCTTTCGGGATCCGGTAAATCCTCCCTGGCTTTTGACACCATTTTTGCCGAAGGGCAGCGCCGCTACGTGGAATCGCTGAGCTCCTACGCTCGCATGTTCCTCGGCCAGATGGATAAACCGGATGTGGACCTCATCGAAGGGCTCTCCCCGGCGGTCTCCATCGATCAGAAATCCACCAACCGTAACCCGCGCTCCACGGTGGGCACGGTTACGGAAGTCTATGACTACCTGCGTTTACTCTACGCGCGGGCCGGGGTGCAGTACTGCCCGGAATGCGGCGCGAAAATCACCGCCCAAAGTGCCCAGCAAATCGTGGATACCCTCCTCACCTACCCGGAAGGTACCCGTTTCCAGATCCTCGCCCCGGTGGTGCGTGACCGCAAGGGCGAATACGCGGATGTGTTCACGGATCTCGCCCAGGCCGGCTACACCCGCGCGCGGGTCGATAGCGAAGATATCCGCCTGGATAACCCGCCCAGCCTCGATAAGAAACTGCGCCACAGTATCGACGTCGTTGTTGATCGCCTGGTGGTGCGCGAAGGTATCACCAGCCGTCTCACCGATTCGGTAGAACAGGCCCTCGGGCTCTCCTCCGGGCTCATGGTGGTGGAATTCGTGGACGCGGCCGAAGGTGAAGAACGCTCCCGGCGTTTTTCCGAGCACCGTTCCTGCCCGAACGGGCACGCCCTCGCCCTGGAAGAAATCGAACCGCGCACCTTCTCTTTTAACGCGCCCTACGGGGCCTGCCCGGCTTGCGACGGCCTGGGCTCCACCCTGGAAGTGGATCCGGACCTCGTGGTCCCGCATCCGGAGAAAACTCTCCGGGAGGGCGCCATTGCTCCGTGGACGAGCCACCAGGATTTCTTCACCCGCCAGATGGAAGCCCTGGGGGAGGAACTCGGCTTCGATGTGGATACCCCCTGGAAGGACCTGCCCAAGAAAGCGCGGAAGGCCCTCCTGGAAGGCAATAACTACAAGGTCACCGTCAAATACCGCAATCGCTGGGGGCGGGAAAAAACCTATGCCACCGGCTTTGAGGGGGTTCTCGGCTACGTCAAACGCAAGCACGGGGAAACCGAATCCAGCTGGTCAAAGGAACGTTACGAAGGCTATATGCGGGAGATTGCCTGCTCGGCCTGCCACGGCGCCCGCCTCAAGCCCGATGTGCTGGCGGTGCGCATCGGAAACCTCAATATTTTCGAGCTGTGCTCCCTCGCCATCGACGACGCCAAAGCCTTCCTCGACTCCGTGGAACTCGATGCGCGCCAAGCCCAGATCGCCGCGCAGGTACTGCGCGAAATCCAGGTACGGATGGGATTCCTCGTGGATGTGGGGCTGTCCTACCTCACCCTGGCACGGGGTGCCTCCACGCTTTCGGGCGGGGAAGCCCAGCGTATCCGCCTCGCCACCCAGATCGGCTCCGGCCTGGTGGGCGTGCTCTATGTGCTCGACGAACCTTCTATCGGCCTCCACCAGCGCGATAACGAAAAACTCATCGGCACCCTCGTCAAGCTCCGCGACCTGGGGAATACCCTCATCGTCGTCGAACACGATGAAGAAACGATTCGCACCGCCGATTACGTTATTGATATCGGCCCGGGTGCGGGAGAATTCGGAGGGCACGTTGTCTACGCCGGGGACGTTGCGGGCTTGAGTGCTTGCGAAGAATCCGTGACCGGTGCGTATCTATCCGGGAAACGTGCCATAACGACGCCGCAGCAGCGGCGCACTGTTGATCCGCAGCGGAAAATCACGGTGCGGGGCGCCCGGGAAAATAACCTCAAAAACGTGGAGGTGTCTTTCCCCCTCTCTACCTTTATCGCGGTAACCGGGGTGTCCGGCTCCGGGAAATCCACCCTCGTTAACCAGATTCTTTACCGTTCCTTGGCTAACCAGCTCAACGGTGCGCATACCGTTCCGGGGCGCCACCGGGAGGTCACCGGGGCCGGGGAGCTCGATAAGGTCGTGCACGTGGATCAGTCACCCATCGGGCGCACCCCGCGCTCGAATCCGGCCACCTACACCGGGGTATGGGATAAAGTGCGCCAGCTCTTCGCCCAAACCCAGGAGGCGAAGGTGCGCGGCTACGGCCCGGGGCGCTTCTCCTTTAATGTTAAGGGTGGCCGCTGCGAAGCCTGCAAGGGCGATGGCACCGTGAAAATTGAGATGAACTTCCTCCCCGATGTGTATGTGCCCTGCGAGGTCTGTCACGGCACCCGCTACAATCGGGAAACCCTGGAAGTGAAGTACCGCGGGAAGAACGTCTCCGAAGTTCTTAATATGACCATTCACGAGGCAGCGGAATTCTTCGATCCCATCACGAATATCACCCGCTATCTCACCACCCTGGAACGGGTGGGCCTGGGCTACGTGCGTTTGGGGCAATCGGCAACCACGCTTTCCGGCGGGGAAGCCCAGCGTGTCAAGCTCGCTTCGGAATTGCACCGCCGCTCCAGCGGCCGCACTGTTTACATCCTGGATGAGCCCACTACGGGGCTGCATTTTGAGGATATCCGCAAGCTCCTCCTGGTACTGCAATCCCTCGTGGATAAAGGCAATACCGTTATTGTTATCGAGCACAATCTCGATGTCATTAAATGCGCGGATTGGGTAATCGACATGGGGCCGGAAGGAGGCGCCGGCGGGGGCACCGTCGTCGCCACCGGAACCCCGGAACAGATCGCCGCGGTGCCCGAATCCTATACCGGGCAATTCCTCCGCCCCCTCCTGGAGGAGACGAGGAGGTGACCGGCCGTGGCTGATCCACGCAGCTACCGCCCGGCGCCGTCGTCCATTCCCACCGACCCGGGCGTCTACCGTTTCGTGGACGGTGAAGGGCGCATTCTTTACGTCGGGAAAGCGAAGAATCTACGCAACCGGCTCCAGAATTATTTCCAGCCGCCCGAACGCCTCATCCCGCGCATCCGCACCATGGTGCATACCGCCACCAATGTGGTGTGGGTGGTGGTGGGTAGTGAAATCGAGGCCCTCACCCTGGAATACTCCTGGATTAAGGAATTCGAACCGCCCTTCAACGTGATGTTTCGGGATAATAAGTCCTATCCCTACCTGGCGGTTTCCCTGGGGGAGGAGTTCCCGCGCGCCTATATCACCCGGGAAAAGCACCGCAAAGGCACCCTGTACTTCGGGCCGTACACCAAGGTGTGGGCGATCCGGAAAGTGCTGGACGCCCTGCTTCCCGTGTTTACCATGCGCTCGTGCTCCGATGCGGAATTTCGGCGGGGCCAGCGCACCGGGAAACCCTGCTTCAACACCCATATCGGGCTGTGCAACGGAGCCTGCGCCGGGCTGGTGAGCGCGGCGGAGAATCGCGCCGTCGCCGAAGAATTCGTAAAATTCATGGAATCGGACGGCAGCGATTTTATTCGCGCCCGCACCGCGGAGATGAAAAAAGCAGCTGCCGTGGAAGATTTTGAACGGGCCGCGAAACTACGCGATGAAATCACCGCGATGAAAACCGCAACCGAACGCAATGTTGTGGTCTTCGATTCCAATCTCAACGCCGATATTATCGGGCTGGAATCCGATGAAATTGATGCCTCGGTCCAGATTTTTTACGTGCGCGGCGGTAGAATCCGCGGACAGCGCGGCTGGGTGACGGAAACCGAAGGTACCGAACCGGCCGATATTATTAACGCGCTGCTCCTCCATATTTACGGCAATCCCGAATATGACTCCTATCGTGGGGTGGGGACCCAGGGGGACCGCACCGTGCGGGCCGGAACCTCCGTTGATGATCGGGACCACGTACCGCCCGGGGCCATCCCGGGGGAGATTTGGGTGCCGGTTTTCCCCTCGGATCGGGCCGGGCTGGAACGCTGGCTCGCCCAGCGGCGCGGCGGGCCGGTCCACCTGAAACGCCCCCAGCGCGGTCCCAAAGCCCAGCTGGCGGATACCGTGCACGCGAATGCCAAGCAGGCTTTTGACCGTAACAAGCTGGCGCGGGCCGCCGATATAACAGTGCGTTCCCAAGCCCTGGAAGAACTGCGCATCGGCCTGGATTTGGATCGCGCCCCGCTGCGCATCGAAGGCTACGATATTTCCCATACCCAGGGCCATCAGCAGGTTGGCTCCATGGTGGTTTTCGAAGACGGCCTGAAGAAAACCTCCGATTACCGGCATTTCATCGTGCGCGGGCCGGAAGGCCAGGGGGCCCGTGATGATACCGCCGCGATGGACGAAGTGCTGCGCCGCCGGCTGCGCCGTTTGAACGACGACGCCGCGCACGCCGCCGATGCCGGCGGCGTGGAAGACGCAGGCGCACCCACCGCTGCCCCGCGCCGTTTCGCCTACCGCCCCGACCTCCTCGTGGTGGACGGTGGGCTCCCGCAAGTCAATGCCGCCCAGCGGGTGGTTGATGAGCTCGGCGCCGATGTGCGGGTGGTGGGCCTGGCCAAACGCCTGGAAGAAGTGTGGATTCCAGGGGAGGAGTTCCCGGTTATTTTCCCGCGTACCTCGCCCGCGCTGCGCCTGCTCCAGCAACTACGCGATGAATCGCATCGCTTCGCCATTACTTTCCACCGCAAGAAACGCGGTCAGGCGATGACCCGCTCCGCGCTCGACGCCATCCCCGGGCTGGGGCCAGCCAAGCAAAAGAAATTGCTGAGTGCGCTCGGCTCGGTCAAAAGGATCCGGGAGTCCAGTATCGAGGAACTCACCAAAGTGCCGGGCATCGGCCCGGTGCTCGCGGCAGCCATTAAGGAAGCACTGGGTGAAGAATAACGGGTTGGCCTCGCGCAAACTGGACGCGGCGGGCCGTTAAGGAAGCATTGCCGGAGGAGTAGCGGGGCGCGTACGTTGTGGCATGATGGAGATATGAGTGACACGCGTGACATCAACGATACTTCCCGTATCCCCGCCATTGTTCCGGCCGCTGATTGCAGCACGGAACTACCGCCGGCCAACGTCCCGGAGATCATTATTGTGACGGGGATGTCCGGCGCGGGGCGCTCCCGAGCGGCTGCCACCCTGGAGGACCTCGGCTGGTACGTGGTAGATAACCTCCCGCCGCGCCTGCTCAGCGCCCTGGCCGGGCTGCTCTCCGGAAACGGGAAAGTGACCCGGATGGCCGCGGTGGTGGATGTGCGCTCCCGGGAATTCTTCGCTGAGCTCCTGGAAGTCCTCACCGATCTCACGAATAGTGGTATTAATTACCGCATTATCTTCCTGGATGCCGATGATGCCTCGCTGGTACGCCGCTACGAAAGCGTGCGCCGGCCCCACCCGCTCCAGGGCCACGGCCGGCTTTACGACGGCATTACCGCGGAACGTAAACTCCTCGCGGATCTGCGCAGCCGCGCCGATTCCGTGATCGATACGTCCCGCCTTTCCGTCCACGATCTTTCCCGGAAAATCCGCCACCTCGTGGGCGAAACCTCCGGAACAGAAGCCACCCGCGTCACGGTTATGTCCTTCGGCTTCAAATACGGCCTGCCGCTGGACGCGGATAATGTGGCCGATGTGCGCTTCCTGCCCAATCCCTACTGGATTTCCGAGCTGCGCCACCTGAGTGGCCACGATGAACCGGTAGCTCATTTCGTGCTGGAGCAGGACGGCGCGGAAGCTTTTGTGCGCGAGTACTCCCACCTCATCCACACCATCCTGGCCGGCTACGCCCGTGAACTCAAACCCTTCACCACCATTGCCATTGGCTGCACCGGCGGGAAACACCGCTCGGTGGCCATCGCGGAAGCGGTATCCGAAGCACTGCGGGCGGCCGGGCACTCAGTGCGCACCATCCACCGTGATTTGGGGCGCGAATAATGGGCGGGCGCGGTAGTCGCGGCCCGCGCGTCGTCGCCCTCGGGGGCGGTCACGGCCTGTATGCCTCACTTTCGGCCCTGCGACTCATCACCCAAAACATCACCGCCGTGGTCACCGTTGCGGACGACGGCGGCTCCTCGGGGCGCTTACGCGATGAGTTCAACGTGATTCCGCCCGGAGATTTGCGCATGGCGCTGTCTGCCTTATGTGACGACGGCGAATGGGGCCAGACCTGGCGCGACGTCCTGCAATATCGTTTCTCCTCCGAAGGCCCCCTCAACGGGCACGCCATGGGGAACCTCCTTATTGTTTCCATGTGGGAACAATTGGGGAGCACGGTTTCCGGCCTCGACTGGGTGGGCCAGCTGCTGCGCATTGACGGGCGGGTGCTGCCCATGTCACCCATCCCGCTGGAAATCGAAGCACGGGTCATTGATGAGGAAGACGGCCCCCAGCTCTACCGCGGTCAGGTGGCGGTGGCAACGGCCCGCGGCAAAGTGGAGCACGTCAGCCTCATTCCGGAGAATCCTCCCGCCCAGCCCGAAGCAATCGCCGCTATTGACGAAGCCGATTGGATCGTATTCGGGCCGGGTTCCTGGTACACCTCTGTTATTCCCCACCTCATGGTTCCCGATCTGCACGCGGCCCTGGTGCGCTCCCCGGCCCGCCGGGTCCTCGCCCTCAATCTGCGTACCGAGCGCGAAACCTGGGGGATGAGCGCCGCGGACCATATCCGTTCCTTCGCCCGCCACGCCCCTGATCTGCGCATTGACGTGGTGGTGGCCGATCCGCGCAGCGTGGACGATATCGGTGAAGTAGCCGCGGAAGCCGAAGGCATCGGGGCCACTCTCATGCTGCGACAGGTTAGAATGGGCGATAATCGCGCACGTCACGATGCGCTACGTTTGGCCGCTGCCTATCGGGATGCCTTCGAAGGCGTCATAGGAGATTCCTAAATCGGAAGCTCCCGCACGGGGAAGAATCCACAACCGGGATATTCCCCGGTCAGCAGCGGTCCCACCATCGAAGGAAGGGGAGTCGTGTCCGCGTTAACACGTACGGTGAAAGATGAGCTAGCCACCGTTACGCCGGCCTCGCTTTCCGCCGCTCTGGCTGAACTCACCGCGATGTTCCGGTACGGCGGGGGATTGGCCGTGCGTTCGCGCACCCTGGAACTGGTGGCCGAAGTGGGCCACCGCCCCACCGCGCAGCGCCTGTGGGAACTGGTGCGCCAGCTGTTCTCCGTGGAACCCGAACTTCTCTCGGTCTCCTCGCAGATGCGCCAGGGCCAGCGTTTCCTGGTGCGTTCCTCGGAAAACACCGAGCGCATCGCGGTGAAACTTGGGCTCCTGGATGCGCACGGCCGGCCGGTACGCGGGCTTCCACCCGCGGTGGTGGGAGGCTCGAAAGCCGATGCGGGAGCTGCTTGGCGCGGAGCTTTCCTGGCGCGCGGCACGCTCATGGAACCCGGGCGCAATGCTTCCCTGGAGATTATTTGCCCGCGCCTCGAGGCGGCCTACGCACTGGGCGGGCTGGCCCGCCGCCTCGATATTCCCTACCGGGTACGCGAATCGCGCGGGGCCCACCGGATCGATATCCGCGGGGGAGAAGCGATCTCCGATATGCTCACCCGCATGGGCGCCAATGACGCCGTGCTGCGCTGGGAAGAATTACGTGTGGAACGGGAAGTCCACGGCACGGTTAACCGTCTTGCTAATTTCGACGACGCAAATATGCGCCGCAGTGCCGATGCCGCTGTTATCGCGGTGATTCGGGTCAAGCGAGCTTTTGAAATTCTCGGCACGGATGTGCCGGAGAATTTGCGGGCGGCTGGCGAAGCGCGTATCGCCCACCCGGAAGATTCCCTCAACCTGCTCGGGGAGCAACTCACCCCGCGCGCCACGAAAGATGCGGTGGCCGGGCGCTTGCGTCGGCTGAATTCCATGGCGGATAAACGGGCCAAGGAGCTGGGCATTCCGGACACGATGGCCGCAGTGCGGGCGGCAGGGCACACGGCCATGTCCTAACGCGCGGTAGCGCGTTCGCCGTCGTCGAAAAATAGAACAGTCAAAAATGGGACTAAGGGCGTGTTATGCCGTTCTCAAGTTTCGCTCTGTGCCAAAGCTCGCAAGCTCCTTCCAACTGGCATTAGCCCCAGCCGAACGTGACCGGTAGAATAGTGAGTGGTTCCGAGAGAAGTTCTCGGACGGACTTCTCAAAGACAAGAAGTCGAGTTGGAAACGCGCTAGCTGGCGCGTGAGGAGGATAAAGAGTGACTGTACGCGTTGCTATTAACGGCTTCGGCCGTATTGGTCGTGCCGCTGTCCGCGCAGCCCTCGCCGAGGGTGCGGATTTCGAGATCGTCGCGGTCAATGACCTGACCGATATCAAGACTCTCGCCCACCTGCTGAAGTATGACACCGCCGGCGGCCGCCTCCCCGTGGAGATTGAAGCAACCGAAGATGGATTCGTGCTCGACGGCAAGAAGATTAAGGTTCTTGCTGAAAAGGATCCGGCCAACCTCCCGTGGAAGGAACTCGAGGTTGATATCGTTCTCGAGTGCACCGGCCGCTTCCGCACCGGTGAAGCCTGCCAGGCTCATATCGAAGCCGGCGCTAAGAAGGTTCTTATTTCCGCCCCGGCGAAGGGTGAAGATGCCACCTTCGTTATCGGCGTGAACTCCGATCAGTACGATCCGGCCAAGCACAATATTATTTCCAACGCTTCCTGCACCACGAACTGCCTCGCCCCGGTGGCGAAGGTCCTCGTGGACAAGTTCGGCGTCAAGAAGGGTCTCATGACCACGATCCACGCTTACACCGCGGATCAGAACCTGCAGGACGGCCCCCACAAGGATCTGCGTCGCGCCCGCGCGGCCGCGCAGAACATGGTCCCCACCACCACCGGTGCGGCCAAGGCCGTGGCTCTGGTTCTCCCCGAACTCAAGGGCAAGCTCGATGGTTACGCCGTGCGCGTCCCCACCATCACCGGCTCCCTCACGGACCTCACCTTCGAAGCTGAGAAGTCCGATGTCACCGTGGAAGAAATCAACGCCGCGATGAAGGAAGCCTCCGAAGGCGCTCTCAAGGGCACCCTCGCTTACACCGAGGATCCCATCGTTTCTTCGGACATCATCGGTGATCACCACCAGTCCATCTTCGATGCCGGCCTCACCAAGGTGATGGACGGCCAGGTCAAGATCGGCGCTTGGTACGACAACGAATACGGCTACGCCGCTTCCCTCGTGAAGCTTGCCAACCTCGTTGCGAGCAAGCTCTAAAGATCAAGCGATGAGCTGATGTGAAGCCCGTGCGTGCGCTAGCGCGCACGGGCTTCCCTACGCGAAAGGAAAAATATGAGGACTATTGAATCGCTCGGTGACCTCACCGGCAAGAAGGTTTTTGTTCGTTCCGATTTCAACGTTCCGCTGGACGGGGATCGCATCACCGATGACGGCCGTATCCGCGCCGCGCTGCCCACCATTAAGCGTCTCCTCGACGCCAAGGCGAAGGTCATCGTTTCCGCGCACCTGGGCCGCCCCAAGGGCGAGCCGAAGCCGGAATTCTCCCTCGCTCCGGTAGCCAAGCGCCTGGGTGAACTGCTCGGCCGTGAGGTCCCCCTCGCGGAGGACACCGTGGGCCCGGACGCCAAGGCCAAGATCGAGGCCCTGAACGACGGCGACATCGTGCTGCTCCAGAACGTGCGTTACGACAAGCGCGAAGACTCGAAGGTCGATGCTGACCGCGAAGCTCTCGCCAAGGAATACGCCGCGCTGGCCGATGTGTTCGTTTCCGACGGTTTCGGTGTGGTGCACCGCAAGCAGGCCTCGGTTTACGATATTGCGAAGCTGCTGCCTTCGGCCGCCGGTGAGCTTGTTGCCAAGGAAATTAATTCGCTGTCCAAGGCCACCGCGGATCCGGAGCGCCCCTACACCGTGGTGCTGGGTGGCTCCAAGGTGTCCGATAAGATCGGCGTGATTGAGAACCTCTTGGACAAGGCTGATGTTCTCCTTATCGGTGGCGGCATGGCCTTCACCTTCCTGCGCGCTAAGGGTTATGAGATCGGTTCCTCGCTGTGCGAAGATGACCAGATCGAGAAGGCCCGCGAGTACCTGGAGACCGCGTCCAATAAGGGCGTGGAGCTGCTCCTGCCGGTAGACGTCGTCGTCGCTGATAAGTTCGATAAGGACGCTGAGTCCGAAATCGTTTCCGCTTCCGATATGCCCGCCAACGGCATGGGCCTGGATATCGGGCCGGAAACCGTGGCCGAATACGCGGAGAAGATCGCTTCCTCGAAGACGATCGTCTGGAACGGCCCCATGGGCGTCTTCGAATTCCCGGCCTTCGCCGAGGGCACGAAGGGCGTTGCCCAGGCCATGCAGGATGCCGAAGGCTTCACCATCGTTGGTGGCGGTGACTCCGCGGCGGCCGTGCGCATCCTCGGCTTCGACGAAGAGAAGTTCAACCACATTTCCACCGGCGGTGGCGCTTCCCTCGAATTCCTCGAGGGTAAGACCCTGCCCGGTATCGCTGTTCTGGAGGATTAATGGCACGCACCCCCCTGATGGCGGGTAACTGGAAGATGAATATGGATCATCTTGAGGCTACCCACCTTGTCCAAAAAGTCGCGTGGACCCTGGACGACGCCGGTTTCACCTACGGTGATGTGGATGTGGCGGTTTTCGCCCCCTACACTGATCTGCGTTCCATCCAGACCCTGTGCGAATCGGATGAGCTGCGCATCGCCTACGGTGCCCAGGATGTCTCCGTGCATGACGAAGGCGCCTACACCGGCGAAATCTCTACCTCGATGCTTTCCAAGCTCGGGTGCAGCTACGTCATCGTGGGCCATTCGGAACGGCGCGCCTACCACGGCGAAAGCAATGAACTCATCGGCCAGAAGGCACAGAAGGTTCTTGGCGCTGGCATGACGCCTATCGTCTGCTGCGGTGAAGAACTTGAGGTGCGCAAGGAAGGCCGGCACGTGGAGTACGTCGTCTCCCAGATTGACGAACTCTTCGCAGGTTTCCAGGCCGCGGATATCGCCAAGCTCGTGATCGCCTACGAGCCCATCTGGGCTATTGGCACCGGCGAAGTAGCCACCCCGGAAGACGCCCAGGAAGTCTGCGGCGCTATCCGGGCCCGTATCGAAGAAACCTTCGGTGCGGATGCGGCTGCCGCGGTTCGTATCCAGTACGGCGGATCGGTCAAGGCTGCTAACGTCCAGGAAATCATGGCCCAGCCTGATGTTGACGGTGCCCTCGTGGGCGGCGCCAGCCTCAAGGCGGAAGAATTCGCGAAGATCGTGATGTTCCGCGGCTAAGGCCACACCGGCTAGAGCCGGAATCCATACCGGCTCATGGCTTAGCTACGGGCTGGGAGCGAAAGCTCTGGCCCTACCGGTTGGTACCGGTTAGCTGTTGATACCGGTTAGCTCCGGCGTGCGGGGTGGGATTCTTCCCACCCCGCACGTTTTATTTCCCGCAGCCCGGTTCCACCAGGTACACTAACCAAGGACTCTATTACTCTCCGGGTGCACGAAGCACTCGAAAGGACTGGAAATGAAAGCTTTGCTCATTACCTGCGAAGTGCTTATGCTCATCACCAGCATCTTCCTCACGCTCTCCATCTTGCTGCACAAAGGCAAGGGCGGCGGAATCTCCGATATGTTCGGTGGCGGCATTTCCACGTCCATGCGTTCCTCCGGCGTAGCCGAACGCAACCTCAACCGCATCACCGTGGTGCTTGCCCTCATTTGGGGAATTTCCATTATCCTCATCGGCCTCATCGTCAAGGTCGGCATCTAAGCCCTCAGAGTTTTCACGAGGCGTCAATATAGGTCTTAAACAGCGGGGCCGGTACGTAAATGATGACGTACCGGCCCTGTTTCCTGCCCTAGATGCTACGCGCCGTATGCCGCAGTGCTACCCGTGGCTACAGTCTCTGCGTTCGCGGGAGCTTTCACATCCACATCCGCGGGAGACTCCATACCCGCATCCGGGGGACTACACATCCACATCCGCGGGGGAGTAGTCGAGCAGAGGGAGTCCCTTGGTGAGGACCTCGCCGTAGGCGGTATCGGGATTGAGGTCGCGCAGATCCTCGATGAGCATCGCTTCAAGGCTGCGCACCGGCAAAGATACTTCCTGGGGAGCCCGGCCTGGGCGCAGCATCATGCCGTGATCATTGCCCGGGGTGCGATGCAGGCTGAGAGCTGCGCCGTCGTTCAAGAAAATCTCCACGCCGGTAATCGGAGCGCCCTCCTGCGGTTCAATCTCCACCGGAACATCCAGGCGCAACCGCAGCCACGCGGCGAGCAAGAAAAGCGAGGAACGGTGCGGGCGCCCCCATACCTTCGCGCCGGTAATGGTGCGGCCCGGGAATTCATCGACCATGGAAGCGATGTAATTGCGCCACAGGGTGGTGCCCGCCCAGCCCAGGTCGGTATCCCCGGGAACGTAATTGGCGGAAAGATGCTGGAGCGCCAGGGCTGGGTGATCGGCGGTGCGGGTGGTGGTGATGCGGCGCTGCGCGATGCGGCCGGCCGCGGTCGCCGCCGGGTTTTCCGGCATATTCTGAATCCACCACGTCACCACGGGAGTATCGGGGAGCAGCAGCGGGGTCACCAGGGTATCCACATTCTCCGCGGCACCCGCGTGGGCGCGCAAAATAACGATCTCGGAAGCGCCGGCCTCGGATCCGGTGCGGATTTCCGCATCGAGGCGCGCGGTTTCCCCAGCCACGGGAAGCACCGCGATAATCCGCGAAGGGTGGGCGCGGGAGGCCCCGGCTGCCGCCTCGAGGGCATCGCGCACCCCGCCCTCGGTATGCGCCACAATAATGAGCGTGAGGACCCTCCCGAGGGCTCCCACCCCGGAAGTTCCGCGCAATTGATCAAGCTGCTGGCCCACCTGGGCGGACGTGGTATCGGCAATATGGTTAATCATGAAGCTTCCTCGGATCTTTCAGGTACGGGATAGGGGCCGCTTAGGGTGCCGGCCTAGGGGGCCGCTGAGAGTGCCGGCTAGGGGCGGCGCCAGGCGTGGCCGTGGGCGGCGAGCATGGCATCGGCACCGGCCGGGCCCCAGGACCCGGGCGCGTAGGTTTCCAGGGACTCCGGATGAGCATCCCAATAGTTTTCCACCTGGTCAATAATCCGCCAGGATTCTTCCACCTCGCGGGTTTGCGGGAAGAGCGGCGGATCGCCCAGTAGCACGTCAAGAATGAGGCGCTCGTAAGCTTCCGGGGTGTACTCGGTAAAAGCGTGGCCGTAGGCGAAGTCCATGGTGACATCACGCAGGCGCATTTCCGAGCCGGGCACCTTGGAACCGAATTTAAAAGTGATACCTTCATTGGGTTGCACCCGGATAACCAGGGTGTTTTGGCCCAGGCCGGCCACGTCCGGGAAGGGCAGGAAGGGCGGGTTGCGGAAGACCACCGCAATTTCGGAAACACGCCGCCCGAGCCGCTTGCCGGTGCGCAGGTAGAACGGAACCCCGGACCAGCGCCGCGTCTCAATCCCCAGGGCAATGGCCCCGTAGGTATCGGTCACGGATTCAGCGGGGATACCGTCTTCTTCCCGGTAGCCGCGCACCCACTGGCCACCCTGCCACCCGCTGGAATACTGCGCCCGCACCGAAGCCTGCGCCGGGCTCCCGAACAGGTGGGTAGCCTCGAGGACTTTCTCCTTTTCGGCCCGCAGCGCATCGGCGTGGAAAGAGGTCGGCTCCTCCATCGCGGTGAGGGCAAGCAGCTGAAGCAGGTGGTTTTGGATAACATCGCGGGTGGCCCCGATACCGTCGTAATACCCGGCGCGCGAACCAATCCCAATATCCTCCGCCATGGTGATTTGCACGTGGTCCACATGCGAAGAATTCCACAGCGGCTCGTAAAGCTCGTTAGCGAAACGCAGCGCGAGGATATTCTGCACCGTTTCTTTACCGAGGTAGTGGTCGATGCGGAAAACCGAATCGTGGGGGAAGACCCCGCTCACCGAAGCATTGAGTTCACGCGCGGAAGCCATATCGTGCCCGAAGGGCTTCTCGATAACCACGCGCCGCCAGCTGCCCGGTGCCCCGCGGTTGAGCCCGGCGTTGGCGAGCCCTTCGGTCACCACTGGGAAAAGGCTGGGCGGAATGGAAAGATAAAAAGCGAAATTACCGCCGGTACCGCGGGTGGCATCCACATCCGCCATGGTCGCCCCGAGGGCGCGGTAAAGTTCCGGATCGTTGTACTGGCCTTCGACCATCCGTAAACCGTCGAGGATTTGGGCCAGAGTGGTGGAGATAACCGGAGTTTGGGCGCCGTTGCGGATGGCCGCTTCAACACTGCGGGCCGCGTCCACGGGACGGCGCGCCACTCCGATAATGGAGAACGACGGCGGTAACAGCCCCCGATTCGCCAGATCGTAGAGAGCAGGAAGAATTTTGCGGTTCGCCAAGTCACCGGTGATGCCAAAAAGAACAATGCCGCAGGGGCCGGCCACTCGCTGGAGGCGGCGGTCAGCGACGGCACGGAGCGGATTACCTGAGGTAGGAGCAACCATAAAATTCCTGTCGTGAAAAAGCGGGCGAGAATATGCGCCTGTCTTATGGTAGACGCTTGAGCCGAAAAGGGGCACGGCTGTGTCCATCACGGTGTGCGGACGGCTCCGGGAGCCGCTGGTCGCCCAGTTCGCGTAAACGGCTTATAGGACAACGAATAACCTCCGGAGCCGAAACTGCCACAACTAATCAAGGTCGCGTGACCGGCACAGCGGCCACGCGACCTTGATGATGTTACGCGACTAGCGTGAAACGAGTGCGGTTCCCGCCAGCTAGGTGTTTGCTAACTGCCTGCTAGCCGCCAGCTATCGGCTACGGCAGCTAAGTGCCAGCTACCCGCGCGCTGCTTCGATGGATTCGAGGGCTGCCGACACCACGTGCTCGGCGGTCATCCCGTATTCCTTCATGAGCTCACCGCCGGGGCCGGATTCTCCGTAGGTATTGATACCCACGCTGCGCCCGGCATCGCCAACGTAGCCAGCCCAGCCGAAGGTGGCGCCAGCTTCCACCGAGACGCGCGCCTTCACATCGGGGAGGATCACCGCATCGCGGTAGGCCCGATCCTGAGCTTCGAACCACTCCAGGCAGGGCAGCGAGATAACGCGGGCACCCACGCCCTGCTCCGCGAGGGTCTTCTGCGCCGCTACCGCGAGCTGCACTTCCGAACCGGTGGCCAGCAGCTGCACATCGACCGTCCCGGTGGGGGAGTCCGCCAGCACGTAGCCGCCCTTGAGGACGCCTTCGGTGGAGGTCCCTTCCAGAACCGGCACGCCCTGGCGGGTGAGGATGAGCCCGGTAGGCCCGCCGTCGACCTTCTCCAACGCTCCGCGCCACGCGGCCGCGGTTTCATTCGCATCGGCCGGCCGCACAATATTGAGGCGCGGAATGGCGCGGTAAGCCCACAGGTGTTCGATGGGCTGGTGGGTGGGGCCGTCCTCACCCACACCCACCGAATCATGCGTCCACACGAAAATCGAGGGGATATTCATGATGGCCGCCAGGCGGGCCGCGCCGCGCATGTAATCGGAGAACACAAAGAAGGTACCGCCGTAGGCGCGGGTGAGCCCATCGAGGGTAATTCCGTTAATGATCGCGCCCATGGCGAATTCGCGGATACCGAAGTGGAGGGTACGCCCGTAAATATCACCGGAGAACATCTCCGAGGAGCGATGCGCGGGCAGGAAGGAAGGTTCGCCCTTCATCGTGGTGTTATTCGAGCCGGCCAGATCGGCCGAACCGCCCCACAGCTCAGGGAGTACCGGGGCCAGGGCATTGAGCACCGCCCCGGAAGCCGCGCGGGTAGCGATACCCTTGGGATCCGGCTCCCAGCTCGGCAGCTTCTTTTCCCAGCCCTCCGGGAACTTCTTGGCCCGGATGCGATCATAGAGCGCGGCTTCTTCCGGATGGGAAGCCCGCCAGGCTTCGAAGCGCGCATCCCAATCCTTACGGGCCGCGGCTGCCCGCTCTGCCGCATGTGTGCGGGTGTGGGCCAGCACTTCATCTTCCAGCGGGAAATCAATATCCGGGTCGAAGCCCAGAATTTCCTTGGTGGCGCGAATTTCCTCCACGCCCAGGGCCGAGCCGTGTGAAGCGCCGGTGTTCTGCTTGGTGGGCGCCGGCCAGGCAATGATGGTGGAGAGCTTGATAATGGAGGGCTTATCGGTGACCTGCTGGGCTGCCAGAATCGCATCGTAGAGCGCCTGGACATCCTCCTGGTAGGAGCCATCCTCCTTAATCCAATTCACGTGCTGGGTGTGCCAACCGTAGGCTTCGTAACGCGCCAGCACATCCTCACTGAAAGCAATCGAGGTATTGTCCTCAATGGAGATGCGGTTGTCATCGTAAATGAGAATAAGATTTCCGAGCTCCTGGGTGCCCGCCAGCGAGCAAGCCTCACTGGTCACGCCTTCCTGGAGGCAGCCATCGCCGGCAATCACGTACACAAAATGATCGAAAACGGACTCGCCAAGCGGGGTATCCCGGTCGAAAAGCCCGTGGGCGCGCCGGGAGGCCATCGCGAATCCCACCGCGGAGGCCAGGCCCTGACCCAGCGGCCCGGTGGTCATTTCCACCCCGTTGGTATAGCCATATTCCGGATGCCCGGGAGTCTTGGAATGGAGGGTGCGCAGCGCCTTAATATCATCAAGTTCCAGACCGTAGCCGGCCAGCAGCAGCTGATTGTATTGCGTGAGGGAGGAATGCCCGGCCGAGAGAATGAAACGGTCACGGCCCACCCACGCAGAATCCGCCGGATCGTGGTTCATGACCCGCTGGTAGAGCAGATAGGCCGCCGGCGCCAGGGACATGGCCGTTCCCGGGTGCCCATTCCCGGTTTTTTGCACCGCATCCGCGGCCAGCAGCCGCGTGGTATCCACGGCCCGCTGATCGAGCTGCGACCATTCGAGCTTCGCCATTGAATTCTCCTAACATAAGGTTGTGGTTACATGAGATGTGCCACGCACTAGTCTACTGGTCGAGCGGGTTTCGCGCGCCCGAGGCCCACCCCCGTTCGCGCCCGGCGCGAGGGCACGAAAGCCCGAGTACCGCGGCCACTACTGCGCGAGGGCACGCCCGCCCGAGTAACGTGTGCGCACGGCACGCCTACCGCGCATCCGCGAAGGAGAATATATGGCCGAACCCGGCACCCCGCCCCTACAGCGCGCGGTTACGCAATTCCTCGCCCATATCACCGTCGAACGCGCGTTATCGCGCAATACCGTGGCCGCTTATCGGCGTGATTTGCGTAAATATCTTGCGCACCTAGATTCCCGCGGCGTCACCAGCCCCGCCGAGGTGCGCGAAGAGGACGTCGCGTCCTTTTCCGAAACGCTCACCGGAATGGCCCCGGCTTCTATTGCGCGGGCCGTGACCGCGGTGCGGGCTTTTCATACGTTTTTATACGACGACGGCGCCAGCCCGGCCAATCCGGCCAGCCGGGTGCGTCCCCCGAAACTCCCCGCGCGCCTGCCCGAAGCTCTGACAATCGCGGAGGTCACCGCCATGATTGAGGCGGCCGGGGCCACCCCGCCGCCCCTGGGCCTGCGCGACCACGCACTCCTGGAAGTCCTGTACGGGACGGGCGCGCGCATTTCCGAAGCCCTCGGGCTCACCGCTGATGATATTGATACGGAGACGGCCACGATTCGGCTTTTCGGCAAGGGTCGCAAAGAACGGGTGGTGCCGCTCGGGCGCTACGCCCTGGAAGCCCTGGATGCCTACACCACCCGGGCCCGCCCGGAGCTGGCCGCGCGCGGGGAAGGCGTAACCACACTCTTCCTCAATACCCGCGGGCGGGCCCTTTCCCGCCAGAGCGCCTGGCTCATTATTCGCCAGGCTGCCGAGCGTGCCGGTATAACCACCCATGTGTCCCCGCATTCGCTGCGGCATTCTTTTGCCACCCACCTGCTCCAGGGCGGCGCGGATGTGCGGGTGGTCCAGGAGCTGCTCGGGCATTCCTCGGTGACCACCACCCAGATTTATACCCAGGTTTCCCGCGAGGTACTCAAGGAGGTGTATGCCACCTCGCACCCGCGGGCACTGCGCAGTGAGTAGGAAGCGGGGCAGGCGCGGCGTCGTCGTTCTACGCTCTTCGCCAGAAATGGCACCGCAAGTCCTCCGAGTTTAGGTACCCTAGAGATGTGACCGAACAGAACGCGCTTTTTGAAACTGAGAACGTGGATTTTCCCGAACCGGAGCCTTTGCAGGAACACGGCCCGGCGCGCATTATTGCGATGTCCAACCAGAAGGGCGGGGTGGGGAAAACAACGACGTCGATTAACCTCGCCGCGGCGCTGGCCGGATACGGCCGGCGCGTTCTCATTGTGGATTTCGATCCGCAGGGCGCCGCCTCGGCCGGTCTGGGGATTAATGCCCGCGCGCTGGATCGCACCATTTATAACGAACTCATTTCCGCGAAACCGGATGTGCGGGGCATTATCCAGCACTCGAAGGTGGAGGGCCTGGATGTGGTCCCGGCCAATATTGACCTCTCCGCGGCCGAAATTGTGCTCATTAATGAAGTGGCGCGCGAACAGGCTCTCAGCCGGGTGCTGCGGCCGGTCCTCGATGATTATGACGTCATTATTATTGACTGCCAGCCCTCCCTGGGCCTGCTCACCGTTAATGCGCTCACGGCCGCGCACGGGGTGATTATCCCGCTGGAGGCGGAGTACTTCGCCATGCGCGGGGTGGCGCTGCTCACCGAGCAAATCGGGCGGGTGCAGGATCGCCTCAATCCGCGGCTCACTATTGACGGGGTGCTTCTCACCATGGTGGATATGCGTACCCTCCATTCGCGTGATGTGATGCGTTCCGTACACGAAGGCTTCGGGGAAAAGGTCTACCACACCTATATTGCCCGCACCGTGAAGTTCCCAGATGCTTCGGTGGCCGGGGAACCCATCACCCAGTATGCGCCCTCGCACCCGGGGGCGGTGGCCTACCGGAAGCTGGCGCGCGAAGTGATTGCCCGCGGCCAAAGTGCCTAAGCGGGAGTGGGCGTGACCACTCTTTTTGACGCCTCATCCGATTTCGATGTTGACCTCGATGTGTATTCGGGGCCCTTCTCGGTGCTGCTCACCATGATTTCCAAGAAAAACTTGGATATTACCGAGGTGGCGCTGGCGGAAGTCACCGATGAGTTCATTGCCTGGATTCGTTCCCGGCCGGAAGTGGATCTCTCCACCACCTCGGAGTTCTTGGTGGTGGCCGCCACCCTCCTCGATATGAAATTGGCGCGCCTGCTGCCCCGCCACGAAAGCGAAGAAGAAGATTGGGAGCTCCTCGAGCAGCGCGATCTGCTCTTCGCCAAGCTCCTCCAATACCGGGCGTTCAAAGAGGTCGCCCGCGATTTTGGGGCGCGCCTGGAAGAAACCGGGCGGCGGGTGGGCCGCGATGTCCCCCTCGAAGAAATGTACGCGAAAGCACTTCCGGAGGTGCGCCTCCCGCTCGGGGTTATGGACCTGGCGCTACTGGCCGCCCGCGCTTTTACCCGCGATACCTCCGAACCGGTGGTCCAGCTGGAGCACCTGCACTCCCCGGTGGTTCCGGTAGCCAGCCAGGTGGCCTACCTGGAGGAACGTTTCCGGGCGGGGGAGTCTTTCACGTTCACGCAGCTGTGCGCGGATGCCGGATCGGTGCAGGTGGTGGTGGCCCGCTTTTTGGCGGTGCTGGAATTGCTGCGCCGGGGCGCGATTGCCGCGGAGCAGGATGAACCGCTGGGTGCGCTGGTGCTGCGCCCCACCCCGTTAGATGATCGCGGGGCGGCCGGGGCGGGCGACGTCGCCGCGGAATACGGCGAGGTATCAGCAACCACCGCGCCGGGCAGCGACTAGACTGGGCCACAAGGCGTGCGCAGCCCGCGCACCCTGCCTGGTCCGCAACATTACAAGGAGAATTCGTGGCCGATCTTTGCCCCGCCACCGCCCTCGAGGCGGTGCTTTTCGTGGCGGCCACCCCGGTTCCCCTCGCCACTCTTGCCGAAGCGGTGGGCTTGAGCGAAGCGGACACCCGCACCGAGCTGGAGAACCTGGCCCGGGAGTACCGCAGCGGCCGCCCGCGCGGATTCGAATTGCGCGAAGCGGGTGGAGGCTGGCGTTTCTACACAAATCCGCTGGTATCCGATATTGTGCTGGCCCACGTGACCCGCGGGCAATCGGGTAAACTATCCACGCCGGCTTTGGAAACGCTGGCGGTGATCGCCTACCGGCAACCGGTGACCCGCGCCCAGATCGCGGCGATTCGCGGCGTGAATGTTGATGGAGTTGTGCGTACCCTCGCCACCCGCGGTCTTATTGCAGAAGCGGGCACCACGCCGTCCACCGGTGCGGTGCTGTATGCGACCACCCCGTATTTCCTCGAAGCCATGGGGATGAATTCCCTGGATGAGCTGCCGCCCCTGGCGCCCTACTTGCCCGACGCAACCGAACTTGACGATGTGGAAAGAGAAATAAGATGAGAGAACGCTTGCAAAAGATCCTGGCCCACGCGGGGGTGGGCTCGCGGCGCGCCTGCGAAGCGCTCATTGCCGAGGGGCGGGTGGCCGTCAATGGCGCCGTCGTAACCGAAATGGGAACGCGGGCGGATGCCGAACGTGACACCATCCACGTGGACGGAATGCCCATCGCCGTCAAACCTGATCTGCTCACGGTGGCGCTCTACAAGCCGCCGGGGGTTGTGTCCACGATGGATGATGATATGGGCCGCCCGAGCCTCGCCCAGTACGTGGAGAAATACGAGCAGCGCCTCTACCACGTGGGGCGCCTGGACGAAGATACCGAAGGCTTGATTTTGCTGTCGAACGACGGCGAACTCACCCACCGGCTCACCCACCCTTCCTACGAGGTGCCGAAAACCTACGTGGCGCGGGTGGAAGGCCAGGTCACCCGGGGCCTCGCGCGGGTGCTGGAAAAGGGCATCACCCTGGAGGACGGCCCCATTCGGGTGGATAAATTCGTGCTGCGGGAATCCCAGCCGCGCAATTCCATTGTGGAACTCACCTTGCATTCGGGCCGCAATCGCATTGTGCGCCGGATTATGGAGGAAGTGGGGCACCCGGTTATGGAACTGGTGCGCACCCGCTTCGCCACTATCGACGCCGGGCGGCTACGCCCGGGTAAAAGCAGGGTGATCGCGGGTAGCGAGCTCTCGGCCCTCATGCATTCGGTAGGGATGTGATGCACGCAGGTCCGGTCCTTGTTATTGGCTCGGGGCTGCTGGGCGCGTCCCTCGGGCTGCGCCTGCGGCTGCGCGATATTCCGGTGTACCTGGAGGATTCCTCCCCGCTGGCCGCGGCCCTGGCCCGCGATCTGGGTGCGGGGGAGGAACCCCCGGAAAGCGCCTGGGAGCCGAGCCTCGTGGTGGTTGCGGTGCCTCCGGACGTCACGGCGCAGGTGGTGAGCGCAGCCCTGGATCGTTTCCCCACCGCGCTCGTGACCGATGTGGCATCCGTCAAGGCGGTGGTGGCGGAGCGCCTCGCCGCGCATCCGGCGCGGGAGCGCTACCTCGGGTGCCATCCGATGGCCGGCCGGGAACGTTCCGGGGCGATTGCCGCGGACGCCGATCTTTTTGAGGGCCGCCCGTGGGTCATCTGCCCGCGTCCGGAAACCCGCGAGGAAGATATTGCGCGTTTGCGCAGCCTCGCCTTGGATTGCGGCGCCATGCCGATCCTCGTGGAGGCCAGCGCGCACGACCGCGCTGTCGCCCTCGTTAGTCATGTCCCGCAGCTGGTGTCGTCCCTGCTGGCGGGTACGTTGAACGACGCCGCAGCTACCGAGCTGAGCCTTGCCGGCCAGGGATTACGCGATATGACGCGGCTGGCGCATTCGGATCCGCAATTGTGGACCGCGATTATTGCCTGCAATTGCGCGGCGGTTGCTCCCGTGCTTCGCGATGTTGCCGAGCGTACCGCGAGCTTGGCGAGTGCCCTCGAAGCGGCCGCGGGTACGGCGCAGGCACCCGGGCTGGCGCGGGCCGTTGCCGCGGTGATGGCCGAAGGTGGGCGCGGGGTGGCGCGCATTCCCGGCAAACACGGGGGAGCACCCCAGCGCTATACCGAGGTCACCGTTCTGGTTCCCGACCGCCCGGGCGAATTGGGCCGCCTCTTCACCGAAGTGGGGGAGATCGGCGTGAATATTGAAGATTTTTCGCTCGAGCATTCCGTGGCCCAAAAAGTGGGGCGGGCACGGCTCTCGGTAGCGCCGGCCGCGGCCCGGGATCTCAGCGCGGCGCTGGCCGCGCGCCAGTGGCAGGCTTTTATTGAAGGAGGAGAGCATGAGTGAGATGAACACGGCGGGCACGCAAGGCCCCGAGGCAGCCGCTACCCCGCACGCCGAAGCCATGGACACCCCGTGCCTCGAAACGGCGGGCTATCCCATTGCCATTGACGGGCCTTCCGGTTCGGGCAAATCCACCGTCTCCCGCCAGGTTGCCCGCGAGCTCGGACTCAGCTACCTCGATACCGGAGCCATGTACCGGGCCGCGGCCTGGGCCGCCCAGCATGCCGGCGTGGAACTCACCGACCAAGCGGCCGTAACCGCGGTGGTGCGGGCCATGAAACTTGACATGCCCCTCGATCCGGATAATCAAAAAATTAGCTGCGAAGGGGAGGATATTACCGCCGCTATCCGCGCCCCGGAGCTCTCCCGGGTGGTTTCCCAGGTAGCCGTCAATCTTGAGGTGCGCGCTGAACTCATTGCCCGGCAGCGGGCCATTATCGCGGCGCACCCGCGCATCGTGGTGGAGGGGCGCGATATTACCAGCGTCGTCGCCCCGGAAGCTCCCACAAAAATTCTCCTCACCGCATCGGAAGAAACACGTTTAGCCAGGCGGGCCCGGGAAGTGCGCGGCAGCGCGGCACCCGATGCCCTGGCCGCCACCCGCGCGGAAGTAACCGAGCGCGATGCTCAGGACTCCACGGTCGCTTCTTTCCTGGAAGATCGCGAAGGAGTCGTTACAATTGATTCTTCTCAGATGAGTATTGCGGACGTGGTGGCCGCGGTGCGCACGCTGGCACAGGGCTCCGGAAAGGAACAGGAATGACTGAGGAATACCGCGATATGAGCGCGGAAGGGACCACCCCGGACGACGCTGAACGCGTGCTCCGCGCCGGTCTGGAAGCCTACGATCTGGACGAGGCCGATCTGGCACTCCTGGCTGGGGAAGAACCTGAGGATGCGGAAGCCGCTGCCCGCGCGCTGCCCGTGGTGGCGGTTATCGGGCGGCCGAATGTTGGCAAATCCTCCCTGGTGAATCGTATTGTTGGCAAGCGGGTAGCCGTGGTGCAGGACGTCCCTGGCGTAACCCGCGACCGGGTCTCCTACGAGGCCGAATGGGCGGATCGCCGCTTCCTCCTCATGGATACCGGCGGTTGGGAACGCGATGTGGCGGGCCTGGATCGTGATGTGGCCCTGCAGGCCGAAATTGCTATCGAGCAGGCCGATGCCGTTATTTTCGTGGTGGATGCCACTGTCGGGATGACGGATACCGATGAAGCCCTGGTGCGGGTGCTGCGCCGCTCGCGCAAACCCGTGATCGTGGCGGCCAATAAGGTGGATTCCCCGCAGCAGGAACCGGATGCCGCCTACCTGTGGTCTTTGGGGCTGGGGGAGCCCTACCCGGTTTCGGCTCTGCACGGGCGCGGCTCGGGTGATCTTCTGGACGTGGTGATCCGTGCGCTTCCGGAAGAACGCGAGGTGCCGGCCCGCCCCAAGCGGCGCGGGCCGCGCCGGGTCGCTATTGTGGGGCGCCCGAATGTGGGCAAGTCCTCCCTGCTCAACCAGCTGGCCGGGGAAACCCGCGCGGTGGTCAGCGATATTGCCGGAACCACCCGCGACCCGGTTGATGAAGTTATCGAGCTGGATGGCACCCCGTGGACTTTTGTGGATACCGCGGGGATTCGCCGGCGGGTGCACCAGACTCGCGGGGCGGATTATTACGCGAATCTGCGCACCCAGCGCGCGCTGGCGGAAGCGGAACTGGCCCTCGCCCTTATCGACGCCTCAGAGCCGCTCACCGAACAGGATATTCGGGTGATCCAGCAGGTTATTGATGCCGGGCGCGCCCTCGTGATCGTCTGCAATAAATGGGACGAAGTTGATGAAGAACGCCGTTTCGAACTTGACCGCGAATTCGAGCGCGAACTGGTGCAGATCCAGTGGGCGGCACGCGTCAATCTCTCGGCAAAAACCGGCTGGCATACCAATCGACTCTCCAATGCCATGACCACGGCGCTGCGCTCCTGGGATCAGCGTATTCCCACCGGGAAACTCAATGCTTTCCTCAGCGAATTGGCGGCCGCGCACCCGCATCCGGTGCGCGGGGGTAAGCAGCCGCGCATCCTCTACGGCACCCAGGCTTCGACGCGCCCGCCGCGTTTCGTGCTTTTCGCCACCGGCTTCATCGAGGCAGGCTACCGGCGTTTCTTGGAAAATCGCTTGCGCGCCACCTTCGGTTTCGAAGGTTCCCCGCTCCAGATTTCGGTTCGGGTACGCGAACGGCGTAAGAAGTAGCGGAAGTGGTACGACGGCGCAGCTAACCTGCGTCGTCGTACTTGTATCGGTGGTAGGAACCATGCAGGAAGCCCGCCACCGGGCGCCGCTACCCGCGGTTCGCTTAGCGCACGGAACGGGGCAGCAGCACCTCCGGAACACTCACGCCGGTGGTACCGGAAATAGCGTTGATTTCTTCGGCAATACCGTAGGCCACCGCTTCGCGGGTTGCCGCTCCCAGACGTTCGGCGGGTGCGGTGACGGACACGGCCACCCGCTCGCCGTTTTTCAGATCCACCGGGACCGCTACGCAGGCGATACCCGCTTCGTTTTCTTCCACTTCCATACCCCAGCCGTGGCGGTGCACGTGCTCGATGCACTCCTCGATGGTGGCGCGGGTGGGGGGATTATCGGTGGGAACACTCAGGTACCAGTCAATTTCCGCACCGGTTACGTTATTGGCGCCCAGCAAAGCGCGCCCGAGCGCGGTGGTGACCGCCGGGGCATTACGCCCGATAAAGGACACCACCCGGATGGGGCGATCTGGCTCCACTTTATCGAGGTAGGTGACCACCTGGCCGGAGAGTTTGCCCAGGTGCACGAGTTCGTTATAGCGGTGGCAAATGGCCACGAGGGCGGGGTGGAGTTGGTCCACTACGAATTGGGTGCGGGTGGTGTAGCGAATGATCGGGTCCACCCCGTCCCCGAGGAAGTAGTAGCCGGTATCGGCGTCCTGGTCCACCCAATCCCGGTAGCGCAGTGAGCGCAGCGTGTGGTGGACCGTGGCCTTATTGGAATCCACCGCGGCTGCAATATCGGAGAGCGGGGCACCTTCCGGTCCGCGGCGTGCTAAAAACTCCACCACGAGCAACGCGCGATCGATGGAGGAGAGCGGAGCGCGCTCCTCAGGGGAAGTACCGGACACCTCAAGCTCCTTTACTCTACGAGGGTATAACTGCAGGCCGGGAAAATTATACCGCGCGATTTCAATATGTGAAACATAAAAACGGGGGCGTGGGGCGGTCAGTGTTGAATAAGAAAAGGCCCGGAATCCGAATACTTCACACCCCGCTCCCGGGTGCCGCCGGGCGCGAAAATGAGGTACAATCATTTCATACGTACGAACGGGCGTTTCACGTAAGGAAACATTCGGGTGCGGGGGTGCCCGGCCGGTTCGTCGTCGTATAAAGGAATACTGGGTGGTGGCATCGGGAGCGGTGTTCACTCACCGGGTGACCTCACGGCAGGAACACGGCGCACGCCGGCGCTCCTGCGGGGCGGCCGCCGGTGGATCGCACGTGGAGCCGTCCCGATCCAACTATCAAAGGTGATGTATATGAAACTCAATCTCAGCTCGCTCTCCCAAGCGAGTGATTACGAAGCAGCCGGTATTCAAGTTCCGGCTTTTGATGTGGCCGCAACTCAGGAGCGCGTTCGCACCAACCCGCGCTGGGTGCATATCGGCCCAGGTAATATTTTCCGGATCTTCCTGGCGCGCATCGCGGATGACATGCTGGCGGACGGCAAGTACTGGCCGATCACCGGCGTGGTGCCGATGAACCCGGCTGAAATGGAAAAGCAGCTCGAAGCTTTTGACCTGTTGACCCTGGGCGTTATTCTTTCCGGTGATAAGCGCGATACCCGCGTTATTGCCGGCCTGGCCGATGGCCTGGCAACTCGCCGCGAGGGCGATTTTGATCGGCTCGTCTCCATCTTCACCAACCCGGAGATGACCACGGTTACCCTCACCATTACCGAAAAGGGCTATGTGATTCAGGATTCCCAGGGTGAGCTTTCCGAAGCTACCCGCGCGGATATCGCCTCGGATCCCTTCGCCAACCATGAGAACACCATGGCGCTGCTGGCCGGGCTGCTCGCGCATCGCTACCAGGCGGGCGGGGCACCCATTAACTTCATCTCCGCCGATAACTTCTCCCACAACGGCGATAAGCTGCGCGATTCGGTGCTGCAGATCGCCCGCGGTTGGGTGGAGCGCGGTGCGCTCAGCCAGGAATTCCTGGACTGGGCCAGTGATGACACCAAGGTTGCCTTCCCGATTTCCGTGATCGATAAGATCACCCCGCGCCCCTCGGAAGAAGTATCGGAGTACCTCACCGGGCTCGGCTTCACCGATATGGGTATTGACCACCTGGGCCGCACCCCGATTGCCGGCTTCGTCAATGCCGAACCCACCGAATACCTCATTATCGAAGATAAGTTCGCGGCCGAACGCCCGCCTTTCGAGGATTACGGCGTGTACATCACCGATCGCGAAACCTGCGATAAGTTCGAGCGGATGAAGGTCACCACCTGCCTCAACCCGCTCCACACCGCACTGGCAGTGTCCGGTACGGTGATGCGCTTCCCGACCATTGATTCGGAAATGCGCGATCCCGATTTGGCGAAGATGGTCAATATCCTCGCCTATGATGAAGCGATGCCGGTAGTAACCGATCCGGGGATTATCGATCCGAAGGACTTCGTGCGCGAAGTTCTCGAGGAACGTTTCCCCAATAGCGCGCTGCCGGACAATCCGGCCCGTATCGCTATGGATACCTCGCAGAAGATTCCGATCCGTTTCGGAGTCACGCTGCAGGAATACCAGCGCCGCGGTCTGGATATGGACAAGCTGCGCGTGATCCCGCTCGTTTTCGCGGTGTGGGCACGGTACCTGCTCGGTATCGCGGACGACGGCGAAGAATTCACGCCGTCTTCCGATCCGCTGCTGGAAGAACTCCAGGGGCACCTCAAGGGAATTAAGCTCGGTGAGAGCGTTGATGCTCACGCCGCGCTCAAGCCCATCCTGTCCAATGCCAATATTTTCGGCCTCGACCTGTATACCACTCCGCTGGCGGAGAAGGTCGAAGCCCTGTTCACGAAGCTCATTGCCGGTCCCGGCGCTGTGCGTGCCACTATTCACGAGGAGATCAACTAATGAAAATGACATTCCGCTGGTACGGCGAAGGTCACGACCCCATTCCGCTGCAGTACATCAAGCAGATTCCGGGCGTGTCCGGAATTATGGGCACCCTGTCCTACAAGGCGGCCGGGGAGAACTGGGAAAAGGACGAAATCAAGGTCCTCATCGATCAGGTTCACGAAGCCGGACTCGAATGCGAGATCATCGAATCCGTGAACGTCCACGAGGACATCAAGCTCGGCCTTCCCAGCCGTGACGAATACATCAAGAACTACTGCACCACGCTGGAAAACCTCGCGGAATTCGGCGTCAAGGTAGTTGTGTATAACTTCATGCCCGTTTTCGACTGGCTGCGTACCGAACTCGCCCACGTGAATGAGGACGGCTCCACCTGCCTGTACTACGATCACTCCGAAATCGAAGGCATGACCCCGCAGGATATCGTCAATAAGACGGCCGAAGAATCCGGCGGCCTCACCCTGCCCGGTTGGGAACCCGAACGCCTGGCCAAGCTGGATGAAGTCATGGCACTCTACCAGAACATGACGGTGGAGAAGCTGCGCGAAAACTGGAAGTACTTCCTGGACGGCATTATCCCCACCTGTGAAAAGGTCGGAATTAAGATGGCCTGCCATCCGGACGATCCGGCTTGGGATCTCTTCGGTATTCCGCGCGCCTACAAGAGCCTGGATGACATCAAGGAAATCCTGGCCCTCAATGATTCCCCGATGCACTCCCTGTGCGTGTGCATTGGCTCGCTTGGCTCCAACCCCTCCAATAACGTGGCGGAGATCCTGCGCTACGTGGGCGAACGCGGCCGTATTGCCGCTTCCCACCTGCGTAATGTCAAGTACCTGGGGGAGAAGACCTTCAAGGAAGCGGCCCACTGGTCCGCGGACGGCGACCTCGATATGCAGGCCGCGGTGGAAGCCATTTACGATACCTGCCCCGATATTTACGTGCGTCCCGATCACGGCCGCATGATTTGGGGCGAAGAAGGCCGCCCCGGCTACCCGCTGTATGACCGGGCACTGGGCACCCAGTACCTCCTCGGGCTGTGGGACGGCATCGACAAGATGAAGAAGGCGGCAAAGTAGTGTCTCAGCAACTTCCAGACGTTCGTCCGTTCCTGGAAACCCACCCCATTGTTCCCGTTGTGGTGATCGACGACGCCGCGCAGGCGCCCGAGGCCGCCCGCGCCCTGGTGGCCGGCGGTATCCACTGCGCCGAAGTAACCTTCCGTACCGCTGCCGGCGGGGAAGCCATTAAGGCCATGCGGGATGTTGAGGGCATGACAGTGGGTGCTGGAACGGTTCTTACCCGGGCCCAGGCGGAAACCGCCGCGGACCTAGGTGCGAAGTTCTTCGTTTCCCCGGGCTGGAGCGCCGGCGTGGCCGATGTGGCCGCCGAACGCCAGATTCCCTACCTTCCGGGCGTGCAGACCGCCACGGAAATCATGATGGCTTTGGAGTACGGTGCTACCGCGGTGAAGTTCTTCCCCGGTGGGGAAGCGGGCGGGCTGCCCATGGTCAAGGCCTTGCGCGGTCCCTTCCCGAATACCTACTTCGTGCCGTCCGGCGGAGTGAAGCTCGCGAATATGGCCGAATGGCTTTCCGATCCGGCTATCCTGTCCGTTTCGGGTTCGTGGATGATCAAGCGCGATCTGATTTCCTCCGGGAACTTCGCGGAGATCACCCGCCTGTCCCAAGAAGCATCCGATCTAGCTAAGGAGATTCGCAAGTGAGCGACGCCCTGACGATTAAATCCGCCGAGGAAACCACCTACGATATTGTCTCCCTGGGTGAAGTGATGCTTCGCCTGGATCCGGGTGCCGGCCGTATCCGCACCACCCGGCAGTTCGCCGCCTCCGAAGGCGGCGGGGAGTACAACGTGGCCCGCGGCCTGCGACGCGCCTTCCAGAAGCGCGGCGCGATCCTCACCTCTCTGGTGCGTAATGAAGTGGGGCTGCTGCTCGAGGATCTGATCCTCACCGGCGGCCTGGATACCCGTTTCATTCATTGGGTCGACGACGACGGCATCGGCCAGTCGGCTCGTAACGGCCTCAATTTCACCGAACGCGGTTTCGGGATGCGCGGGGCTGTCGGGTGTTCCGACCGGGCCCACACCGCGATTTCGCAGCTCACCCCGGAGGATATCGATCTCGATTACCTCTTTGGTGAGCTCGGGGTGCGCTGGCTGCACACCGGCGGGATTTACGCGGCCCTCTCCGAGCAGGCTTCGGAAACGGCGCTGGCGGTTATTAAGAAGGCCAAGGAATACGGCACCGTCGTATCCTATGACCTCAACTACCGTCCTTCGCTGTGGAATCTGCACGGTGGCAAGGCCCGCGCGCAGGAAGTGAATAAGTCCCTGGCGCCCTTCGTGGACGTCATGATCGGTAACGAAGAGGACTTCACCGCCTGCCTCGGCCTGGAAATCGAAGGTGCAAATGAGAACCTCGATAACCTCCAGGTGGAATCCTTCCACAAGATGATTGAGAAGGCGGCGGAAACCTTCCCGAACTTCAAGGCCATCGGTACCACGATGCGCCAGGTGCGTTCGGCAACCATCAATGACTGGGGTGCGGTGGCATGGAAGCGCGATCAGGGCTTCGTGCAGGCTACCCAGCGTGATGGCTTGGAGATCTTCGACCGCGTGGGCGGCGGCGACTCCTTCGCCTCCGGCCTCATCTTCGGGCTCATGGAATACGGTGATGTCCAGAAGGCAGTGGAACTCGGGGCCGCCCACGGCGCCCTCGCCATGACCACGCCGGGGGACACCACCATGGCCACCCGCGCCGAGGTGGAGAACCTGGCCCGCGGCGGCTCGGCACGCGTCAAGCGCTAAAGCCGCATAACCGCAGCGTGCGCCACGCGCCCACCGCGCGGCTTGCCTTCGGGTGAGCTAGCGCAGGGCGCCCACCGCGCACAGCGCAACTAGTGGGGGAGCAGATCCGGACATCCGGATCTGCTCCCCCACTGCATTCGCGGAGTCGCATGAACCGTGCCCGGAAACGAAGTGATCCGGCCCCAGAACTGCCGTGAACCGCGCCCGGAAACGAAGTGTGCGGGAGAGTACCGTTTCGGGGCGGTTTTGTGTCTCTTACGCACATCCTGTGGGAGGCGATGTCCCGGACTCACACTTTGCCTCGCCGCCCCGCTGTGCCGGCGAGGAAGGTATGTTTTTCCGAGATGTACTTCGCGTGTACGACAAGCACAGTACAGCTCTGAAAACAGATAGGCCCTCCCCAGGGGCTGGCGAGACTATTGAACGTCGTGAGCCCTTGCGCTATTAGTTCAGTCTTAACTTGGTCTTAACTTGCGTCCGAAATTACCCGGCAGTGAAGTCCTCGCGGCGGCGGCCGGTGTATTGGATTGCGATGCGGTCCTCCGGGCGGGCGTCAACAAGGTAAATCACTGCCAGGAATAGCCATTCCAGGGGTTTCATGGCGATCCATACAGCGTCCGCCGCCAAGCGGCTGCGGACGAGTCGCGAGAGTGGGAAGCCATAACGGTTATAGACACTGCGGATTGCCCGATGCGCTTTCGGGGCCTTTTCTTCCAGGACCTGTTCAAATGCATTCGCGATGAGGAGCTGGCGGTTCACGGTGATGCGATGCCCGCCGCGTACGCCATCCCGGATCGGTTTGACTATCGCCGGGTGACCGCCGGCTGCCACGGTGCATAAATAGTGCTCGTCGTAGTAGGTATTGGGAGGGGAGATTCGCTGCGAAAGGGTCCAATCGCTTGTTTCCGTGAAGGCTTTGATGGCGGCGTTTGGTTCTTGGCCGAAAAGCACCAGAATAAGGAGGAAGATTCCCAGCACGGGTACCAGGCCAAGCAGGGCGAGGAGCGGCCAGTTTCGAGCTCGGGAAAGAATCTTTTCCAGGTAGGCGAGCACTCCCGATCCGGCCGCCTGAACCGCTTGTGGTGCTTGGTGCGCTTGGGAATGAAATTCGTGGATTTTCATGATGATCGTTTTTGCGGAGATCAGCAGCACCGCCGTGACCGGCAACAACAGGATGAGATTCTCCGGACCGCCAGGCCGGAATGTCTGAATAGTCCACGCGATAACAATGGCGTTGCCAAGATAGATGCACGAAAAGCAGAGAACCGTGAGAAGCGGTGGAATCTCGCTGAGCGGCTTGAGCCGCACGTAGAGGAAAGCTGCCGAGCAGACAATGCACAGCACCAGTAGAAATGGCTGAAAACCCGTGCGGATAGGCGTATGCGTCTGGTCGTTGACGAGCTGCACCGACCAGTCGGCATAAAAGACCACGCTGTATCTCATAGAGATGAGGGCCAGATGGAAACTAAGCGCTAAGAAGATTGTCCAAACATCATGCGCTGCCTCCATAACCGGCAGCGGCTTCCCCCGTATTGCGATGATCAGCGCGATCACCTGGTAACACGTGAGGATAATCGGGTAGGTGGTGACCCAGGGGAAAATAGCGAGGACGATCAATGAAAAAATGAATTCCTCTGGGCTAGATGAATATCGTGAACTGGTGAACACAGCGTGGATAACACGTAAAATGAACCAGGCGTAGACAATCACATAGGCAAGAAAAATCTGCGTGAGGTAGGGGTGCCGGATCACGAAACTTCGTTTGCGCGCCTCTGGCATGTGGATCCTCCTCACCAGTTGTCGCTCGCCTCCGGTGGCGCAAGCGTCACACCAGATTCTAGATCGCGAGCAGGCCGATGTAGGTAAGGGTGCCGGCGGCCAGGGAAACGAGCATGCGGCGCCCGGAAAGCTCGTGGGCCAGGATCGTGACCGCGCTGGCCACGCCCACGCGCAGCACAGATTCAGCAGACACCGGAAGCACTTCGTTGCGGACCATTGCCAGCGCCAAAATGACCAGCACCCCCACCGGGAGCCAGGCCGATAATGCTCGCACCAGGCGCGAGCGGCGCAGTGGATGCAAAATAAGGAACGGCACCCCGCGCAGGCACAGCATGAGAGCCAGAGAACCCAGCAGCACAGCAAGGAGATAGCCGGTCATTACAGCTCACCTTCCTCACCTGATGCGCCACGTGGGGAACGTGCGGCGTCGTCGTTCTTCTTAAAACGAGTGCGCACCACGAAACGCACCACTAAGAACAGCGCGAAAAGACTCATCGCGACGGGCAGCAGGGCGCTCGGCGCACATAGCTGTGCCAGCACAAACGCGAGGCCCGCGCCGAGCACGCCGGGAATATCGCGGCGCGCGTGGAACGCGTCCAGGGCGAGCACGATAAAAAGGGCGACGAGCGCGAAATTGACGCCGCGAATCTGGCCGGGAAGGAACCCACCAATCGCCACTCCCAGGAGCCCGCCGCCAACCCAGCACGCTTGGAGTACTGCTTGGAGGGAGACCAGCCGGCGTTGATTCCAGACGCCGGGATGTGAGGTGGTGATGGCGTAGGTTTCGTCGGTGAGGGAGTAGACGCAATACATGCGGGCGAGCGGGTGGGTGAGCTGCGCGATGGGGTACGAAAACGCGTAAAAAACGTGACGTACGTTCACGAAAAAGATGGTGAGGAGAATCGTGAGGACCGGTGCGTGTGCGCTAATAAGGGCGACGGCGAGCAGCTCGGCCGAACCGGAATAAATAAAGAAGGATAGCGCGGGAGCGAGCCACCACGGTTGGCCGTACTGGATAACAAGAAGTCCGAAGGCCATGCCCAGGGGGATCATCCCCAGGCCGGCGCCCGCGGCCATCTGTGCTCCGAAGCGGACATCTGATACGTGGGAAGGCATGCGCCCTATTGTGGCACCGGCGGGGGAGCGGAGGGTGAAGTTTCCACCATGCGGAGCATCGGGCACCAAGAGAGTTACTATGGTGCACGTCCCATTGTTCTAGGTGAAGGAGCCTCCATGACCGTCGTGAAAATCAATGCGATTTCTGTTCCGGAAGGTGCTGGCGAGCACTTCGAAGCGCGTTTTGCGGCGCGCGAAGGGGCCGTGGATCAGCGGCCCGGTTTCCTGTCCTTCCGGTTGCTGCGCCCGCTGAACGAAGGGGAGCGCTACCTGGTAGTCACCGAATGGGAATCCGAAGAGGATTTCACCGCGTGGCGTACCGATCCGGCCGCGCATCCGCGCAAAATGGACGCTGCTCGCCAGGCACCCGATAATGCACACTTGGGTGCGCAGCTGCTCGAATTTGAGGTGGTCAATCTTCCCGAAGTCGAGCACGGGCAGACCCCGCAGGCGGGCTTTGTTTCTATTGTGGCCCTATCTTTCCTCCCCGGAATGGAGAAGGTTATTGAGCAGCGTTTCGCGGCGCGCAAGGCGGCCGTGGATGCGGCGCCCGGATTCTCCTTCTTCGAGCTGTGGCGCCCGGTGAACGGGGTGGAGGACTATTACGTGGTGACCGGCTGGGATGCGCAGGATTCTTACGATGCCTGGGCCGCGGCTCGGGAACGCGCTCCGCATAACACCGCGGATCAGCCCAAGAACCGGGGCCTGGATGTGACCCTGCACGGGTACGCGGTGGTGCAGCAGAGTGTTAAGCGGTAGGTGCAGGATGCTGGGCTGAGGTGCGGCGTGAGGTGAGGGGTGGGGTGAGGCTACGGAAACGCGAGCCATCCTTGCAAATCCGTTCGTCACGAATCCGTTGCGGAATCGCGCCGATCTCGCGGCTTGGTTGTGGAACGTTAGCCGATATGTGGGGAGAAATAAAGACAAAGATTATAAGTTATTCTGATTGAGAAGTGAATGACATTATGTGCCCTGTCGCTTTGATCACTTAAGGGCGGTGTGGCTAGTGTGGTGCCTAGAGAGTGCTGTGCTGCGCCTTCGACGGCTCTGCCACCACGGCTGACACCACCAGGCCGGCACCCATGGCGCTTTCCGCCAAGTTTTAAGGATCAACTCATGACAGAACACACAACTACGCCCGGAGGGGCAACTCCCGAGCGCGATTACCCTGAAGCAACGACGGCGCATACCCGCGCGGATCGCGAACGAGTTACCGCACGTCCGGTAGATGCCCGGGTGGCTTCGGCCGGGCAGTACTCGGCCGAGGATGCGAAGCCAGGGTGGCGCTCCACTTTCCTAGGCGCTGACACCCCGGGCCGGGCTACCAATATGTCCTGGGGCTCCGTTTTCGCCGGTGTTGCCGTTGCTATCGCCACCCTGGTGGTCTTTAGCTTCCTCGGTGCGGCGATTGGCCTGGGCACTTTTGATCCGGCCTCCAGCAATCCCGGCGAAGGTTTCGGCTTCGGCATGGGGCTGTGGGCGGTGTGCTCCATTGTGATCGCCCTAGGTTTGGGCGGTTACGTGACGGGCGCGCTGGCCGTCAAAGGCGGGCTGCTGCACGGCCTGACCACCTGGGCCACCACGATTATTGTGGCCACCGTTGCGGTGTGGCTGGGTATTTCCGCCGCGCTGGGCGCGGTTGGTTCGGCCATTGGCTCGGTGGGTAACGCCGCGGGTAGCGCGGTAGGCGGGGTGGCGCAGGCCTCCGGGAACGCCGTTTCGGAGGCGGCCAGCGCTATTTCCGACAACCTCGACGTTCAGTGGGATAGTGTGGAAGCCCAAACGGAGAAGATCCTTGCCGATACCGGCGAGGAAACACTCCAGCCTGATTACCTGCGCGGCCAGGTGGACGGCGCCACGGATGATATCAGTGCTGCGGCCAAGGACCTGGTGGTCAATCCGGAAAATTACGAAACGATCCTTTCCGATCTGGGAGATTCGCTCCAGAAGCGGGTTGATTCCGTGACGAAGGATATTGACCGTGATGCGGTAGCGAAGTCCGTGGCCGCCAATACGGACCTGAATGAGGATGAAGCTCGTAAGGCCGTGGACAATGCGGTGGAAGCGTACAACCAGGCGCAGGTCAAGGCTGAGCAAGCTCTTAATAACGCGGAAAAGACCCTCCAAGATGTGCAGGCTCAGGCCAAGGATCTAGTTGCGGAAGGCCGCGAGGTTGCTCAGGACGTCACCGATACCGGTTCCACCGTTGCTATCTGGGCTTTCGTGGGTCTGTTGCTCTCCGCGATTCTCACCGCTTTTGCGGGTGTATGGGGCTCGCGCGCGGTGGTTGGCCGCAATGATGCCGGTGCGGTGCGCCGCGATGCGGATGCTACACGCAGGAAGTAGGCGTGCGGAGCATATAGCCAGCAGCATGCTTGAGGCCGCTGCACGGCGATAGAGCCGGCTAACGGCCGAAGAGAGCTAAGCATGGGGCCGGGTCAGGTACCGAAATTCAGGTACGTGGCCCGGCCCATTATTTTACGGAAAATTAGCTGAGTTTCCTGATGAAAGCAAACTAAGGGGCGGGTACCGCTTTCTCGGTACCCGCCCGTGTACAGATTGGGTTGGTGCGCGGTAGCTGCGTCGTCGTTCCGGCATCGCGCCACCGCGCAAAAAGCCGCGCCTAGCGCTCCCGGTCTTCCAGATATCGAAGCAGCACTGCTTCGTATCCGTCCAGCGCGCCCTCGGGATCCTCCGCCGCCTTCTCAAGGAAGGGGATCAGATCGGGCCCGGTTTTCTCCATGACGTTCAGACGATCCGGATTCATGTAACGGAAAGCCTTTTCCATAATATGGCGGAGAATGGTCTGACCGATTGCCACATAAGCGAAAGCCACCGACTTCTGATGCGAGAAACCGCCATCTTCGAGCGCGCGGGAGAGCCCCTGGAGCTGGCGTGCGAAATGCACCGTCAGCTTCGGGTTGCATAGGAGCACCTCGCCTAGCCCGTTGTAATCATCCAGGGTGCGCCGCAGATTCGCATCTGCCTGCTCAATGGCATCGTGCCAATCTGTGCCCGCGTGCACAATTGGTGTTTCATCGGCAGCGCGCCGAATGACTGCCTCAACGATGTCCTGACGGCCATCGTAAAGGCGGTACACCGCGGGGGTCGCGACGCCGATCTTGCCTGCAATATCACTCATAGTGAAGGTAAAGACGCCAACCTCCTTCGCTGCCCGAATAACATCGTCAGCGTTGAAGCGTTGCTTCCTACCCACTCTTCTTCTATATGTTCGTTCCACGGTTTCAGTTTAGTGTAAAAATAAGTCCGATGTCGCCCGAAACACAGGTTTTTTCTTAATAAAAGCCACAGAAAGTAAAAATGAGGCTCAGCACCGGCGCCTTTGCCGGTTCCGAGCCTCATCCGCGCGGTGAGATCGCCGCACGCTTTATACGGTTCTCATAACGTTTATCCCGTATTCTTCATTCCAGCGGAAATGCCGTTAATCGTGGTGAGCAGGGCACGCTGCTCATCGGCCGATTGTTCCTTGCCGGAAAGCCCATCAACAGCGGCCGCATTCGCGCGCACCCGCGCCAGCAGCGCCACCTGGAGGTAATGAATCGGTTTGAGATATTGGTCACGAATACGCAAGGTGCGCTGGAGAACCGGCTGGGTATCCAGAAGATCATCCTCGGCCAGCAGTGCCTCAAGCTCGCGCACCGTCAGCTCGTATTCTTCGCGAATCTCCGCGTAGATATGGTGGAGCCGTTCGGGCACCAGGGTGCGCACATAATGCCCGGCAATATCCATATCAGTTTTCGCCAGGGTCATTTCAATATTAGACATTGTGGTGCGGAAGAACTGCCAGCTGCGCACCATCTTCTTGAGGTCCTCCCCGTACCCGGCTTCGCGCGCGGCCCGCAGCCCGGAACCGGCACCGAACCAGCCGGGCACAATCTGGCGGGATTGAGTCCAGCCGAACACCCAGGGAATAGCCCGCAGGCCATCCAAACCCTTCTCGGAGGTGGTGCGCTTAGAGGGGCGCGAACCGATATTGAGATCGCCCAGCAATTCCACCGGGGTGGAAGTCACGAAATATTCGGGCAGATCCGGATCATCGGCAAGCACGCGATAGCGCTGGTAGGCCGCCCCGCTGAGGAAGTCCATGACTTCGTCATACCGGCTGAGCGACACATTGCTATTACGCGGTTCGCGATGCAGGGCGGAAGCTTCCATAACCGCGGCCAGGGTGAGGGAGAGGTTCTCCCGAGCCAGGGCCGGCAGCGTGTACTTATCGGAAATAACCTCGCCCTGTTCGGTGAACTTAATTTCGCCGTCCAGAACGCCGTACGGCTGAGACAAAATCGCATCGTAAGTGGGCCCGCCCCCGCGCCCCACCGAACCGCCGCGGCCGTGGAAAAGACGCAGGGTCACGCCGTGCCGAGCGGCGACGTCGCGCAACTGGCGCTGCGCCTGGTGGATCTCCCACTGGGAAGTCACCACACCCGCATCCTTATTGGAATCCGAGTAGCCGAGCATTACTTCCTGGCGGTTACCCCGCAGCCGCACAATTTCCCGATAGGAAGGATCGGAGAGCAGGGTATCGAGGATCTCCCCGGCCCGGCGCAGCTCCGGCACTTCTTCCAGCAGCGGAGCAAATCCCAGATCGGCACGCTTCTCCGCGCTTTCCAGATCAATAATCCCGGCTTCGCGGGCCAGCAGCGCCACGGAGAGGATGTCGTCAGGGCCGTGGGTCATGGAAACCAGATACGTGGTAATGGCATCGGTCCCGTAAATCTTATGGGCCTGGCGAATCGCCCGGAAGACCTCGAACGTCTTTTGCGAACTCTCCGTCAGCGGCGAATCATCGGTGTTGATCAACGCGGGTGCCAGCGGGCGCGCGGAGGCCAGTTCCCGCCCCAGCAGCGCGGTGCGTTCTTCGCGGCTCAGCGTGGCGTAATCCGCCTCCAACCCCCCGAAGCGATTGAATAATTCTCTGAGCAGCTCAAAATGTTTCTCGGAGTGCTCGCGCACATCCAAAATGACCAGCCCCAGGCCCATCCCGTGAATAATCTGCTGGGCGGTGGCGAGCAGCCCATCGGCCACCCGTTCCGCGCCGTGGCGGCGCAGCGCATCGCGCAGCAACTGGAATTCTTCTTGAATTTCCGTTCCGGTGGCGTAGTCATGGCCGGGAATATGCTCCGCACCCGTGGTGATGCGGGCCTTCGTGTTATTGAGTTTCGAGCGAATGGCACCCAGCTTGAGCCGGTAGGGTTCCTCCGCGTAAAGGGCTCGCGAATCTTCATCCACGAGGTCGGGGAAGCGGAAGTCCTCTTCCAGGGAGGCCAGCAGTGCGGCGTCGTCGCCCGAAAGACGCGAGGAAATCGACAAGCTGAGCATCGCGCGGTTGACGAACCACACGGCAATATCGATAGCGGTGCTGGACTGGAGCCGCAACACATCGGCCGTGACATCTGCGGTGACGTACGGGTTGCCGTCGCGATCCCCACCGATCCAGGAACCGAAACGGATCGGGACTGCGTCTTCGGGCAGGTGGGCGCCGTAACGTTCCAGTTCGTCGCGGAAATCTGTGATGACATCGGGAAGGGTATCCGTGTAGAGGCTGCGCAGGTACCACATGACGTTGCGGGCCTCATCCAGGGGAGTGGGCTGCACGCGGCGCAATTCGTCGGTGAGCCAGATGCTTTCCATCACCGAGGCGAGTTCGCGATCCTGGCGGGCGCGTTCCTCGCTGCCTTCTTCGGTTTCCGTTTCCACAATTTCGGAGACGCGGCGCAGCTTGGTGAGCACGGCGCGCCGCTGCGCTTCGGTGGGGTGAGCGGTAAAAACGAGGCGAATATCCAGCGAATCGACGGTTTTTTGCAGGCCCTCCAGCCCGACCGCGTCATAAATACGGGAAATCGCACGCGGAACCCAGGATTCAGCCGGATCCTTATCGCCAATAACCTTGATACGGAACGTTTGTTCCGCCGCGTTGGCGAGCAGGAAGTATTCCGCAAAAGCACGCGTGAGAATAATGGCGGTATCCGTAGACATATTATCCAGGGAACGCTGCACTTCTGAGGCGGCCGTTTCCGAATCGAGATCGCGCGCCGCCGCCCGGACTTTCTCAATGAGATCGAGGGTTTCTTCCCCGTGCTGCTGGGCAATTTCCTGACCGAGCATCGTGCTCAGGCGCCGCACAACCGCGCGCAGCGGCGCATCGAAATCTTCGGGGGAGCGGGCCGTGGTGCGGTCAACGGAGTCGTGGAGCTGAATATCTTGGTCGTGGCTCACTAGATCTACTCGCCTCTCCTTGGGGATCTCACCGTTGCGGTATCGGTCGGTGCACAGCTGTGGCGCGTGCTGATGCCGATGCCGCTTTCCATCCTAACGCTAAGCCCGCGCTCGGGTGTAATCACAGGTCCCGGGTGGAACGACGCCGCAGCACCTGCGTTGTTACGTGCGCGCGGAGGCTCGCTTACACTTGCGATGATGAGGTACGACGAGGTGGTGCTGGTGGACTCTGGTGTTGTGACGCGGGATGGGCTTTCTGCGCGGGATATTGATGCGCTCGACGCCGCAAAACTGTATTACTCCGGACTCAGCCAGGACGAGGTAGCCCAGCGCATGCACCTGGCCCGTTCCACGATCTCCAAGTTGCTCAGCCACGCCCGCAAACGCGGCTTTGTTCGCTTTACCGTGAACGACCCGCGCGAAGATGACGCGTTCCTGTGCGCGCGGTTGAGCGAGCGTTTCAATTTATTGGATGTGCGCCTGGTCAGCCCGCCCAGTTCCGCGCCGGAGGATATGCGCGAAGCCCTCGGGCGCGTGGGTGCGCAAGTGCTCAGTGAACAGATTCGCGACGGCGACGCTATCGGCATCTGCCTCTCGCGCACCACCGAAGCGGTCTCCCGCCATATGCCCCGTATCCCGCGCAAAGGCGTGGCGATTATTCAGCTGACGTGCTGTATTGGGGCGTGCGTGCGCACCATTGATGAAACGATGGTGATGGAGCGCATCGCCGCCTCCTGCGGTGGGCAGGCCGTGTATTTCCAGCTCCCGGCGTTTCTTAGCGCCCAGCAACGTGAAGATCCGGATATCAAGGCGCGTTTGCGGGCGACCCGCACCCAGCGGGCCAGCACCCGGGTGGTTCTCTATACGGTGGGGGATGCCCGCTCGAATCTGGCTTATTTGGCGGGCTTCCGCCTGGAGGATGCGGATATGACGCGGCTGCTCACCACGTCGGTTGGTGATATCTGCACCCATTTCATTACCGCGCAGGGCCGGGTATGCCTTCCGGATCTCAATAATCGTTCCACCGGGATTAGCCTGCCCGAATTGCGCGAGAAGGAACAAAAAATCCTGGTGGCGGGCGGGCCGGATAAACTCCAGGCTATTTATGCGGCGCTGGCTAATGGTTATGTGTCGCGCCTGGTTACCGATGTGGGAACCGCGCGGGCTTTGACGATGATGAGCTAGGTGCGCGGGGCTGAGGTTTCAGGCATGCGGGGCGGGCATTTAAGGCGCGCGGGGCAGGCGGTTAACGCGCTCCCCGCGCCCGCGGAACATATGTTCCTTTCGCGAACATCGGTGGCAATCTGCGCGCGGCGCATTCGCGCAGCGGCGACTTTTCCGCGAGCTGGCGCGCTTATGGACGCTTCCGGTGCGTGGGGCGGTGAAGGGGCAGCGCGTGGCACTCGGCGGCGCTCTCACCTAGATTCACTCGTGAACACCGTAAAACGGTGTCGTATTAGTAGCGTGAGGCTGGTAGGGGAGACTACGGTTATGGAGTTTCCGGCTATCAGCGTGAGTCACGGTGGGAAACATACAAAGGAGTCATGATGCCCGCTCTCGATCATTATTCACGTCCCGCACAGCTCATCGACCACACTCTTTTGCGTGCCGATGCCCGCCGCGCCGAGATTGAAGAACTGTGCGCCCAGGCTCGCACCCTGGGAACCGCCTCGGTATGCGTCAATCCGGTGTGGGTGGAGACCTGCGCGAAGCTGCTTTCCGGTAGCGGTGTCAAAGTATGTACGGTTATTGGCTTCCCTTTGGGAGCCAGTACCTCGGCAACCAAAGCCTTCGAAACCCGGGACGCCATCAAGCACGGCGCTACCGAAGTCGATATGGTTATCGATCTTGGGGCCGCGCGCGATGGCCGCTGGGAAGACGTGGAAGCTGATATTGCCGCGGTGGTGGGGGCAGCGAAGCCGGCCGCGCTAGTCAAGGTCATTATTGAGATCTGCCTGCTGGGCGACGATGAGATCGTGCGGGCCTGCCAGGCCGCCCAGCGAGCCGGCGCGGATTTCGTGAAAACTTCGACCGGCTTTTCCTCCGGCGGGGCAACGGAACACGCCGTCGCCCTTATGCGCGCAACAGTGGGGGAGCAGATGGGCGTGAAAGCCGCGGGCGGGATTCGCAGCGCCGCTGATTTCCGAGCGATGGTGGAAGCCGGTGCCACTCGCATCGGCGCTTCCGCGGGAGTCCAGATCCTCGCTGAATTACAGCGCTAAGCGCAAACACAACAACAACCGAATATTTCCTCCCGGGAGGTGGGGTGGCAGCGACGCCGCGGCCCACCACCCGCGGGCGGATATTGACAAAAAGAAGGACTACTCATGTCACAACAATCGGGCAATGAAGCCCAGGTGCGGCCCGCAATAACGCCGCAAGAAGAATCCGGAGTTCCCAATACCACCTTCGGCCTCATTAAAGATCCCTCCCTCCAGCTGCGCGACGGTTATCTCAACCGCACCCCGCTGCTCCAATACATTCTTATTTCTATTTGTTTCCCCCTGTGGGGAGCCGCCGCCTCCCTCAATGACGTGCTCATTACCCAATTCAAATCAATTTTCGAGCTCTCGGATTTCGCTTCCGCCTTCGTGCAATCGGCTTTTTACGGCGGGTATTTCCTGCTGGCCATCCCGGCCTCGCGGGTGATACGGAAGTGGTCGTATAAAACCGGGATCTTAGTGGGCCTGAGCTGCTATATCATCGGCTGCACCATGTTCTTCCCGGCCTCCCATATGGCAACCTATTCCGTTTTCCTGGCGGCGCTCTTCGCTATTGCTACCGGGCTTTCCTTCCTGGAGACCTCCTGCAATACCTACTCCACCATGATTGGCCCGCGGCGCACCTCCACCCTGCGCCTCAATATTTCCCAAACGTTCTACCCACTGGGCTCCATTTTCGGAATTCTGCTCGGTAAATACCTGATTTTCACGGAAGGGGAGGCGCTACATAAGCAGCTTGATAACTTGAGCGGCCTGGAGAAAACTCAATTTGCGCAGGAAATGCTCCAGCGCACTTTGCAGCCATATAGGTTCATTATCCTGGTGCTCGCCGTCGTACTTATTCTGGTGGCACTCACGCAATTGCCGTCGTGTAAACCGCTCAACGCCGCGCACCACCAGTCCCGGGCGTCCATCGGCGAAACGCTACGCTATCTTCTTCACAATAAGCGTTTCGGCACCGGGATTCTCACCCAATTCCTCTACGTGGGTATGCAGACGGCGGTGTGGTCTTTCACGATTCGCCTCGCCCTCACCCTCGATACTTCCATTAATGAACGCACCGCCAGTAACTACATGGTGTGGGCTTTCGCGGCGTTCTTTACCGGGAAATTCATCGCGAATATTCTCATGACGAAGCTGAACGAAAACCTGGTGCTCGTGCTGTATTCCCTGGCCGGGGTGGCGGCCCTCAGCTACGTGGTGCTGGTGCCGAATATGACGGCGGTCTACGCCGCCATCGTGACCTCCGGGCTGTTCGGGCCGTGCTGGGCCACTATTTATTCGCGTACCCTCGACGCCATCGAGGATAAGCGCCATACGGAAACCGGTGGCGCCGTTATTGTTATGTCCATTATCGGTGGCGCGGTGATCCCCGTTATTCAAGGGTTAGTCTCGGATAAGACCGGATCGATGCAAACTTCCTTCATCGTGTCGCTGTGCTGCTTCGTGGCGGTGCTCATCTACTTCTTCTCTATTTATCGTAAAGATCGCGCGGGCGCTGCGGCCTGACCGCGCACCATCGTGTTTTTGAGACGTCACTGTTATGAACAAAGGAGATCATTATGACGTTCACTATTAATCTGCGTGAGGATCAGTTCACCGAGGCACCGCGCCGCCTGGCCGAATCCCCAGAGTTTCGGGTGATTGCGAAGCGCTATCCTTCGGGCGTTGCTGCGCTCACCGTACATAATTCCCGCGGATATATCGAGGTTCTTCCGTTTATGGGCGGCATCATCTGGGACGCCCAATTCGACGGTATCTCGCTGCGCATGAAAAATATGTTCAGCCAGCCGCGCCCCGCCCGCGAGATTTCGGATACCTACGGCTGTTTCGCTTTCCATTCCGGCTTGCTCGCGGCCGGTTGCCCGAGCCCGGACGATACTCACGTGCTGCACGGGGAGTTTTCTTGCGCCACGATGGATCGCGCTTGGATTGAGATCGATGGTTGTGGGAACGACGGCGCTATTCGGCTTGCATCCACCTATGAATACGCACGTGGATTTGGCGATCATTACCGTGCCACGCCCACGGTTTCACTGGGTGCCGGGGCCACCGATTTCACCATCGGTATGGATGTGGAGAATCTTTCTCCCTGCCAGCCGATGCCCCTCCAGTACATGTGCCATATGAATTATGCCTTCGTGCCCGGCGGCATTATGCGCCAGTCGCTCCCTGCGGGCAGTTTCCAATTGCGCCGCTCCATTCCCGCGCACGTCACGCCCACGCCGGAATGGACTGCGTTGAATAACCGGATTATCGCCGGTGCAATCGATGCAGATTCCTTGGAAGGTGCGGAGAGCTTCAATCCGGAGATCGTGTACTTCGCCGATGATCTGCCCCGCTACGGGCAGAGCGCGCGTTTTGAGCTTGCGGCCCCGGATGGGCACGCTTTCTTCACAGAATTTTCGACGGCGCAATTCCCCGTGGCGACCCGGTGGATCCTCTGGACTTTAGACCAGCAGGTGGCTGCTTTTGTTCTTCCGGGAACCAGCCGGCCCGAAGGTTTCCTGGCCGCTAAGGAGGCCGGCACTCTTATTTGGGTGGAACCTGGCGGAACTCGAAGTTTCCGGGTCCATACTGGCCTGGTACCGGAAGGGCAGGCCACGGGGCTTTCTCATTTCCGCAGCGCGAAGAACGATACAGCAGAAGAGGCACACTAATGGATATCGCAGTAATCGGCTCGAATATGGTCGATCTTATTTCCTATATCAACCGCATGCCCGGCGATGGCGAAACCGTGGAGGCGCCCGATTTCGCGCTCGGCTGCGGTGGGAAGGGAGCCAATCAAGCGGTGGCTGCCGCACGCCTGGGTTCGGCGGTGCGGATGGTGACTCGGGTGGGTAATGACCTCTTTGCCGATAACACGGTTGCGAATTTCGAACGCAACGGGATTGATACCACCTATGTGCTGCGTACCGCGGCGACTTCGGGGGTGGCTCCTATTTTCGTCAATCCGGATTCCCAGAATTCCATCATTATTGTGCAGGGTGCTAATTCCTTGCTGACTCCGGCCGATATTGATGCCGCGGCGGCGGAGATTTCCAGGTGCAAACTGATCGTTCTACAGCTGGAGATTCCCCTGGAAACGGTCTATTACGCGATTGAATTCGGGGTGAAACACGGTATTGATGTTCTTCTCAACCCGGCGCCAGCCCAACCGGATCTGCTGCTCTCCCGGGTGCGGGCCTGCACCTATTTCACACCTAATGAAAGTGAGCTATCGCTGCTCACCGGGATGCCGGTGGAAACTATCCCGGATATTCGCAATGCCGCGCATACTCTGCTGGAGGCGGGGATGCGCAACGTTATTGTGACGCTCGGCGGTAGGGGAGTGCTCTGGGTGGCCGATGGCGTGGATATGCTGCTGCCGGCAACGCCGGTGGAAGCGGTGGATACCACCGGCGCAGGCGATGCCTTTATCGGGTGCTTCTCCCATTATGTGGTGGCCACCGGCGATATCGAGTATTCCTTGCGGATGGCTAATCGCTACGCGGCCGATTCGGTAACAAAACGCGGCACCCAAACCTCCTACGCCAGCAAAGAGGAATTCGCTCTCCTGCACAGCTAGACGGCGGCTGGGGATGCGGATCCGCGCCCTGTTATATCCCCGCGCGGTGAAAGGCGCGTAGAAAGTGGCGGCCAGGGGCTCTATCGGGAGCTTCCTGGCCGCTGCTGCGCTATAGTGCCAATAAGAACAATGCCGCATACCGTATCGAGCCGTCCGTGAGGGGAAATAATGGAACGAGGCTGGCTTTTTCATCCCGAAGAAAAATATCAATTTCACCACGTATGGGATTATGACAACCAGCATCCTGATGCACTTTACGAGATCAGCTTTTCTAATGGGGAATGTTACCGGGCGGTCTACTTCACCTCGTTCGAAAGCGATAATGCCGGTGAACTCGACATCGAAATGGACGATCCCCTCTACGACGAGTTCTTTGTAATGGATTTCGAGATTTTGGAAATTGTCCACGACGGCCCGCGCCGGTATAGCAATTTCCTCGCGGTTGATTACCGGGATTTTCCGGAGAAGATTATTGACATCACGACCAACACCGTGGTTTATCCGGCAAATTCGCCGACTCGGGCAACGATACCTACTATCCAAAATTGAGGCCCACATCGTCCCCGTCACACTGAGCAAGAGGAACAATGAATGACCGGCATCATCCATCCAGAGGAACGAGACCAAGTAGATGTTCTTGAGGGCTACTACTGGGATCATCCGGATGTGTACTATCGCATCGTTTTTGCCGATGGTGAGGAATATATAGGTATTTTTTCGCGGCATTCGAAAGTGATAATGCCGGCGAGCTTGGGATTGAAATGGATGATCCTCAATACGATGAATTCTTCGTTGTTGCGATTGAGATTGTGAGTATTGTTCACGATGGCCCCAGACGCCTCAACCAATACCTTTCGCTCGATTACCGCGACTTCCCCGAAAAAATTATCGACATCACGAACGGTGTTGTGCTCTATCCACCTCCGCCTCATTCCCCGAGCAGTACCGTTCAATAACAATCCGCGGGGCCCGGGATGCTCACCAGGAACACCGCCAAACCCCGCGGATCGCGTGATGTGCACTAGCGTTTCCGCTACTGCGTCATCATGAAATGTGAAATATAGAAACTGTTATTAGATATAGGAACCGTCCGGTTGCGGGAAGAAGCCCACGTGGCTGTAGAACACCGTGAAGGACAGGAAGATCCACAGCATGCCCACGCCCCAGGTGAGGATAGCGGCGATACGCGCCACCCACTTGCTATCCGGAACAAAGGGGGAGAGGATCGCCGAAACCCCGGTGCCCACGTACAGGAACATGACCAGCAGCGGCTCGATGAGCGATCCGGCCATGAGGCGCGCAACCGGCTCGATTTCCGGAGGACGCCACATACCGAAGTGCATACCCGCGATGCCGAAAAGCACCAGCCCGAAGCCGCCAATAGCGGCAACGTAGAGAAGCGGACGCAGCGTGGCCACCAGATCGAGGGGGCGCACACCCTTATCCGCAAGCTTTTCAGCACGCAGAATCGCAATACCGGCGATGAAGGTCAAAATTCCGTAGAAGGCAGCCGGCTCACCGAAAGTGATGTTATCAACGGAGCAGCAGAAAGCGCCGTCGATCTGGGCCAGCGGCCAGGTCAGGGTCATATGAATACCCGTAATCCCCAGGAAGGCACCGGTAGCAACGAAAGTCCAGCCCCACCCGGCCAGGGTGCGGTGATTCGGGTTCGCAGCCACGCGGGCGAAAAGAACCACGAGCACCATAATCGCACCGGCAACGAGCGCCATGGTGGTGTTATACGTAATACCTTGCATGAGCATGGCCCGTTACCTCCTTTCCGAAAGCAGGAATTGGCGGATGGACATCAAGGCGATGGAAGCGGCAAAAGTGATGCACCAGCTCAGGACGCCAAGATCCTGCCCGGTACTTCCGCTTGCCGTGGCCCAGAAGACCAGCCCGATAACGAGTCCAAGCGCGAGGACAACCCAGGTGGCTTTTGCGAGGAGCGACGCCCACCTGGCAACCTTGTGCTCCTCTAGGTCAGTGGGGATGCCACTGAAATCTTGATGATTTTCCATGTGTTAAGCATAACTTAAATCGCCCAGACTTTTATCAGCTTGCGTGGAGCATTTCTTCGGACAATAGTCCCGTGTGACGTAAATCGCTGAAAACTCGCCATTTTTGCGAAATTTTAGTTGTAGTACGACGACGCTGCGTGTCTCACTACCCGGAATGGACTCAGCAGCACGCCGGTACAGAAACCCCGTATAAGAAAATTCCCGAGATGCACCGCGCTGGCATCCCGGGTGAAAACGTCGGGCTAGCGGGATTTGAACCCACGACCCCTTGACCCCCAGTCAAGTGCGCTACCAAACTGCGCCATAGCCCGAAGCGATAAGAAAACTTAGCGCTATCCCCGCCCCAATAACCGGATTTCAACATCAAGTCATCGCCACGTGGACCACATGAGATTACCTCAAACGAATAGAAAAAGACAAATCCCAGAAGGTGACATAGCCCGCTCTTCGCGCGGTGCTGCGATATGCCTGACACAGTGGCTTGATATGCCCGACGCACTGTTGCGATAAGTACAGCGCAGCATCGCGACATGTACGGCACAGCGCCGCAATACGTCTAGCGCCGGATGCCTCACTAGAGTTATAGCCCCAAATCGTTATAGGATTGTTACCGATAAAGAGGCGCCGGAGTGAGTTCTCCAGGGCAGTGAAGGAGAGGCATATGGCTGAACAATTTGATCCGAGGTCGGCCGCACCCGCGCCCACGGAAACATCTCGCTTCACCGCTATTGGCGCGCAGCCCGATCAACCGGTAGCCGAACGCCATCTCAGCCCCCAAGAATGCACCGCCATTGATGCCCTCCCCGCAGGTTCCGCACTCCTCATTGCACTATCCGGCCCGAATTCCGGGGCCCGGTTCCTCCTCGATGGGGAAGTGACGAATGCGGGGCGTTCCCCACGCGCTGATATTTTCCTTGACGACGTTACGGTTTCCCGCAAACACGTGCAGTTCTTCCGCCGTGGCGATACGTTCCACGTGCGTGATTCCGGCTCCCTCAACGGCACTTACGTTAATCGGGAACGGGTGGATGATGCCGTGCTCCGCACCGGCGATGAAATCCAAATCGGAAAATTCCGTTTGACCTTCTACGCTTCGCGAGCCGGTGCGTGATACACCGGTGATATCTCGCGCTTCTACGGCCACCCCGGATTCTTCCTTCCCGCCCACTTCCGCTCCGCGCCGCATGCGGGCAGATGGCAGCCCGAGCACCTGGCCCCATGACCTCAGCCACGAACCAACCCTGCGTATCGGGGAAGTTCGCCGTGCCCTCACCGATGAATTCCCCATGCTCTCGGTTTCGAAAATCCGACATTACGAATCCATCGACCTTATTTCTCCCTATCGCACCGCAACCAATCAGCGGCTTTTCTCCACCTCCGATACCGAACGTTTGCGTTTTATCCTGAGGGAACAGCGTGACCGTTTCCTGCCCCTCGACCAAATCCGGGAAGAGCTGCGCCAGCTCGATGAAGGCATCATCGAGGCACCGGGCCGCCCCGGGGGGATGCGCACCGTCGCCGCACCGGAAGTACGCCGCCCGAAACCGGGCGAACGTATCACCCAAGCCGAATTGGCCGATATGACCGGAGCGGCGCTGGGCACGATTGAAGAGCTGGTCACCGCGGGAATCCTCGCCACCGATGCGCGCGGGCGCCTCTCCGCGCAATCGGCGGATATTGTGCGCTACTGCGTGATGCTTCTGGAAGCCGGCTATGATCTGCGCCAGATTCGCAGCGTCAAGAATTCCGCGCACGCCCAGGCCGTGATGATTACCACCCAGTTGGCCACCGAGCTGGCAAAGAAAACCCCGGTTGCCTCCGAACGCGCCCTCAACCAGGCCGCCGAGGATGGCGCCACCATCGCCCGGCTTTACGGCGCTCTGCTCACGGAAAACGTCGAAGTGGAACTGCGCTAAATCGCATTGCGTGCAGCCGGAAAACACGTCACGCGCCGCCCGCTTCGCGCCCCTGAAAATGCAGCTCACGGCGCTATTTGCGCAAAAGTGAGCCACGCCGGGCAGACAGCACCGCCCACCCAGGAGTAGGGTGGCAGTACAACTTCATATCGATTGAACCGAACCCAGGTCATGCTGGGCACCTCAACTAGCAGGAGACAATTAATGTCAGGTTCTGTGGAAACCCAAGGTATTGACCTTGTTTCTCCCCGGGAAAGGTACGGTCGCCCCCGCGATCTTTTCTTCCTGTGGGCGGGCACAACCACGAATATTTTTACCGTGTCCTACGGCGCCATGCTGGTGCTGCTCTACGGACTTTCATTCACCCAGGCGCTCGCCGTTATTGTGATCGGCAACGTTATTGCCTATCCGCTTCTCGCGCTTACCTCCATTCAAGGGCCACTCACCGGTACCACCACGATGACCATTTCGCGGGCATCACTCGGTACCCGCGGAGCTCGTATTAATGGAGTGCTGTCCTGGCTTATGCTCATCGGCTTCGAAGCCGGGGGACTCATTCTCGTTTACTACGCCTGTGAGGCGCTCCTCGCCCGCGCGGGCATTGCCTTAGAGGGCGGCGGGCAGATTGCCGTCGTCGTTCTTCTTGCAGGGATTCAGCTTCTTCTTCCCCTTCTCGGCCACCGGATTCTCATGGCAGCGCAAAAATACGCAACCATGATTTTCACGGTGGCTTTTCTTGTGCTGGCGGCCCTCATTATTCCGCAGGCCGCGCCGGGTGCCTCGGCTGGCACCGATTCGCTTTTCACCCTAATTTCGGCAACCTCGCTCGTTATTGTCTCGGGTGGGCTGTCCTGGGCACCGAGCGGCGCGAATTTCTCCCGCTACCTGCCCGCTGATTCTTCGCCCCTAGCAGTGGGAACCTGGGCGGCGCTGGGCGGGTTCATTCCCTATGTGCTGCTCCAGACCCTCGGCGCCGCGATGGCAACCGTGGCGGTTCCCGCGGAGGTGGAGCTGTCCAATCCGCTGGCCGTCCCGGCCATCCTCAGCCCGGCCTTCGCGGTGCCCTTCCTCATCCTGGTGATGGTCGGTTTGCTGCTTCAAAACGGCACCAACCTCTATTCCTCGGGCCTAAATTTGCAGACGGCCGGCATCCACGTGCCGCGCATGGTGATTGTGTGCATTGACAGCCTTATCTGCGTGGCCATCTGCATTTTCGCGATCCAGCAAGAAGCTTTCTACAGCCTCCTCAACGCTTTCGCGGCCTCGCTGAGTATCTGGCTGGCTCCCTGGGTGACCGTGTATCTGCTCGATTGGGTGGCACGGCGCGGCACCTACCATCTTTCCGGCCTAGCCATTGAATCCCACGGCCCGTACTGGGGCAGCGGTGGGGTGCGCTGGTCCGGAATGGCCGCGCTGCTGGGCGGGATGCTCTGCTCGGCGCTGTTCACGAACTCGGGTTACCTGGTGGGTCCGCTTACTCGGCTCCTCGTGGACGTGCCCGCCGCGGCCCCCGATCTGTCTATTCCCGCCGGCGTGATCGCCTCCACCCTCATCTACCTGGCCCTGCGGCCGGTGCGTGAACGTGAACGCGCAGCCCGCCGCGCCTTTATTACCGCTGCCTAAGGGCCGCGCAACAGCCACATCCGCCCCGACCCTCATAGTTTTTAGGAGAACCCATGCCTCATCGTCAGCTTCTCGACGTCGCCTACGGGCGCGCCCACGCCGATACCATTATTGATAACGGAATCCTGGTGAACGTGCTCACCGGGGAAACCTACCCGGCCTCCGTCTCCATCGCCTACGGGCGCGTGGCCGCGGTGGGGAACGTGGACGCGCAGCGCGGCCCGAATACCACCGTTATTGATGCCGACGGCGCCTACCTGACTCCCGGCCTCATTGACGGGCACCAGCACATCGAATGCTCCAAACTTTCCGTAACCATGTTCGCGGATCTGGTATCCCGCTACGGAACCACCTCCGTGATTTCCGGCCTGGACCAGATCCTAGTATCCGCCGGCCTAGAAGGCGTGCAGGAATTCCTGGCCGAAGCCGAAGAATCCTCCATGCGAGTATGGTGGGGCGCGCCCGCCAAGGCACCCTACACGGTGCCCGAATCCACCGTGGGGCACCGCTTCGCCGTGGAAGATCACCGGAAAGTACAGCGCATGCCCGAATGCGTGGGCCTGTGGGAAACCGTGCAGGAAATGGTGGAATACGGAGATGAAGAAGTCCTCACCGCCATGGACCTGGCCGAAGAAAACCGCCTGCACGCCTTCGGCTGCGCACCGCTCGTGGATGCGCGCCGGGTTGCCGGCTACGCGGCCTCCGGCGTAACGCTATGTCACGAATCGTATTCTCCGGAAGAAGAGCTGGAAAAGATGCGTAACGGCATCAATATCCTCATCCGGGAATCCACCGCCGCCCCCATGCTCGCGGAAAACATTAAGCTCATTACCGAGATGGGTGCGCCGGCCCACCGGGTTGGTTTCTGCACCGACGATGTGACCGCCACCGATATTCTGGGCCGCGGCCACCTCGATTACGTGGTGCGGCTGGCCATCGAGAAGGGAATTGACCCGGTGACCGCAATCCAGATGGCCACCATTAACACCGCCCGGATGTTCCAGCTCGATGACCGCATCGGCGCTATCGCCCCGGGGCGCTTTGCCGATATCCTTTTCGTTGATTCTCTCGAAGATTTCCGGCCCCGCACCGTCCTCAAGGGTGGGCGGATCGTGGCGCAGAATGGCGCCGCCGTACGGGCACCGCAGGCCCCGCAGCGCACCGCCACGGTGCTCGATACCTTTAAGCTCGCCCCGGTGAGCGCGGATCGCATCGCTGTTCCGGTTGCCGATTCGGCTACCTCGGCGCGGGTGCGCACCATCGTGCTCTCCAAGGACGTTGCCTTCAAGCGCCCCGGCGCGGAGGTCGAACTCCCGGTGGTGGATGGCAAGGTGCAACCCGATATCGCCCAGGATGCCATTTATGTATGCGTGGCCGAACGCTACGGCAAAACCACGAATCTGCCCGTTGCTTTTATTCAGGGCTTTGGCCTCAAGCGCGGAGCAATTGCCACCTCGGCGGCCCCGGACGATAACAATGTGGTGTGCGCGGGGGTGAACCCGGAGGATATTGCCCTGGCAATCAATGAAGTGGCCCGCCTGGGCGGGGGACAGGTTGCGGTATGCGACGGTGAGGTTATTGCCTCGCTGCCCCTCCCAGTGGGCGGTATTGTTGCCGACCTAGTTGCCGAGGATATGGCCGCCGCCGAAGCGGAAATGGACCGGGCCGCCCGCGAGGTGCTGGGTGCGGAGCTCGATTCGCCCTTCGGCCAGCTCATCTTCCTGTCCATCACCGCGATTCCCGATTGGGCGATCACCGATCTTGGCCTCATTGACTGCGTTACATTCAACGTCGTCGACCCCGTTATTGCAGCGCGGTAAACGTGCGCGACCGCGCGAACGTTACCACGCAGAAAGGAAAAATATGACCGCGATTTCGCCCTTCGTACAGGGCCTGCCCAAAGTTGAGCTGCACCTGCATATTGAAGGAACCCTGGAACCCGATCTCAAATTTAAGCTCGCCGCGCGCAATGGCGTGGAGCTACCCTACGCGAGCGAGGAGGAGGTGCGGGCTTCCTACCAATTCGATGACCTCGCTTCCTTCCTGGACGCGTATTACGAAGGTATGAGCGTGCTGCTCACCGCGCAGGATTTTTACGACCTCGCAATGGAGTATTTCCGAAAGGTCGCGCGCCAGAACGTGCGCTACGTGGAAATGTTCTTCGACCCGCAGGCGCATACCTCGCGCGGGGTGGACTTCCATACCGTGATCTCCGGGCTGCGACGCGCCCAAATTGAGGCGCGTGAGCAGCTGGGGGTGGACAGCGCTCTCATTATGTGTTTCCTGCGGGATTTCCAGTCGGAATACGCCATGGCGACCCTGCTGGAATCGCTGCCGTACCGCCCGTGGATTATCGGCGTGGGGCTCGATTCGGATGAAACCGGCAACCCGCCCGCCAAGTTCGCGGCCGTCTTCGCCAAGGCCCGCGAGCTGGGCTATCAGCTCACCATGCACTGCGATGTTGATATTGCCGATTCGGCCGAGCATATCCGCCAGGTCCTCGAGGACGTGCGGGTGGACCGCGTGGACCACGGCACCAATGTGCTGGAAAAGCCGGAGCTGGTGGAGTACATGGCCAGCCGCGGTATCGGCCTGACCTCCTGCCCGATCTCCAATACCTGGGTTTCCGACGGCTCCAAGGTGGGGCTGCTCACCGAGCTGGATAAGCGCGGGGTCAAGGTCACCGTCAATTCGGATGACCCGGCGTATTTCGGCGGGTATATCGCGGAGAATTACCAGCGCGTGGCGGACGAAGCCGGGGTCGATAAGGAGACCCTCAAGCGTTTCGCGCGCAATGCGGTGGATATTTCCTGGGCTCCGGCCTCCCTCAAGGAGCGCATCGCCGCCGAGATTGCCGCCTATGAAGGCTAGATGAGGTAGGCGCTGGGGCGGGCGAGTGGCATCTCGCCTGCTCGCCTCAGCCGCCTCAATTTTCACAATAACATCGCGTGTATCGTTTATCACATCGCGATAGGAACGACGGCGCCGGCCGCTTCTCGCGTGGGAGCGTGCCGGCGCCGCGGGCTTTAAGCGTTGGAAACTAGCCAATCTTGGGTGGGGGTGCGGTAGGCTAGGGGAGTAGTAAACAGTGCTTTCTTGCGGCGCCTTACCCTAAAGCTCAAGTTGAGCTTTAGACACGCCGCGCCGGGCGCTGACCCGCTGGCCGGGCTGCTATATCGTGGTAGCTAACACTGGCAACCGGCCAGAATCCACGCTGCGAAACGGAGAGACTATGAGCGACGCGACTGCCAAGGACGCGACGTATCGGCGTACCCAACCGATGCTCTTCGGCGATCCTCTTCCCGAGCTTGACGCCGAAACCGGCTACCGCGGTCCGATTGCCTGCAAGGCCGCAGGCATCACCTACCGCCAACTCGATTACTGGGATCGTACCGGTCTTGTGTCGCCTACCGTGCAGAATGCTTCGGGTTCCGGCAGCCAGCGTCTCTACTCCTTTAAAGACATCCTGGTCCTCAAGGTGGTCAAGCGCCTCTTGGATACCGGGGTATCACTCCAGCAGATTCGGGTCGCTATTGCGCAGCTCAAGGATCGCGGGGTGGAAGATCTGGCCGGTATTACCCTCATGTCCGACGGCGCTTCGGTTTACGAATGCACCTCCGATGATGAAGTGATCGATCTGGTCAAGGGCGGCCAGGCTGTTTTCGGTATCGCGGTTGGCCGGGTCTGGCGTGAGATCCAGGGTTCGCTTTCCGAGCTTCCTACCGAACGCGCTGAAGAAGAAGTGGTCGATGAATTGGCCCAGCGCCGCCTCGCGAAGCGCCGCCGCGGAGCGTAGCGAGGTAGCAACGGGAAGCTGGTGTTCTAGCTAGCTTTCCAGCAGTTTTATTCTTTTCCGCGAACTCCTATATAACGAAGAAATCCCGGTTACCCCTGCTGCCTGAGCAGTGAGGTAACCGGGATTTTTCTTGGGCTAGCGGGCCCGGGCCGGCGCTACCTTAGCGGCGCACAGCCGGGGTATCCGTTCCGTTACCGTCCCAGTCCCCGATGAAGACCGCATCGCCGTGGCGCCCGTAGGCGAGCGTCGTTTCTGCATCTCCTCCGGTGAGGCGGTTGGTGATGTGGAAGGTGTTGCCGCGGCGCACCGCGAAGGTATCCTTCCCGTCCCCGTCGAAGTCTCCGGCAAAGACCTGGTCATCGGCACGTCCGTAGGAGAAGACCTGCTCAGCATTCCCACCAACCAGCGAGTTCTGGACGTAGAAGGTATTCCCGCGGCGCACCGCGAAAGTATCCTTCCCATCCCCATCGAAATCACCCACGAGGACTTCATCACCAGCGCGCCCGTAGGAGAAGACCTGCTCAGCATTCCCACCAACCAGCGAGTTCTGGACGTAGAAGGTATTCCCGCGGCGCACCGCGAAAGTATCCTTCCCATCCCCATCGAAATCACCCACGTAGACCTCGTCGCCAGCGCGCCCGTAAGAGAACACTACGGAAGCCACGGTCGCCGTCCAGTTATTGGAGACGAAGAAGGTATTGCCGTGGGAGGCCGGGGGAGTGGCCGGCTTGCTCGGCTGTTCGCTCGGTTCCTCGCTCGGTTCCGGTTGGTCGCTGGGCTCGGGCGCCGGAGGTTCGGCCGTGGGCTCCACGCTCGGAGTAGGAACCGGGGTCGGTTCCGGAACGGGCGTGGGTTCTGGCTTGTCACTCGGGCTCGGTGCCGGTTCGGTCGGCTCCACCGAAGGCGTCGGCACCGGAGCGGGCGTGGTCGGATCGACCGTCGGCTCAACACTCGGGCTCGGCGCGGGAGCGCTCGGCTCCGGCTTCTCGCTCGGGGTAGGCTCCGGCGTGGGCGTCGGCTGCGGCGTCGTGCATTCCTTCACGCAGAAGGGCGCCGTCACGAAGGTTTCTTGGCTGGAGCTGCGGGTGAAACCGGGCAGGGTCTCACCGCTCGGCTCAGTTGTTCCCCCGCCGGTGCCCTTCACGACCCGCAACTCGAAGACGTAGCGACCCGGGGCGGCCGCGGTGCGCGTCGTCGCCGAAGCGGATTCGAGGTAGGTGCCGTCCCAGGCGAAGCGCCCCAGATCGGTACGGCCCACTCCGTCCTCGCTATGCACCACATTATTTTCCGAAACCGGGGCGCCCTTCGAGCCATCCTCGTTCGCGTGGAAGACCCGAATCTCCAGCTTCTGCACCGGGGAATCGATATGGTATTCCACTACCGGAACCGCGCCGTTGGCGTAGTCCATGGCGTAGGCGAAAAGCTCGGAATTGGGGGCGTTGGAGTACTGCGCACCCTTGTCCAGGCACTCACCCTTGTAGATGGTGGCCGGGTTGGGGCAGGCAATGAGCTTGGTCAGCGAGGGGGGATCGTAGGCGAGCAGATTCGCCAAATCCGGGCGCTTCTGGGCGATATCCGGGCGAATATCCTTGACCTTCCACGTGGTGTGGAGGAATTGCAAAGCATTTTCATAATCGCCCTTGAGGCCCGCGAAAGGCACCTGGTAGGTGGAATTATCATCGCCGTGGGCCACCACATAACCGCCGTAGATCGCACCCTCGGGCACATTCGTCGGATCGGTGACCGAGACCTGCACCTGTGCATCCGCCCCGGGTTGCACCGTCACCTGCGCGGGGTTAATCGCCACCTGCGCATCGGTCCCGTTGTAGGTGGTGAAACGATCGTGCGGTCCGCTGGTGGCGCGCACGTGAGTATCCGCCGTGAAGGTGTAGGTGACGGGCGCTGCCGAGGCGTTGTGCACGGTGAGCGTCGTCGTTTCCTGCACATCCGAATCGCCCAGCGAAATCTTCGCGGGCGTGATCGCGGTGGGAGCACCGCCGCCATTCGTGCCCGGTTCCGTGACCGCAGCGAGGGCCGCGGGCAGATTCACCAGGCCGGCGCCCTGGCGGTGGGTAGCGAGCTTCGGGGCATCCGCGCTGCCGTCCACGGTCACCGGGTCGGCGGTATTCTGCAAGGCTGTGCGCACCTGGGCCGGCGTGAGCTTCGGGTTGGCTTGGAGCAGCAGGGCCGCGCTTCCGGCCACGTGCGGGGCTGCCATCGAGGTACCCGAAATCGTCTTCCACGAGGGCGTCACGGCATCATCAACCGGCCACGCGGAATAAATATTGCCGCCCGGGGCGACCACATCCGGCTTGAGCTGGAGGTCCGCAGCTAGGCCCCAGGAGGAGAAATCGGAAATTTTCCCGCCGGTGGGGGAGGTGGCTACTCGCTTCGCGTCCGTCCATTCCAGGCTGGCGTTTCCGGCAGTCGCGGCCTCTTCGAAGCGCTCGCCCTGTTCCTGGGTGACCGCGATGACCGGGATCGTGACGGGCGGGTTTCCGGCGATGGTTGCGTTGAGGGTGCCGGGTTGGTTGTTGTAGATGATGACCGCTGCGGCGCCGTCGTCCTGCGCGGCACGCGCCTTCTGGTAGAAGGTCGAAGTTCCGCGCGAGACAAGCACTGCTTTCCCGGTAAACGGTGTTCCGGGAAGATCAACGGCACCGGTTTTTTGCCCTTCGGGATAGGCGACGACGTCGAGCCTACCCGCCGTGGGCACCGCGGGAGATTCTGTAACATTCTCAAATCCCTCAGGCCCGCCGTTGAACATCACGACCGGGCGCAGCACGTGGGTATTATCCACGGAGCCTACCGCGATAACCGAGGGGCCCACCGCCGGAGCACTACCGGAGAAAATGCCCTTAGCACCGGAATTACCCTGGGAAGCCGTTACCACCACGCCGGAGGCAACGAGGTTTTCCGTGGCCACCGCGGTGGGGTAGTTAGGCCAGGTCGCGAAGGCCGCGCCGATGGACATATTGACAACGTCCATCTTGTCCCGCTGGGCGCGTTCGAGCGCGGAGAGAATCACTTCGGAGCTGGTGGAACCCGTGCATCCGAAAACGCGGTAAGCACCGATGACAGCATCGGGAGCCACGCCCTTGAACGTGCTTTCCGGGTCGTTACCCGCGGCGATGCCGGCCACGTGCGAGCCGTGCCCGCCGCCCGCCCCGCAGTCATCAGGAAGAGCATCCGGGTGGGGGACCGGCTGGAAATTCGGGTCGCTGCGATCCGTATTGAAGGAATCGCCCACGAAATCGTAGCCGGTCACGATCTTGTCATTGGGGAAAGCACGCTCGCCCTTGACGCCGTTCCCGCCGAAAGCCGGGTGATCGATGGCCACGCCGGAATCAATGATTCCCACGCGCACACCCTTGCCGGTGACGCCGAATTCCTCATTGGCTACGCTCGCGCCGGTCATATCCCGCGCGGAGTACATATCGGGGGTTTCGCCGGAGCGGTTCATTTCCGCATCAGATTCAACTTCGGCGGGCCGTTCCACCGTGAGCACCGGGTAAACACCGATCACATTAGCGTCATTAACGTAGCGCGCTAGTTCCACCGAATCGGCTTCGACGGTCACGCCGTTCCACACGTCCTGGTAGGAGGTATCCACCTCGCCACCGTCATCTTCGACCGTCTGGGTGAATTCCCGCTGTTCGCCCGCGATGCGAGCGGAGGATCCACCTCGAATAAGAGGTTCGCTTTTGAGTTCAATAAACCATTTGCCGGTGAAATTCGGATCGCTTTCCGCCGCGGCAACGGTAGCGCGGATATCGAGGGGATCGTGCCCATCTGATTCCGTGGCCGCCGCGGTTGCGGGAGCGAGGGCGCCGCCAACGAGGGCGGCACACGCACAGGTGACGCCGAATCGGCGCCAGCGTGGTTGCTCAGCCATACATATCCTTCCTGATAGCTGGCCGCGGGTCCGGGCATAGAAATATGAGCCCAGCTCAACGGCATGCCAGCAATTTTGCCGAATATCTTAAATAATCAAAATTGATAGTCCAGAGTGTGAACGACCGGCGGAACAGTATATGAGAGTGGAGAGCGGGCGAGCGGGGGCATCAGCAGGGGGGCGAGCGGGGGCTCAACTTATCCCTCTCGCGGTGTCGCCCGGCCGCGTTTTGACATAATGTACATTATCGGCAAGTAGCGCGAGGGTACCGGATTTCTGTCCAGCCCCTCTTTAACGCGTCAAGGCGCCCGATTCGGGGACGTAAGCACCGGGACCCGCGGCGTCGTCGTTAATATGGAAACGGAGAAACGTAACGCGAGCAGGCATGCTCGCGAGGAAGGACAGCACGATGGCTGAACGTTCGTTGCGCGGTATGCGCATCGGAGCTAATTCGCTCGAAACTGATGACAATGTGGTTTTTGTGGACCGCCAGCAGGTGAAATACCGCTGCAAGAACGGCCACGAATTTGGCGTGGCGATGGCGGTGGACGCCGAGGTTCCCACCGCGTGGACCTGCCGCTGCGGCGTGGAAGCCGAGCTCATCGAGGGCGAAGGCGTGGACGACCGCAAGCCGCCCAAGCCGGTGCGCACCCACTGGGATATGCTCCTGGAACGCCGCAATGAAGATGAGCTCAAGGTGCTGCTGGAGGAACGCCTCGAGCTGCTGCGTGAAGGAAAGCTGCGGCTGCGGCGCAATCGCTAATCGCGCTCAGTTTCGCGGCGTGCCGGCCGCACGCCTCGGCTTTGCAGCGCCGAGCCCCATACCGCGGCGCTCAATTCCGCGGCGCTCAGTCTCGCGGCCGGCGCAGCTGAGTAACCACGCGTTTCGCGAGATTGCCCAGCTGCCTCCCCCGCCGCGTGACGCCCATCACCGTGGTGCGCTTGAGGGATTCGGTGAAGACCGAGCCGGAGAGCTTCGACTCCCCCGCCTCACGCTCCGAAAAAGTGATGGGCATTTCAACGATATGGCCCCCGCAGCGCGCCACGTGGTCGGTCATATCGGTCTGGAAGAAGTAGCCGCGCGCTTCCACGGTGTCCAGGTTGAGGCGCTCGAGGATATCCGTGCGATAGACGCGGTAGCCCGCGGTGGCATCGCGCACCGGCAGCCCGAGCATCCCTTGAATATAGAGGTTACCCAGGCGCGAAAGCGCCTCGCGGGGCTTGGACCAGCCGTCAATTTTCCCGCCCCGCACGTAGCGCGAACCGATGACCAAATCCGGCGCATCGGACATCGCGGCGCGTTCGAGCAGCAAGGGCAGCTGTTCGGGATGATGCGAACCATCGGCGTCCATTTCCACCACGTGGCTGTAGCCGCGCTCAATCGCCCAGCCGAAAGCCGCAATATAGGCGCGCCCGAGCCCGTCTTTTTCGGTGCGGTGCAGCACGTGGATGTGCTCATCGCGCCCGGCCAGCTCATCTGCGATCTTCCCGGTACCGTCCGGTGAATTATCATCAACCACGAGGATATCCGCCTCGGGTACGGCCCGCCGGGCCCGTTCGATAATCCGCGGAAGATTCTCCGCCTCGTTGTACGTGGGAATCGTGATGAGAACGTGCACGACTAACCTTTCTTCCAGCGCAGCCTTGCGTACCACACCCATGCTATACCGCCAGCCGCGGCCGCCGCAGCCAGAAGTCCGTCCCGGTAGTACGGGTAGAAACGCGCCGCCGGCGTGAGACCTTCGTGCAGGGCGACGGTGGTGGTATGCGCTGCTTGCGTCCACGGTTCGGTGCGTTCGCGTACCGCACCATTTGTTTCGACGACGCCGGAAATTCCCACGGTGGACACCTGGAGCGCAATACGCTGGTATTCGACCGCCCGGAAACGAACCATATCGAATTGCTGGGCCGATTCGGCACTATCCCCGAATGACGCATTATTAGTGGCCACCACATAAAGTTGGGCGCCCTGGCGGATCGCCTCAGATCCCACATCGCCCAGCGCCACTTCGAAACAAATGGGGGTGGCCAGGCGCACGGTAGTACCCTGCGCGCCCGTGGTGCCGGTTTCGCCACCGGCGGGGCTCTCCGCCGGGGCGGACCCCTCCGCTGGCGCGCGCTCCCCCACCGGAATATCAAGGACCGCAGGTGTGGTGCCGGCCCGCATATCAACGGAGACCAGATCAACGGCGGAGCTGAATTTGCGGAAGAAATCCCGGTAGGGCATATATTCTCCGAAGGGAACCGGGTGTTGCTTGCTGTAAACAGCGCTTACCTCTCCCCCGGTCTCGGTGGGCAGGTAGACAACAAGGTCATTCGTGCGGCTCACTGCCTGCCCGGTGGCATCACGCTCATAGGATTGGGTTCCCAGGAGCATCGGAACCCCCAGGTAGGTGGAGGTTTCGCTGACCAGGGCGCGGGCGCGCTGATGTTCGCGAATATCGTGGTCGGAGGCGGATTCCGGCCAAACTACCAGGTCCACATCCTCCGGGTTAATCGCGCGGGTGGCGGCGCTGAGATTCTCGGTCACGGTGAGGGCTTGATCGCGGCCCTCGGGGAGGCTGCCCGCCCGCGGGACGATCCCCTGCGCGTAGCCGATGCGCAGGGAGCCGGTGGGTGCGGTGGCGGGAAGCGGAAGGGCCCAGGGCAGGGCGAAGAGCAGTGCAGCGCTGAGGGCGAGACTCGCGCCCGCGAAGAGCCGCCCGCTGCGCACCCGCATCAGGGCCAGGCTGAGGGCAGCCCCGCAGATGACCACCGCGGCGGAGACCAGCATGGTGGAACCCCAGGGTGCCAGCCGCACCAGCGGGCTATCTACTTGGGAAAAGGCGAGGGTTCCCCAGGCGATACCGCCGAAGGGCCATAGGGAGCGGGCCAGTTCCGCGCCTGCCCACACCAGGGCTACCGCGGGGAGGAAGAGGAGCGGGCAGCGGGTCCAGCGCGCCCGGCACATAGCGTTCCAGGTGGCCACCACCAGCCCGGTAAACAGTGCTTGCGAAAAAGCGAGGGCGAGTTGGGGAATGAGAGCCCCGGAGGCTTCCCCGGCCCAGGAAAAATGCAGGGAGAAAAATATGCATCCGGAAAGGAGCCCGTATCCGAAGCCGGCGCTGGGGCGACAGTGTGCCGCAACGAGGAGAAGGAAGGCGATGCTCACCGGTGCGAGGATCCCGTAGCTCAGGGGCGGGAAAGCAGCGAAGAGCCCGAGCCCGGCCAGGACCGCGCCGCACAGCCGCAAGAGAACACCGCTCACATGAGCTCCGATCGCCGCATGAGGTCACGGGCCTGGCGCGCGATATCGCTCAGCCAGGTTCCTTCGGTTGCTACCGTGACCTGCCCGAGGATATCGATAATACGGCGCGCGGCGGAAATGAAATCCCCGGCGGTCATGTGGGCTGATTCTAGGCAGGCTTCCAGGCCCACTCCCCCGGCCCAGGCCGCAAACACGTCCGCGCAGCCCGGGCTCAGATCCGGCGTGCGGGTAATCCCGTATTGAAGCTCCAGAGATTGCAGGTACTGGACTTCCGCGCGCGCTACGCGGGCGGCATCAACAAGCCGGGCCTCGCGCGGCAGCGCACTTCCCAGGCGGTCATCGGCCAAAAACATGGAGACCCATCCGGCTAGGGCAGGTGCGTCCAGGCTACCTTCGGGGAGTTGCGCCAAGCACTGGTACATGAGCAGGTCGGCCTCGGTGTGCAATTCGCGTAATTGCGCGGCGCCCGGGCCCATGCGGATGGCGTCATTATCACCCTGGAGCACCCCCACCTCGCGTAAGACGGCGGCCGTGGCATCAAATTCCCGCCCCGCCGAATCGGTGAAGGCCGCTATGCGCTGATCGATTTCCTCGATGCGGTGATGCAGCGAGACCCAGGTTTGGGCCTCATCGAGGTGGGCGTACAGATGCGGGCAGGAAGCTACCGGATGCGCGGCGACTTTGGGATCGCGCGGGGTGGCGAAACGGGCCCAGGATGCCAGCAGGTCCCGGTCGATTCCCAGATCGGCGCGCCCGCCCACCAGGTCGAGGATATCTTCGGCGATCTGTTCGCGCACCGCCGGCTTTTTGGTGGACATCCCGAAAGGAACCGTGACCGGGCCAATTTCACGCAGTTCTGAGGCGAGGGAATCTTCATACAGCCAGGCCAGGTCCCCGAACCAATCGATCACGCGCACACGGTCCGGTGAGGCAGAGAGCACGAGGGCGTAAACGAGATCGGTGCCAATCGCGTAGGCGTACACGTAGCCCTGGCGCACGGCCGCGAAACTCTTCGCGATGCGCTCCCGATAGCGCCGTTTCGCGGCTTTACGTTCAGCTTTCGCGGCCCGCCCGGCATTCCCGCGCAGGCGCAGATAGTCAAGTAGATCACCGCGCGAGCAACTCAAACGGGTTTCTTCGGTTTCCACCCGGCGTTCAATCCGGGCACGCCGCGCCGCCAGGCCGCCCAGTTCCGCATTGCGTTGAAATTGCGCGAAGGACCGGCCCATCAGATCACGCGCCGCCGCGTAGCTCATGCGAGCCAGCAGATTCGTCACGGTGTTATAGGAGGGCTGGAAGGCGGAGATGAGGGGCTCCACCCGCCCCGAAGCCAGATCAGCCAGATGTTCCGGATCGGTGTCCGCGTCAGCGAGGACCACCCCGTAGCCCACGGTATCGCGCCCGCGCCGCCCGGCCCGCCCGATGAGCTGGGTGTATTCGGTGGCGCTCAGGTCCACGAAACCGTGCCCGTCCCAGCGCTGGAGTTCCTCCAGAACCACGGTGCGCACCGGCATATCGATACCGAGGGCCAGGGTGCCGGTGGCGTAAACAATGCTGAGGAGCCCGCGTTCCATAAGGCGCTCGGTTAACTCTTTGATCGCGGGGAAAACCCCGGCGTGGTGGGCCCCGTAGCCGCGCTCCAGCGCCGCGGCTGCCCGCTCAAAATGCACGGCCCGCCGATCCGATTCCGTGAGCGTTTCGCGCAGGGCCGCGATTTCTTGTTTAATTTCCGCGCGTTGGGCGCGGGTGGTGAGGACCTCGTTATGGCGCAGCAAAGCTTCAACCGCTTTATCGCAGCCTTTGCGGGAAAAAATAAATTCGATAGCCGGGAGCATGCCCCGCTCGCTGAGCTTGTCGATAATGGCACGGCGCTCGCGATCCGAGACCCGTTTTTTACGTTCCGCGCTGCGCCGGTCCAGCGCATTGACAAGGGCAGGATCGGGCTCCAGGGTATTCGCGCGGTAGAGCGGGAAGAGTTTGCGACCCACATTAACGTATTGCGCGAGGGGAACGGGCCGTTTCGTTGATACCACGACGTCCGTTGGCCCGCGCACGGAGCGCATCCACGCCGCGAGTTCCTCAGTATTGGCCACCGTGGCGGAAAGCGCCGCCAAACGCACGTGATCGGGCAGCGATAAAATCGTTTCTTCCCATACCGGCCCGCGGTCAGGATCGGCCAAAAAATGCACTTCGTCCAGAACCGCGTAGCCCACGTCACGGATATCCGGGGATTCGTGCAGCAGCATATTGCGCAGCACTTCGGTGGTCACCACCAGAATCTGCGCTTCGCGATTAATACTCTGGTCCCCGGTGAGCAGCCCCACCTGTTCCTCGCCGATTTCTCGCGCGAGTTCAGCGTATTTTTGGTTGGAGAGCGCTTTTATTGGTGCGGTATAGATACATTTTTTCGACGACGCTAAAGCCAGATACACGGCATAGTGGGCCACCACCGTTTTCCCCGAACCGGTGGGCGCGCATACCAGCACATCATGGCCGCGCCCCAAAGCCGCGCAGGCCTCCAGCTGGAAATCATCGAGGTGGATCCCGCGGCTAGCGTAGCTTTCCCGATAGTCCTCGAGTAGCAGATCCGTCATTGCTCCCCCTCCGGTGTGCTTTCCGGTGTATGTTCACGGATGGCCGGCGTAGCGGCGGCGTCGCCCTCCTGCGCGCGTAAGCGCGCGCAATAATCGGCCACCGCGCGCGCAACTTCCGGTGGTTCTAGGGCGACCACGTCGTCAATTTGCACGAGGAGTGAGACGAGCCACGGGAGGGAGCGGGCGCGAACCTCAATGGTGAGCAGCTCCTCGCTTGCCCGCGCGTGCGCGGGGCCGAGCGTGTTCTCCTCGCCACGTGCGTTCGGGGCGCTGAGTTCTTCATTCGACTCCCCACGCGCATTCGCGATGCCGAGCTCTTCGTTCGCTTCGCGCAGCCGTGCGCCGGGCAGGGTTTCCGCCACCCAGCGTGAGGCTCCGGTGACGGTGATGCGCACATCCGTGCCGCTCGGCTCCCAGGTATTCTCTCCGCGGGCACGCTGTGCTTTCTCGTTTTTCTCCACCTCGGCGAGCGCCCGGCGAGCCTCCGCGCGTTCCGATCTGCTGAGCTTCGCGCCGGGGCGGGCCGCGGTGATGCGATCCAGGCGGAAATGGCGCAGGCCCTGCTCGGTGAGGGCGCGCAGTAGCGGGGCGTCGCCGGCCAGGATGACCAGGGGAATAACGTGTTCGCGCCCGGCCCGCGCGTGCGGAAGCGGATCGCTGAGCGCGCGTTCATAGCTGAAATCGAGGTAGCAGCCGCCCTCGAGTGCGGCGTGCACGGCTTCCATGGTGGCCGCGTCGGCGGCCGGGCGGGTGGGCGGCCAGAGCGCGCCGTCATATCCGGCTTCGCGCACCGCCTCCCCCAGCGCGGCGCGGGTGGCGGTGAGGGTCGCGGCGGCCGGCCCGGGGGCGGTGACGTCCCGGGCGGCGTCAAGCAGCGCGGCCACCACCATCGCATCGTCCAGGGTGAAGGGAATAACCGGGTCGTCGGTCATGGAGCGCAGGTAGACGCGACTCTCCGGCCCGGCCGCGGTATCCGCCTGCGCCATGTTTTCCGGCAGCTCTGTACTGCCCGAGTGGCCCGCGGTATCCGCCTGCGCCGCACTCCCCGCGCAAGCATCGCGTTCGGGCAGCTCCAATTCGAAGGGGACATCAAAATAGGCGGTTTCGGCCAGGTTGGCATCCCAAAGGTAGTCAAGGGTGCGCTTCCAGGAGGGGAACTGGAAATGTGCGGTTAGCTCGGCCAAAGTGGCGCCCTGGGGGCGTTCATGCAGGTAGATCAGCATCCCGAGGGTGGTGACGATATCGGTACTCATCGCGCTTCTCCCGCCTCCAGCCCGGTGGCTTCACCCAGGTTAATGAGATTGTTCACGCGGCGATCCCATTCTTCGCGCAGTTCACTAGGTGCGGCCAGGCGCACATCCACCCCGTAAAAAGCCAGATATTCGAAAATACGATTAAGGCCCACGGTGGAGAATCGGTAAGCCGTCCAGCCCGTGGGGGCAGGTGCGTGTGCGGGAGCTGGCGTATCTGCTAGAGCTGGCACATTCGTTGGAGCCAAAGTTCCTGCTGCAGCCGGCGCATCCGCGCTGCTGAGTTTCTCCCCGCGGGCGGCAAGGGCGGCCGCGGCGCCGTCGCGAATATGCAGAATGATGTCCACATCAAAATGCTCACCGCTCACTTCTCCGCGCGGGAACTCACAGCGCTCACCCACGCTGAGGGTCCCGGAAATCACTCTGCTGAGCCGGAAAGTTCGCTCATCCCAGGGGCCGAAATCCTTACCGCCGCTCTCTCGCGAGCGTGCCAGCCCGGAAACATAGAACATTCCGTAGTGCTCGGCGAAATTCCACGGCTCCATCTCGTAATGTTTGACCCGGTCAGCACCGCGGCGGTAATCGAAGCTGACCCGGCGGCGGTACTGCAAAGCACGCGCAACCACCCGTGCTGCCGCACCACCCGGAATCCGGACGCGCAGGTGGGTGGGGACTGCGGCGTCGCCGCTTTCCGGAGGTGCGCCCGCAAGAAGTTTCGCCACCCCCAGGCGCGCCGATTCGCCTTGAGGATCTCCCGCCTCGATACTGGAGCGCAGGGCGTGGAGCACCCCGGCCCCGATCCCGGTGACGCGCGCGAGCACCGGCGCCGCGGAATCGTATGAATAACGCCACCGGTCGTCAAAAATAATGGGATATCCGGCTTCGCGCAGCGCGTCAATATCGCGTTGGAAGGTGCGCAGATCGATTCCCGCTTCGGCGTAGGCCGGGATGCGCTCCATGAGTTCGGCCGCGGTGAGGAAACTGCCGCGGCGAATCGTGTGGAGGAGCGCGAGCTGGCGTTCGCGGCGCCGGCGTGTCTCTTTCTGCTTCACGTACCCAGCCTAGCCGACGGTAGAGTTAAAGCCGTGATGATGTGGCGCAGAGGGAAAATTATTTCCCTGGGGAAAACATGGCGCGGGGCGCGCGAAGCCGAGGTGGAACTTGAGGACGGCAGTCGCGCTCGGGCGCTTGCCTATCCCGATCTGGTGGGCGAACCGGCCGCCGGTGATACCGTGCTGCTCCAGGCGAGTGCCGCCGCGCGCGGGCTGGGAACCGGCGGGTATTTCTTTGTGTGCGCGATTCCGGAGCGGCTCCCCGCCGACTCCCCCACGCCCGGCCACATCGTCAAGGCCCGCTACACGCCGCTCCAGTACCTCACCCTGGGGGTGGATGAGCAGAATTCCCCGTACCACGAGCTGCTGCGTGAGGCCGATTCCATTGCCGGGATGCCGGTGGTGGCTGCGGATTTGCATTCGGCGCTTCCCGCGATTGTTGCCGGGGTGCGTGCGCGCGTGCCGGGGGCGCGTATCGCGTATGTGATGGACGACGGCGGAGCTCTGCCAGCGTGGTTCTCCCGCACCGCTGCGCAATTGGAGGATCTCGGCCTGATCCTGGGCACAATTTCGTGCGGGCAAGCCTTCGGGGGGAAGCTCGAAGCTGTCACGATCTACACTGCCTTGCTGGCGGCACGCCTGGTGTGGCAGGCGGACGTGGCCGTGGTGGCGCAAGGGCCGGGGAATTTAGGCACGGATACCCGGTGGGGGTTTTCAGGAACGCGCGTCGGTGAGCATCTCAATGCCGCTGACACTCTGGGTGGAATCCCGATTGCGGCCTTGCGCATGTCGAACGCGGATAAGCGGGAACGCCACCTGGGGCTCTCACACCACAGTGTTACCGCGCTCACGCGGGTGGCGCGCTGCCGGGTGAGCTGCCCGGTGCCGGTACTGGGTGAGGATGCGCTCTCCCGCGCGGTGCCCGCTGAGGTGGGAGTGCGGCTGGCCGGGCAGCTGGAGGAGCTTTTCCAGGCGCCGCACCTGGAACGGGTGGACGTGGAGGCGGATGCGGTGGCGAGCGCCCTCGCGGACTTCCCGGTACGGCTGTCCACGATGGGGCGATCGCTCACCGAAGATCCCCTCAATTTCTTAGCGGCCGGCGCGGCCGGCTACGCGGCCGGAGAGCTGGTGGCGCGGGCGCGGCCATGTACCTCGTGATTGTCATACCCTAAATACCACCGTGAAATAGCCCGCTGGATTCGCTGCACTGTACATCCAGCCTACTTACTGGTCGATCCGATGATGAGCCTGGTATCGAATAGCGAAGAGTAGCCGTGCTTGTGGTATGGCACCTGAGTTCCTCTTGACAGAAAAACCTTCTTGAGAAGATAGCTAAGAAGGCCCTACTGACCGCGGGAACGGACATTGTGGTATTGAACACGTCTGGGAATCGGTACATCATATACGATTGTTGAGACGCGGGACACTAGGCGGGAGGAAAACATGGACACAGTCGGATACGTACTGGCAAAACTTGGCGACTTGAGCGCCGAAGACGTCATCAAAGCGCACATCCGCAACGCAGACGCGAATCATGGTCGGACGCTCATCACTATTGATTCTCAAGCTCCAGATAAAGAAAACTGGGACAAAATCAAGTACGCCGTATTTGTCAATCACAGCAAGACAGCTTGTCTCATTGGCATGGTTCACAACCTCGGTAAAAAGCCCGATAATCCGCCCTCGGGGTGGACTGCGGGCTCTGACCCGCGTTATACGCAGCCACAAGAGTGGGAGCCGGATGATATGCCTACATGGTTTGAGTTGGATCTTATTAATGGAGCTGATCTCGGGCAATTTATCGCAGAGTCGGGTAAGCCGTTAGCACAGTCTCTTACGGGTGGCTGCGGCTTGGTATATGCAACGCGCACCACACATTAACCCAAGGTGACAAAAGACAGGGTGGAATTTCGCTACCCTCTCTTTTGTCAATTGTCTAACGACAACTAGCTAAGCGCTAGTTTTCCTTAAAATAACGCGTTGTCAACTGCAAGTTAGTTTTGGGGGTAGTGAACTCGGCCCGGAGTTCCTGGCCCTCGCCGAGAAGCTCCGCGCCAGCCGGCACGGTATCCGTGGTCGCGGGAGCGTTACGGCCAACATAATAGGCACGCGCCGTATACACCACAGGAGTCTGATCCAACCACTTCCCATCACCATAAGACTTATCCACGCTCGTGGTGAAAGTATCGGAAATCTTCCCATCCAGATTCACCGGGCGAGTATCGACCTGAGAAACTCCAGTCGGCTGGAAATCGAAGATAACCCTCCACGTCGGACCAGGCTCGGTGACTTCGGCGGGGTCAGCTAAGGGGTCGCGGTTACCGTAGGTGATCATGTCCTGGATGGAGCCGTCCGCACCGAACTTCGTAAGAGTGGTCCGGACATCATGCGTAACCCTAGAGAAGAACTTGACGGTGCCGTTCCCTGTAGATCTCCACGTCTTTTCGAGTGGAGTGGCAGCGCTCTTGCCAGCCCACTTATTGGTTCCGGTTTCATCGAAGACAGCCGGCCCAATAAGAGTCAGCTCGATATCTTCACCCGCAATCATCTGTCCAGCTTCGTTAGTAACCGCAATACCCCGAATGACGCCCTTGCGTTGGCCATCACCCTCAACACTGCCACTCTCGTAGCCGATAGCCGCGCTATTGCGGGCTTCATCGGCATATTGCAAAGCACGAGTCTCGATACCCGGTGCCTGGTCTCGCACGGCTGCAATAAGCTCGTTTACTGTCGCTTGGGCAGTGCCAGGGCGGCGGTACTCCTGCTCGAAATTGATATGCAGCAAATAAGCCAAAGCCGCAAGATTCGTATTATCCCGCGTATCACCTTGATACTTATTGAGCAACCAAGCCAACTGCGGCGTCGTCAAATTCAACTCAGAAGGCCCAAGCTGACGAGACTCGGTAAGAGTGGAAATACTCGTCATCTCGTTCGGGCCCGGATCCCCCAGCTTCGCCTGGATACACCACACCGGATAATCCTCAACCGCAACCCCGTCGATACTCGCAGTTTCGGGGTAATGGGGTCCGAGGCGTAAAACACCAGAGGTAGCAACACCCTGGATCTCGATACCTTTACCCACGCTAGAATCCCAGTCAGCACGAGCCAACCCGGAAACAAAGAAAGAACCAAGCCCCAAAGTCAGTACCACGAAAAGCACCGTAAGGACCTGGAAAGCGCGCTTTTTGCGCCCAGAATGGGATCGATACATCTACCCACACCTTCCTATAACTTGCGACAAACACTCGGACGAGTGCTCCATCCCTATAGTGTGCGGGGGTAGCGCAGAAAGATTACCCACCCGTGTACGCGAGCTACGGAGTGGGTAATCTAGGAACGAGATCGTGATTACGGGCACGGAACGAACTCGAAATTGCCAAACTCGTCTCCAATCCCGCAGGTATCTCCTCGTTCCACGGTTTTCACCCACCCGCCGTTGTCAGGTTCCGAAGCAGGAGCCGGTGCGGGAGGTTCCGGTAGAGCAGCTTCCTCTACCGGGGCAGGCACTTCGGGTGCCTCGTATGCAGGCTCGGAATAGCTAGAGCCAGAATCCGATTCGCCAGAATAATCAGCGTTCCCGCCACCAGTGCCGTGAGACGAGCCGTCAGCGGCCGGGGCCTGGGCCGGCGCAGCTCCCGCTACCCTTGCCTTGATAGCCTCGGTCTTGAGCTTGATTTCGGGCAGCTTCAAGTCTCCCTTACGCAGGCTGTCGCATTCAGGGTCGAGGTGGAGTGGGCATTCCTTATCCAGGTAATCCTGGGCGGCTTTTGCCTGCTGGGTGGCAAGTGTTATACCGAGAGCCTGAAGGCTCTCGGTAAGTTTTTCGAGGGTCTTAGCGCCTTCTTTCATTTTATCGGCGTCTTTGCCCGGTTTTTCAACCAACCCAACCCTAGCATCCGCAATAGTCTTTTCCAGAGCTGCACAAATATCCTTACTGCCGCCATTCTCAATACAACCAGCAGCATCCACACCACTAACGACCTTTTCCAAGACCGCTCCGGCCTTGGTGTAGGCGGCAGTTGCTTCTTCAAGAGCCTTAGCACGGTTGTTATGAGCCACCACCGCCCATAGGCCACCCGCCAGTAGAACCACGGCTATTACACCGGCGATAATCACCGCAATCTTCTTCCGAGACATCTTCGATCTTTCCTCTATATCTATGCATCGGACTATGGGCTATAGCATAACCACCCAACACTTTTTCACGCGTTCTCAGATAACTACCGTGTGTGAACGAGTATCTACCTCGCCAAGAAGCTCCGCACCTTGAGGCACGGTATCCGTGGTCGCGGGAGCGTTACGCCCAACATAATAGGCACGCGCCGTATACACCACGGGAGTCTGATCCAACCACTTCCCATCACCATACGACTTATCAACGCTCGTAGTAAGAGTATCGGAAATCTTCCCATCCAGGTTCACCGGGCGAGTATCTACCTGAGAAACGCCAGTCGGCTGGAAATCGAAAAGAACACGCCACGTGTTACCAGGAGCGATATGGATCTGGGGATCTTCGTGCACCGGCGGCTGCACGGTTGTCTGGCTACCGGGGACCGTGAGAGCGATAAGTTCGTCAACAGTCCGCTCATAAGCCGTATCTACTCTTACATGGCCGTTCCCTGTGGACTTCCATCCAAGAGTGATTGGGCTGTCCTGAGTAACACCTGCCCACTCCGAGGTACCCGTTTCCTTGAAAATGGCCGGACCGTGCATAGTAACCGTCACAGCACGCCCGGCAATCCAGTTTCCGTCCGCTGCACGCAGGCCGATATTGCCGATAGTTCCTTCCATCTGACCCTCGCCCTGTCCCTGTGCGGACTCATAGGAATGCACGCCAGACTTTCGGGCAAGGGTAGCGATATTGCGAGCGTGCTCGTCAATAAAGGAAGCTGCACTCTGGGTATCGCTGATAAGAAGGGCGATATTCGTGGCGGCATCGCTGCCAGTTTCGAGGTTGACATGAACCAGGTACGCCAGGGCGGCCAAAACATTAGCTTCCCCGCTCATCTGGTAATGGTCGATAGCCCAAGCCACCTCAGCAGTCGAAAGCCTAAGGCCGTCGTCTTGGCCTACATTCTTTGCTTCCACCAGGTTTTGCACCTGGACAACCTTATCTGGGCCGGGTGCTTCCTCGTCCAGGTCGATACACCAAGCCGGGATATTGGGATTGCCGCCTTGTGGGGCTTTGAGGGCACCGAGTCGATACTTAGTGCCGCTAGGCCCGGTGAACTTTACGCCCGAGTGAGGGAAAAACATTTGCGGACTATTGAGATCAAAGTCCGCCTTGGCGGCACCGGAAACAAACATGCTTCCGAGCCCCAAGGTGAGTACTGCTAGGAAAACGCCGAACATGCGCCCTAGCTGAGAGAACTTATGCCTCATGGCGAATAAATTCCTTCCTTATTGTCGTGTCAAGCACCCGGATGGGTACTCCACATACGTAGTGTGCGCAAGCGTCGCTAATTCATGAGGGAGCGCCCCACTCATATGAATGGGGCGCTTTTGGCGTAAATAATTATGAAGGAGACTCCTGTGCCCTAGAACACTTACGGGTCGTGCCGGATGATTTCCTGTGTTCCGTCCGAATACTCGATAACGGTGTAATGCTCGCTAGAGTCTTCGCCCAGGTTCCCGCTTGCTACCGAGTACCCTCGGACAATCGTCCGCTCCGGTGCCGCAGCTTCCTCTACCGGCGCAGGCGCAGCGGGTGCCTCGTATGCAGGCTCGGAATAGCTAGAGCCAGAATCCGATCCGCCAGAATAATCAGCGTCCCCGCCGCCAGTGCCGTGAGACGAGCCGCTCACCGGGGCAGGTGCTTGCCCGGCCTCATCATTACCAACAGGTGCCGGTGCAGCCTGAGTCTCCGGCGTGGCGTGGCGTGCCTTGACGGCTTCCACCTTGATCTTCGCTTCGGGCAGTTTTAGATCGCCCTTACGCAGGCTGTCGCATTCGGGGTCGAGGTGGAGTGGGCACTCCTTGTCCAGGTAAGCCACCACAGCATTCGCCTGCTCGGTGGCGAGAGTTTTACTGAGAGCTGTGAGACTATCAGCGAGCTTTTCGCGCTTGGCGGTAGCTTCTTTTACCTTAGCCGCGTCCTTGCCCGGCTTTTCGGATAGACCGGCCTTAGCATCCGCGACAGCCTTTTCCAGGGCTGCGCAGGTGTCGGCGCTGCCGCCATTCTCGGTACAGCCAGCGGTATCAACGCCGGATACCACCTTTTCCAGGGCGGTACCGGCCTTGGTGTAAGCGGCGGTTGCTTCATCGAGGGCTTTCGCGCGGTTGTTATGGGCAACAACCGCCCATAGGCCAGCCCCCAGGAGCACTACGGCCATAACGCCGGCAATAATCGCCGCGATCTTCTTCCGGGACATCTTTGATTTTCCTCTATATTTATGCACCATGCTTTGGCTACCAGAATAGCGGTGCGTGGCCGGGTATAGGCAGCTAACACCACCCCGATTCCAGCGGACTCGGCCAGCTACGCGGCCGGGGAGCTGGTGGCGCGGGCGCGGCCGAGGTGAGCTGCGCGCCCGGTGGGCCGGTGGCGCGCAGCTGCGTCGTCGTTCTTAATGCGCGCTACCACCGGTCAGATCAACGAACGCATCAGCCGCAGCAACCGGTTCGCGCAGGAGCTTCTCGGACATGAACGCGGCCATCGCCTCCCAACGCTGCGCGTCCTGCACCCCGAGCGGAGTGCGCCCGGCGTAAAGCTCAATGGTATTCGCGAGGACTTTCTCAGCCGCGGCCGCGTTATCCGCTTCGCGCAAGGCCGGCACATGCTTCGCGGTGATCTCCACGGTTTCCTTCGGGTTGCTGCGCGCGAAGTTCACGGCGCGGTCAAGAGCTGCGAGCATGCGGGTGAAATCATCGCGATGGGCATCCACGGTGGGGCGCAGCGAACCGAGCCCCACCCCCACGAGCGGCAGCCCGCCCGGGAGCATCTCGATAGTGCGCACCGGCACCCCCTGGCGTTCCACGCTGGGAACATCGGAGTTACGGAAGCCGATAATCGCGTCCACTTCCCCGCTGGCCAAGGCCGCAGCCTGGGTGTAACCGATGTAGTTCACGCTGATATCGGATTCGCTCCAGTTGTGGGCGGCCATGAGCGCCTGGAGGGCGTAGTAGTTTTCCCCGTACGGCCCGGGCAGGCCGACGCGGCGTCCGGCCAGGTCAGCGGCGCTCTTGATCGGGGAATCGGCCGGCACGATGAGCGTGACGGGGTAATCCTGGTACATCGTGGCCCAATTGACCACGTCGATGCCGTTCGAGCGGCCTTCCATCATTTCATCGCCGCCCGCGAAGACCACATCCTCGCTGCCGCTGGAAAGCGCGCCGAGGAGCGATTCTTGAGCGCCGTGGTGGCGCAGCGTGATGTCGAGCCCGGCTTCGCGGAAATAGCCCTGGTCTTCGGCTACGTAAAAGGGCGCGAATTGGATATCGGGAACGTAGGTGAGGCCAACGGTGAGGGAAGCGGTGGCGCTCGCGGTAGTTGGCTGCGCGGCGGCGGGCGAGGTGCTTTCGCCGTTTTTATCCGCGCCTCCTCCCGCGGTGCCTCCCGCGCATCCGGCCAGGCCGAGGGTAGCTGCCGCGAGTGTGGCAATGAGTCGTTTCATGGGTGTCCTTTCTTGTGTGGTGCGCTTCTATGCGCTGGGGTCTTGTTGGGGCGTGAGCTGTGGGTTTCGGTTGGGCTTTGGCGGCGAGCGTTATCACACCGGATCGTTACCGCACGGCATGGTTACCGCACCGCCGCGGTGACGTGTTTTTCGAGGGTAAAGATGAGCAGGTAGATGCTGATGGCGGCGGCGGCCATGACGACGATGACAGCGAACATTCCGGTGATGTCTCCGGTGGGTTGGGCGCGCGAAAGTTCGGTGCCCAGGCCCGCTCCCCCGATGATCATTTCGCCCACGACTGCGCCGGTGATGGAGAGAGTGAATCCGGTGCGTAGCCCGGCCAGGATGGAGGGCGCGGCCAGGGGCACGATGATGGGGAAAAGGAGGGTGAGCCGGGCTGCGCCGTCGAGCCGAGCTGCGGCGATGACGTCGCGGTCGATAGCGTGCACGCCCACCGAGGTCGAGACGATAATCGGGAAAATCACCATGATGGTGCAGAGCACCACAATGGAGGGCATCCCGTAGCCAATCCACACCACGAGGAGCGGCGCGAGGGCCACGGCGGGGACGGCTTGTGAGGCGGCGAGGAAGGGTTGGAGTGCACTGTTGAGGAGGCGCCAGCGTGCCAGCGCGATGCCGAGGGGAATTCCGAGGAGGGCCGCCCAGGCGCAACCGGTGAGAGCCGCGGTGAGGGTGTTGCCCAGTGCGCTGAGGAGGTAGGGCGGGTGTCCGCCCCTTCCCAGGAGTGCGGTGGCGAGGCGTTGCCCGACCGCGCCGGGTGCGGGAAGGAGATGTTCGGGCACCAGGTGGGCGCGAGTGACCACCACCCAGAGAAGAAAAACCGCGAGGAGAGAAAGGGTGGCGGGTACCCACGCGGTGCGAGACGAGCGCGGGCGTGGGTGAGAGTTGCGGCGCACAGTGTTCACGTCCTGGTTCCTGACCTTCCCGATGGCCGGGAATGCTGAAACCGGGAGACGCTGACGCCGCGGCACGCCGAAATAGCGTAGCCGAAGCAGGGCTTGGAGCCCTTCGATGCGCCTCCCATCCGGACTGTTACCGTCGGTTGGGGAATTCCACCCCATCGGCCACTTGCGTGGTTCGCGGACTGTTACCGCCGGTTCAGACTTTCACTGACCCCGGTGCATCGTGTTCTATATTAGCCCTTCGGATGCTGGCGTGCACCCGTAGTTAATTTGAAGCGTGCTGCAACGCGCGTGTGGTTAGTTTTCCGCGTGTTGACAGGCACATGCATTGCTAGATTGAGGCGTGCAGGCACGCGCCTGCGGCAAGTTCACGGAGCTTCTCCACCTCGGCATAGGCATCCTCCGCGCGGAATACCGCCGAGCCCGCCACGAAATTATTGGCTCCAGCGGCTGCGGCCTGTTCGATGGTGGAGCGGGAAATGCCGCCGTCCACCTGGATCCACACATCCAAGCCGGCTGCTTCAATAGCGCGCCGAGTGCGGGTGACTTTCGGCATCATCGTTTCGATGAAGCTCTGCCCGCCGAATCCCGGCTCCACGGTCATGATGAGGATCATGTCGAATTCGTTGAGGATATCGAGGTACGGCTCGATGGGGCTGGCGGGTTTGAGGGCTAGTCCGGCGCGGACGCCCTGCGCGCGTAGTTCGCGGGCCAGGCGCAACGGGGCTTGGCAGGCTTCGGCGTGGAAGGTGACGGAGGCGGCTCCTGCCTCAGCGTAGGCGGGGGCCCACCGATCCGGGTTCTCGATCATGAGGTGCGCGTCCAGCGGAACACTGGTTGCCTGCGCCGCCGCCTCAAAGATGGGCAGGCCGAGGGCGAGGTTGGGCACAAAATGATTGTCCATAATATCCACGTGCACGAAATCGGCGTTGGAGATTTTCTCCAGTTCATCAGCGAGATGCCCGAAATCGCAGTTGAGGATTGAGGGGGAAATCTTCACGTCCATGATGGTCCTTTCAGGAGCGCCGCTCTGCGGGCGCGGGGGCGGTTGCGGGTTTGAGGATACGTGCCATGTACATGGCGTCCGTGTGATGGATATCAGGCCAGAGTTGCACGGTCATTCCGCGAGAGGCGACCGGGCGCAGCGCCCGCCGGTTCGCGGTGACGGTCACGTCTCCGAGTTCCGCACCTTCGGTGCGATCCAGGAAAGCGGAGATGACGTCGCGAGTTTCCGCGAGTACCGGAGAGCAGGTGGTGTAGAGCAGCAGTCCGCCCGGGCGCAACGCCCGGTAGGCCGAGTCGAGGAGTTCACCTTGGAGTTGCGTAAGTGCGGCCAGGTCGCTTTCTTTTTTGCGCCACCGGGCTTCAGGGCGACGGCGCAGCGCTCCCAAGCCAGAACATGGGGCATCCACGAGGATCCTGTCATAGCTGTCCGGTTCCTGGGCGCCAATCTCCCGCCCATCGCCTTCCCGCAACGCCACGGTATCCGCCCAGGGTGCAACGTTTTCTTCCACGAGATCGAGGCGGTGAGCCTGGGGTTCATTCGCGAATACCCGGGCCCCGCGCCGGGCCGCCGTAGCGGCGATAGTTGCGGTTTTTCCGCCCGGGCCGGCGCACATATCCAGCCAGGATTCATCCTTCCCGGAAATGGAGGATTCCGTAACAACAACGGAGATCAACTGTGATCCCTCATCTTGGACGCCGGCGACCCCGTCGCGCACGGGCCAGAGCCGGTGCGGGTCACCGGAGGCTAGCAGCACTGCGCTGGGCACTAGGTAGGGATCTTCCCACGTCATTTTGGCGCGTTCAATCCGGGCTTTGAGGTGCTCGGGTGAGATATTGCGGCAGGCTAGCGCTACTTTCGCGGGCGTGTTATTCGCTTCAAGAACGGCTTCTACTTCGGTTGAGCGCCCAGCGGCCGCGAGGGAGGCTTCCAGCTGGCGCACGATCCAGCGCGGATGGGAATGCCAAACCGCCAGGAATTCTTCCCGGGATGCGGTGCTGTTTTCGATAATTCCACGCCAGGCATCCCGGCGCTCGGAAACTCGGCGCAGCACGGCATTGACGAAACCGGCGATTCCCTGCCCGAGTTCATTGCGGGCCAGCGCAACTGTTTCGTTAATGGCCGCGTGGGGTGGTGTTTTCAGCTCAATGAGCTGGTAGCAGCCCAGGCGGAGCAGATCGAGGGCACCCGGGTCGATTTCTGCGAGGGTACGGCCTTGGGAGCAGCGGGCAATCATGGCATCCCAGCGGCCCTGGAGCCGCAAGGTCCCGTAGGCGAGGTTGGTGGCGAAGGCGGCGTCGCTTCGATTGAGACGCGCCCGGCTCACCATGCCCGGGAGGATGAGATTAGCGTAGGCATCTTCGGTATGGACTGCCCGCAGTGCGTCATAAGCAACGAGGCGGGCGTGGTTCGATGACTGACGGCGCGGTACCCAGCCCGCGGGGCGCTCATTCATGCTGGCCCTCCTTCACCTCGGCATCGAAACGGGTGTGCGCGGCAAGCCGGGCGCCGTTGAGCCAGGCGGAGGCATCCATATGTGCTTTGCCAGGCGGGGCAATCCGCAGTAACTGGATTGTTCCTTCTCCGCAGCCGACCGCGCCGCCCGGACCGATTTCGCCCGGTGCCAGGGGGACGTGTGTTGCAGGTACTTCGGATATTTCGGGGGCTTCTGGTGTTTCGGGCGCAATGACGCGCACCGATTCAATTTTGAAGCGCTGCCCGTGGAGGGTGGTCCAGGCCCCGGGTGCGGGGTTGGCGGCGCGGACGCGATCCGCGATGCGCTGGGCGGGCCACTCCCAGTTCACCCGCGCCCAGGAAGAATCGAATTGCGGGGCGAGGGTCACCTCCCCGCTTTGGGGCTGCGCGTGGACGCTGCCGGTGGCAATAGCACGAAGGGTATCGCTCAATTGGCGCGCCCCGGATTGTGCCAGGCGGGCAAGCAGCTCTCCAGCGGTTTCTTCCACTCCGATCTGGGTGGCTTCGCTCGCGAAAACAGGGCCGGTATCCAGGCCTTGTTCTATCTGGAAGACGCTGGTTCCGGTGGTGGTATCCCCGGCGGCAATCGCGTAATTGACCGGCGCTGCCCCGCGCCAGCGCGGCAGGAGGGAGAAGTGCAGGTTGATCCAGCCGTGGCGCGGCACGTTGAGAAGTGCGGGCGGAATAATGAGCCCGTAGGCGACCACCGCAACAGCTTCGGGGGCAAGTTCAGCGATCTGTTCCTGGATCGCACCGTCTTTCAAGGTGCGAGGAGTGAGCACGGGAATACCTAGTTCTGTTGCCGCGCGGTGTACCGGCGAGGGGGTGAGCACGCGTTTGCGACCCTGGGGTGCCGGTGCGCGGGTGAGCACCCCGGCGATATCGAAGCCTTCATCATGCAGTAGCTGCAAGGCCGGGACTGCGGTCTCCGGTGTTCCTGCGAATAATATTCTCACGTGTCAATCCTACCTAGTTCTTTTCCGTGCCTATCTGATCCGGGCTGGTTACAGGGGCGGATTGACCTGTAAGCGCAGTGATCCACCCAGGCGCTGGGCGGAGTAAGCGCCGTAGGTTTTTCGTGCCTGCCGAGTGAGGGTGATGCCCCGGGAGAGTTCGGCCCGGGCATACACGGTGATTTCTGCCGGGCGTGCCCCCGGAACCGGACCAAGCAGCACGATTCCGGAGGCTAGCTCAAAGGCTCCCCCGGTGAGCAGATCAGCTTCTGTTTCTTTATCGCCTTCGGACTGCCATTCTTTGGTACCGGTACCAGGGGAAAACTGGGTGAAGAGATGCTCACCATACGCATCCTGAACATCGTGCGTTCCCTGCGTACCGCGCGCCCCTGCCGCGCCTCTCACAGCTGCCGCGGCTTCCCCGCGGTTGAGCGCGGCGCGCAGCATGGAAAGGTAGGTACGCACATCCCCACTGGCCCCGGTGATCCCCACCCAGGTGGCAGTGGGAGGCAAATCCAGTTCGGCCCGTTGTTCGAGCAGCTCAGCCGCATATTCACCCAATTCCCACCGAGCGATCCGGTTGAGGAGTTCAGGTGGTGCTCCCCCGGCCACGAGCATATGGCCGCCTTCTGCCGCGCAGCGCACCCGAGCCGCGACCCGCGCAAGCACCCGGATAAAACGCGTTTCAGCCCCTAGGCCTTCCCCGAGGAGGTAGCGTGCATCCAGCACCAATGCGGCGGCGAATCCTCCTTCGGCCTCCGGTTCTGCCCCCGGGGTTGCCACCACGATCCGCGGGCGCTGGGAGACCTTTCCAATAATTCCCTCCGGGGAGTGCGCTCCGGAGAGAATAATGCCCACCCCGGGGAAAGCTCGCCCGATTTCTTCTGCCGTGCGCGCTGAACCAATCCGGATAGCTCGCAGTTTCCCGTTGTGGCAGTGCTGGCAGCGCCACGGGTGGACCCGCACCCCGCAACGTTGGCATTGCAGAGGATCATGCGGAGTGCCCTGGGCCAAGTTACCTCCGCAGATCGTGCATAGGGCACGCTCCCCGCAATAGGCGCAGCACAGTGCCGGGATGTAGCCGCTACGCGGTACCAGAATAAGAACCGGTCCATCTTCCAGGGCCCGCCGCAGAATGGGGAACGCGGGTTGGGGTAGGCGTAAATGATCCGCTTCTCCCCCGGGCCACTGGTGCGGGCCAGAAATATTCGGAAGGGCGGCGCGGCGCGCGGCCGCGGTGCCATCCAGCAAGGTGATGCGGTGTTCGGATAGCAGTTGCGCGCATTCTTCACTCACATAGGGTGAGAAGGTGAGGAATGCAGCGTTTTCCCGCCGTGCCCGTTCCAGTACCACGTCACGCGCAGCTAGATAGGGCGCGCGGATATCCCGCAGGGTGGAGGCGGCATCATCCATGATGATGGCGAGCCCCAGGTCAGTGAGCGGTGCCCAGGCTGCCCCGCGGGTGCCCACTACGATACGTGATTGCCCCGAGAGCACACTCAAAAAAGCACGGTAGCGTTTTTCATGCGATTCTTCGGAAACCATGAGCGTGGGATTTTCCCCCACCCGGGTGGCGAGGGTAGCTTGCAGCGTTCGTGCCGCGCGGGTGGTGGGAACAACCAGCAGAACACTGCGCCCGGCGCGCCGCACTGCCTGCACAGCCCGAACCAGGACCTCCACTCCCCCGGCGGGCCCGGGTAGCGCAGCCATGCAGGCCCGCACGGCTTTCCCGGCCCCGAGCGCCGCAAGGAATTCCGGCCCGCCCCGATAGGCTTCCCAGGGCCCCGGTTCAGGAGCCGGGCGCGGGCTGGCCAAAGGAATAGCCTCCTGGGCATTGGCCAAGAATTCTTTCGCGGCGCGCGCGTGCCGTTCCGGGATAGCGGCCCGTAAAATATCAGCAACTGTTCCGGCGTATTTATCGGCAAGGGTGCGGGCAACCGAGTATACGGATGCGGTGAGAACAGGGTGTTCCGAGACTACCCGGTACAGGGGGCGCAGCCGCCCGCTGCCTTCCGTGGTGCCATCCCGGGCAACGATGAATCCGCCCACCCGCTGCGCACCGAGATCTACCACCACCCGGGTTCCCACCCGGGCACTATCCGCGAATTTTTCGGGGATAAGGTAGTCAAATACCCGGTCCATATGGGGTTGGGAATGAAGCACATGAACATGTGCCACCGGATCGGCTACTTTGGAGCGCACGCGGGTGCGTGCCGGGCGCGCCTCAAGCAGGGCGCCCTGCTCCCCCATGAGGGGGAGGGCATCGAAATCAAAGAGTGTGCTCTCCATGCAACCTAGGATATCCCGGCCCTACGACAGAAAAATTCGCCGCGAAATTTCAGGTCTTAGACACCTTAGATATCTGAGATACCTCAGGTAGCCCTACCTCACGCATCCCTAGATAGCGCGGAGGAGTTCTTCAACCCGATCTGTTTTCTCCCAGGTGAATTCGGGAAGTTCCCGCCCGAAGTGACCGTAGGAAGCCGTCTTCGCGAAAATGGGGCGCTTGAGCTCCAGAGCGTCAATAATAGCCGCGGGGCGGAAATCGAAGACTTTCTGAACCGCGTTTTCGATGCGACCTAGTTCTTCTGTTTCGGTGCCGAAGGTATCCAGGCGCACAGATACCGGGTGGGCGCGCCCAATCGCGTAGGCGAGCTGGAGTTCGCACCGGGAAGCGAGCCCGGCGGCAACCACATTCTTGGCCGCCCAGCGCGCCGCGTAGGCCGCGCTGCGATCCACCTTGGAGGCGTCTTTTCCGGAGAAAGCCCCACCGCCGTGCCGGGCCATCCCGCCGTAGGTGTCCACGATGATCTTCCGGCCGGTCACTCCGGCGTCGCCCATCGGTCCTCCCACCACGAAACGCCCGGAGGGGTTAACGAGAAGCGCAAATTTATCGGTATCGATGTCGATATTTTCTTCTTCGAGGACGGGCGTCACCACGTGGTCGCGCAGGGTTTCCGTGAGCCAGTCACGCTGCACATTGTCATCGTGCTGGCTGGAGATGACCACGGTATTGAGGGACACGGGCCGCGCACCTTCGTAGTCAATGGTGACCTGAGTTTTACCATCCGGGCGCAGCCCGGGAACCACGCCTTCGCGCCGCACCAGCGCCAGGCGTTCGGCAAAGCGATGGGCGAGCAGAATGGGCGCGGGCATAAGAGTTTTAGTTTCATTGCACGCGTACCCGAACATGAGGCCCTGATCCCCGGCGCCCTGCAGGTCGAAATGATCGTATTCAGCTTCCTGGCTTTCGCGCCGTTCCAGGGAAGTATTCACACCGGCCGCAATATCCGGGCTTTGCTCATCGATGGAAATCGTCACGCCGCAGGAGTTGCCGTCAAAGCCGACCTGCGAGGAGTTGTACCCGATCCCGGTCACCACATTGCGAATAATATGAGCGATATCCGCGTAGGCATCCGTGGTCACTTCACCGGCCACGTGCACCAATCCCGTGGTCACCATGGTTTCCACGGCGACGCGCGAATTCTCATCCGACGCGAGCAGCGCGTCAAGAATGGAATCGGAGATGAGGTCACACACCTTGTCGGGGTGTCCTTCCGTGACCGATTCGGACGTGAACGGTTGCCGGTAATGCATCGTATCCCCTCGCTATTTCAAACTATTTCGTCAGTATTAGTCACCAGCAGCTGGCAGGTAAGGCAAGCCTTATTCTATACGCGCTCGGTGGTGAAATGATCGGCTATAAGGCCCGCAATAATAACAGCCATCTGGGCTTTGGTGCCCGCTCCGCTCGCGATGATCTCACCTGCTGGAGTGACCACGGTGATCTCGGTAGGTACCTCGCCGAATCCGGCTTTCTCCCCCACCCGATTGATGACAAGTAAATCAGCGCCTTTGCGCCGCGCTTTTTCGCGTCCATAATCCAAGACGGTTCCGCCCGCATCCCCGGTTTCCGCCGCGAAACCCACAATGAGCTGGCCGGCCCTGCGCCGCTTATGGGAAATATCAGCCAAAATATCGGGATTTTCCACCAGTTCGACGACGCGTGTGCCGCTGCCATCTTTTTTCTGTTTGCTCGCGGCGGTTTCGGCCGGGCGAAAATCGGCCACCGCGGCGCTCATGACCACGCCATCCACATCCTTCACCCGCGCCAGAACCGCTTCGTGAAGATCGCGTGCCGAACTGACCGGAACAATCTCAGCTCCCGGAGCAAGTGCGGTAATATCGCGGCTCACATGGGCCGCTAGCACGGTGACCTGCGCGCCACGTTCCAGCAAGGCACGCGCAATTTCTAGGCCGAAGCGCCCCGAGGAACGGTTGCCGATAAAACGGACCGGGTCCAGAGCCTCATGAGTACCGCCCGCGGTAACGAGGATATGCCGCCCGCGCAGCGACGCGTGCTCCGCACTATCCTGCGTAGCGCGCGTTTCCGGGTTTTCGCCGGTGAGGATTGCCCGGGCGTGCGCGAAGATCTCTTCCGGTTCGGGCAGCCGGCCCGGCCCGGAATCCGCCCCAGTGAGCTGCCCGGTAGCGGGTGGAATAATATGCAGCCCGCGCGCCTGCAGTACCGCAATATTTTCTTGGGTGGCCGGATGCTCCCACATTTGGGTATGCATTGCCGGTGCCATGACCACCGGGCACTGCGCCACCAGCAGAGTGTTGAGAAGGAGGTTATCAGCTATGCCTGCCCGGGCTTTCGCGATGGTATTCGCAGTTGCCGGGGCAATCACAATGAGATCGGCTTCTTTTCCGAGCCGAACATGCGCAACTTCATCAGCGTGTTCGCTAGTGCGCACCAGAACGGGATGGTGGGTGAGGGCTTCCCACGTGGTGGCCCCGACCATCTCCAGGGCGGCCGGGGTGGGAATAACATGCACATCCGCACCGGCTTTCACAAAAAGCCGGACGAGGTAGGCCGCTTTATAGGCGGCAATACCTCCGGTCACGCCAATAACGACGCGCGGCGTGTGCTCTACTTTTCGTCCAGCTGCCATTCGAGCTTGTCCTCGGCGATTTCACGCAGCGCGATGGACAGGGGCTTTTCTTCCGGTTCCGCCGAGACAAGCGCACCGTAATGCTCGATATTGCCGTCCCCGCGGGCCATTTCCTGCTTGTAGGAGTTGATCTGACGCGCACGATCCGCTGAAAGCACGCACAGCGCGTACTTCGAGTCGATCTTTGCGAGAAGATCATCAATGGGCGGGTTGGTAATACCTTCGGGTTCCGGAACAGTTCCGAACATGTAGTTCCCTTCTGGATAAACGTGGTACCGCATGCGGGTACCACCGTGAAGCTTCGGCCTTTTATTCTAACGCGTGGGGGCGATGAGGTCGAGGATTTCGCCGGTGGCACGTGCCACGGTGTCATTAACGACGACGGCGTCAAACTCCCCCTGCGCAGCTAATTCACCACGAGCGGTTTCCAGGCGGCGTTCAATGGCCTCCTCGGTTTCGGTACCGCGCCCCCGCAGCCGCGCCTCAAGTTCTTGGAACGACGGCGGGGCTAGAAAGATCTGGAAAGCTTCGGGCAGCGACTGGCGAACCTGGCGCGCCCCTGCCAGATCGATTTCAAGAAGCGGAATTTTTCCCGCTGCGTATGCTTCTAGCACGGGTTGGCGCGGGGTTCCGTAACGGTGCTTCCCGTGAACAACGGCCCATTCGAGCATCTCCCCGCTTTCCACGAGGTGATCGAAGTGTTCATCATCCACGAAGAAGTAGGATTCCCCTTCGCGTTCCCCCGGGCGAGGCGCACGCGTGGTGGCAGAAATGGAAAGCCAGATGCGCGGCTCCCGCTCAAGGAGCTGCGCAACCACGGTTCCCTTCCCTACCCCGGAAGGGCCGGCAAGCACGCAAATACGGCGATGATCCTCAGGTGTCATGACATTTATTCTGCCACAGCCCTACGACACAATTTTCGCTCGCGAATTTCCGTACCGGCCGGTTGCCAGGAGTAGTTGAGTCCTGCCCCGGCTCAGCCTTTAACCGAAAAGCGCGATAAGGGCCGCGGTTTGATGCACACCTAGCCCGCGCACTCGCCGAGAAGGAGCGATCCCAATATCGGCCATGGCCCGCGCAGCCTTGGCTTCACCGATACCGGGAAGTGCCCGCAGCAGCACACTGGCGCGGGTGCGCGCAACGACCGGGTCATCACGCTGAGCCAAAACCTCCGAAAGGTGCAGCTGTCCGGATTTCAGTTGCTGCAAAAGTTCCGCGCGGCGCCGCCGTGTTTCGGCGGCCTTATCCAAAGCAGCGAGACGCTGCTCCGGAGTAAGTGGTGGTACCTCCACAGTGTCCCCTTTCTAGCGCATCAGATATACCCTGGTGCTCATAACAATTCCGTCAACATCAGTCACGGCGACGCTGACGCTACGAAACTTCTTCGTCTTGTTAGTAGCGTAGAGCGAAATAGCGCTAAATAATATAAGAAGCCACGCCCTTGTTTTTTTATAAAACCATCGCGGCAGGTCAGCGCCGCGGCTTGTGACGAAGTTCGCGACCGGTAGCGGCGTCCGGGTAGGCTACAGCCATGGAAACTACCCGGATTGACGTGTGGCTATGGAGTGTGCGCCAGTGCAAAACCCGCTCGCTCGCCACCTCCGAATGCAAGGCTGGCCACGTGCGCATCAACGATGAACCGGTCAAGCCCGCCGCGAAAGTCCGTGTCGGTGATGTGGTGCGCTACCGGGTGGAAGGTTTTGATCGGATCCTCAAAGTTACCGGAATTATTACCAAGCGCACGAGCGCCCCGCTGGCCCGGGAAAATTACGAGGATCTCACTCCGGTGCGGGAGAAAGTTTATCTGCCGGTTATGCGGCGCGATCCCGGCAGCGGCCGGCCGACGAAGAAAGAACGGCGCGAACTCGACCGCCTTTTCGGCCGCAATTCCAATTACGGCCGCCGGTGAGCAATGATTCAACTTTCCGTGCGCGCTCACTCCCGACTCCTAAACCAGCCCCTCACTCAGGTTCGAGCTTACCCTTCCAGACATAGCCACCCAATTAAATGAATGCGGCATTCCATTTCAAGGACTTTAGTACTATAGTTCAATATGAGGTAGGCCACTTCCTACTTTGTATTTGCAACAACGACGTTTTAAAGGAGCTGTTATATGTTCACGCCGCCACCATTCATCCGCGCCGCAGCAGTGATTATCACTACTGGAATCCTCGGTTTGACAGTGACTTTCAGCATACCGTCACAAGGAATTGAAAGTGATGTTCAGTCGAATGCTGTTAGCTACACACCCACACAGCACGACGACCCATCGAAACAGAATTTTGTTCCACTACCTGGAGACCCGCGTTACCCCGTTTCTAGCACCGCCCTTCGAAGCGCATCTGGTGCGCAACAGATTGGCGGTTTTGAACTTAATATCCATGGAGCGAAAATTCCGATCCCCGCAATGCTCCTATACCACGAAATTGAAGGGCGTGGAACATTAGTAGAGTCGGAATACGCATGGGTTGCAGGCATCCCCGGACAAATATGTAACTACAGAATCTACTTCCAGAACAGAGATTCCCAGAACAGTAAAATATACACAAATTCCTCAAACATAGTCATCAATGGTTGCGCCTCAGTTAAAACACAAACCATCTACCATCCAGTCAAGAATTTCACAGCTGAGCCTGGATGGATGTGTGCCCGCTTTGAAAAAGACGGGGTCTTCGTCGGCGAACAGTGTCATCGAATCAACCCCTAACGAAGTACAACACTCGTATTGAACCTAGAACGAATCGACGAGAGCGAGAGGATCATTTCGTAAGGAAGAAAGAGATCACTATGAAAACCAGAACTACCACCGCACTAACAATAGCTGCCATCGCGCTGCTTCTCTTCAGTTTCGCTTTTGTGGCCGGGTGTTGGAACAATGTTTATCTCGCACGGATAGACACCAACTTTGAAAATTTCAAACCTCCAATAACGATCACCACAATCCGTAGTCTCGTTACGGGCCTATGGTATCTGATGACAGCGCTCATCACTGCGATTATTGCTTTCATCCTCTTGCTTATCAGGTCCAGTTTGTTATCTCGGCACCGTGAACAAGAACTTCTTGAACTCATGGCTCTCGATAGCGTTAGCACCGATGGCGGGCCACGCATACTATCTGGTGAGGGATGGAAACCTAGCTCTTCATCGAGCGGATAAAGTGATCGTCTCTCATCGCCTAGACCATACAAGCGTCGTCTAGACCATAACAAGCGCAATAATGGCGGGTTTCCACAGCATACTTGTGGAAACCCGCCATTATTTGCACGGTGTTACGGGTGAGATTTTCTCTTCACAATAACCCGGTGCTTTCTCAGCGGTCAGCGAAGCATGACGTACGCGCTAGGCGTGGGGTTCATCGGTAGCAAGCGTTGACTCTCCCCGGCTGTCCTCAGGCACCTGAGTCGGCGAATTAGCTGCGGATACCGCCAGACCGGCATCGCCGGCTTCGGGAGCATCCAGCTGGCCGGTGCGGATAGCATCAATAAGGCCCGCCTCGTCGGATTCCGAAAGCTCGCTTTCTTCGCCAGATTCCACCGCGCTAGCGGCGTCGTCGTTCTGAAGAATAGGTGTGCTGCCACTTTCCTCACGTTCGCGGATATCGGCAGCCTTGTTGAGCACGCCCATCACGAAACCGACTGAGCGGTCCGTGGAGAATTCGCGTACCAAGTTGGTCCACTCCACGATAACGGCACCGCGGAAAGTCCCCAGGTACATGAGTTCGGCAACCGCGCCGCGCAAAGCGCTGCGATCCACCGCGTTCATGCGCTCGAGGGCCCAATCCTCCGAGGATGCCTCAATGAGGGTATCCACCTGCGAGATTTGCTGCGCGTATGCGGTCACGATCTGCGAGCCGAATTCCCCGATGGGAACCTGGGCCGTGGAGACACGCTGGCGTTCGGCAAGGAGCTCGAGAATACCCGCTTCCGAGGTGATGTTCTTTTCATCAGCTTCGAAAAGCACATCCAAGGCGCGATGGCGCTGGGTGGAGCGGCCCGTGGACCGGCGTTTCTTCTGTTTAGCCATTAGTCGTTCGCCCGGGAAATGTATTCACCGGTGCGCGTATCAACCTTAATCTTGTCCCCAATATTGAGGAAGAGCGGCACCTGGAGTTCGTACCCGGTCTGCACCGTAGCCGGCTTGGTGCCCGCATTCGAGCGGTCGCCCTGGAGACCCGGTTCGGTTTCCGTCACTTCGAGGATCACCGAAGCGGGCAGTTCCACGAAGAGCACATTACCTTCGTGGAAAGCCACGATGGCCTTCTGGTTCTCCAGCAGGAAGTTCGCGAGATTGCCCATGACTTCAGCGGTGACGGGAACCTGTTCGTAGGTATCCTCATCCATGAAGATGAAATCAGTGCCGTCATGGTAGAGGTACTGCATATCGCGGCGGTCCACGGTGGCGGTTTCGACCTTAATGCCCGCGTTGAGGGTGCGATCCACAGTCTTGCCGGAGAGGACATTCTTCAGCTTGGTCCGCACGAAAGCGGGGCCCTTGCCCGGCTTGACGTGCTGGAACTCAACAACCTGCCACAGCTGGTTGTCGAATACCAGGACCATGCCATTCTTCAAATCATTGGTTGTTGCCACAAGGTATCCTTTCAGAAATAGTCCTCCCCAAGTTTACACGGGGAGTTTCATCTTTGCGACGCACACGCCTCCAGGGCCGCGCGGATCCGGCGTACCACTCGATGCGGGGAACCCCCATCCGAAGTTACCGTCACGCTGGCCACATCGCGGTAGAGCGGTGTGCGCTCCCGGTCGAGTTCGCGCAGCCGCGCCGCCGGATTATCCTCAAGGAGCGGGCGGCGGGTGCGTGATCCGGTAATGCGCCGCACCAGAATATCCATCCGCGCTTCGATAAGAACTACGGGATAGCCGCGCAGTGCCCGGCGGGTGGCCTCACTCAAAATAGCGCCTCCCCCCAGGGAGAGCACACCGTCAAAATCCGCCAGGGTCCGCGCGATAATATCGGCTTCCAGCCGCCGGAATCCCTCTTCGCCTACCGTCTGGAAAATCTCGGGGATGCTCTGCCCGGTTTCGCTGACGATAAGAGCATCCGAATCCGCGAAAGGAAGCTCAAGATCTTTGGCCAGCAGCTTTCCCACGGTCGATTTGCCCACTCCCGGCATCCCGACCAGCACTGCCCGCACGCTCATCGGCGTTCCTCCGGGATGCGGTTCAGGTAGGCGCGCACCGCCGCTTGGGTATCACCGAGGGTATCCCCGCCGAATTTATCCTGGATTGCTTCCGCGAGAACAAGCGCCATCATCGCTTCGCAGATAACCGCCCCGGGAACCACGGCGGTGGCATCGCTGCGCTGGTGCAGCGCGGTGGTGGCTTCCCCGGTTTCGGTATCAATCGTGCGCAGGGCCCGCGGGACGGTAGAAATCGGCTTAAAAGCAACCCGTACCCGGATCGTTTCCCCATTGGACATGCCGCCTTCGATGCCACCCGCACGGTTGGTTAGGCGATGCACGCCGTCTTCCGTGCGGACAATCTCATCATGGGCCTGGCTGCCGGGCCTGCCGGCGGTGGCGAATCCGTCCCCGATTTCCACGCCTTTAACGGCTTGGATCGACATCATGGCGCGGGCCAATTCCGCGTCGAGACGCCCGTAGGGGGTTGCGTAACTGCCCAAGCCTTGCGGCACGCCGTAGGCAAGAACTTCGACGACGCCGCCCAGGGTATCCCCCGCGCTTTTCGCCCGATCAACTTCTTCCATCATGGCCTGCGCCGTGGCCTCATCCAGGCAGCGCACCGGCGAAGCATCGAGAGCCGCCGCATCGCCCGGCCCCGGAACGGTATCCGAGGTATCACGCACTCCGCCTAGGGCCACCACGCGCGAAATAATAGTGATTCCGGCGCTTTGGTTCGCGTATTCGCGGGCGATGGCGCCCAGAGCCACCCGGGCCGCGGTCTCCCGGGCCGAGGCACGCTCGAGGACATTCCGAGCATCACTGTGATCGTATTTATTCATGCCGGTGAGATCGGCGTGCCCGGGCCGGGGCGCGGTGAGGCGCTTATTGCGGGCAAGTTCTTGGCTATCTCCCCGCCCGGCATTACGCAGCAGGGCTTCGGGTGGGACCGGGTCCACGGACATGACCGCTTCCCATTTGGGCCATTCGGAATTCTCAATAACGAGGGCGATGGGTGAACCGAGGGTGGCTCCGTGCCGCAATCCGGTGAGAACGTGCAGCTTATCCTGTTCGAATTTCTGGCGGGCACCGCGACCGTAGCCGAGCCGGCGGCGGGCCAATTGATCCCGAATGGTATCCGAACTCAGGCTCAGGCCCGCCGGGATCCCCTCGATAAGCGCCACGAGGGCTGCTCCGTGGGATTCCCCCGCTGTTGACCACCGAATCATGCGCCGTCCTTCCCCGTTCCTTTATTCATAGATCCCGTTCCCCATCCTGGCCACCCGTGCTGGTGCCAGATGAGTAAGCGGTTCCGTTCCGCCCGCCGTGGCCCGGTACTACCGGGATGCGGGCGCCTACCTATCCTAGCCCGGCCAGCCAGGCGAGGGCGCCACCGCCCATGAGCCACGGCCCGAGCGGCACCGCATCAGCCAGGGTGAGCCGGGCGCTCAGCACCCGCACCGCGGCGAAAATGCCCGCGCCCAGCACGCTGAGGAGTAGAGCGAGCCCGAGCTGCGGGCCCGTCCACCATCCCAGCACGATGAGCATTTTGACATCACCCCAGCCGAGCTGGGCGAAGCGATGCGCCACGTAGCCTCCCAGGCCGGCCATGGCTCCGATACCGATATCCTCCCACTGCCCGCGCAGCGCGATCCCCGTGAGTGCGGCTCCCCCGGCCGCGGCCAGCAGCGGATCGGGAAGAAGCTGCACCCGCGCGTCCACTACCGCGGCAAGCGCCAAGAATGCCCCGCAGATGGCTTCGCAGAGGAGCGCAAGCGTACCGGCGCCTAAAAGTGCTCCGGCCACCAGGAGCGCGCCAGCAGCGCCAGCTGCACTAACCGGGCGCCCACTGCTAAGCGCACCTACCGTACGCCACCACCCTAGCCCCGCCCAGCACAGACTCAGGCCCAGTAGGAGCACGACCGCTACCGGTGGGCTGAGTGCGCCGCGCAGGATGCGCTCGCGGGAAAAGAAGGTCATGCGCTCAGGTTACGGATGCCCCAGCGCCTCAGCCAGTACCCGCTTGCGCCCTGTGGATAGCATCGCCATTTGGGCAACCTGGGGATAAGTACCGGCACCGCCGAATGGGCACGTGCCAAAGCAGCTTGCGCCGTCGTACCTATACGCGGCTGCGCTAGTGGTCCTTCTTCTCTCCGTCCGGGTGCGCGGCGTACCACTCGCGGAATTCGGCCTGGAAACGCATCTGCTCCTCGTAATCGGCCGTGAACTTCGTTTCCCCGGTTTCCAGATTGACGGTGGTGAAGTAGAGCCAATTACCCTCGGCCGGATTGACGGCCGCTTCAATGGCCTCTACCCCGGGTGCCCCGATAGCGGTGGGCGGCAGGCCCTTCACCCGGTAGGTGTTATAGGGATTATCCGCATCCAATTCGGCCCGGGTGGGCACCCCGCCGGATTTACCCACCCCGTAGAGCACAGTGGAATCCATCTGGAGCCGCCCAGCGACCTCCGGGGCGTTATCCCCCAGCCGGTTCTCAATAACCCGGGCAACTTTCGGATAATCAGCCGGATGCCCTTCACGTTCCACAATGGACGCCGTGGTGAGTACCGCCTGCCACCGGCTCCGCTCCGCACCGCTGGCTTCCAGGCGCCCCACCTGGACCTCCACCATCTGCTGGAGTGCCTCGGTCACCGTGGTATTCGGATCGAAATCATAGGTTGCGGGCGCCAGCCAGCCTTCCACATTCCCGCCGGCTTCCGCGGGCAGCCCGATAGCTGCGGCGTCGTTCATCGCGTCTTCGACCACGCCAACATCGATATCCATGAGGTTACCGAGCCGGTCCCGCACCTGCCATTTCGTGAAGCCTTCGGGAATCGTCACCTTAATTGTGGCGGCATTGGCCGGGTCCAGCAGCGCGGACAGCGCGGCCGATGCGGACATCTGCTCGCGCAGGGTATAGGCCCCGGCCTGGATACCCGTGGAGCGCGGGTCGCGGGAAAAGACATCAATAAATGCGCCCTCGGTGGCAACAATATTTTTTTCGGCGAGCACCGCGGCGATCTGCCGCCCGGTGGCCCCTTCCGGAATCCGCACCACTACCTGGCCGGTTCCTTCTCCGCTGTAATCGCGCACGGTATCCGAGCTGTGCAGCAGGCGCGGGAAGAAAATAACAGCCGCCGCGGTGAGCGCGGTAACAAGCAAAACAGTAATAATTCCGGTGGTGATACGACGACGCCTACGCAAGCGGGCCCGCTCATTGCGCCGCGCCGCGGCCCGGCGCCGGGCCTCCGCGGCATTGCGGCCTTCTGAATTTCCCCCCGATGAGCTACGCCCGGCCGGCACCCGCCCAGAGCTTCCCCGCCCCTGCGCGCCGCGCCCGTGCGGATGACTTCCACGCGCCGCACCCCGCTGGGAGCCGCCCCGTAACTCGCTTCCTCGCGATGCCGCGCCGCGCAACTCGCCGCCCCGCTGCGAGCCAGCCCCGTGAGACCTCCCCCGCGCACCCGATTGGCGACGGCGCGGGGTATCGGCGTCGTCCGCACTCAAGCGGTCAAAAACGTCACTCATTATCGCCTTTCGCTTCGCTTTGCGCTTCGGTTATCTCCGCCACGAGTTCGCCGGCAGGTGCGCCGGTGAGCCGCTCTGCTTCCAACGCATTATTAAGAATAACGGTCGCGGCAACCTGGTCAACAACGGCGCGGTGGCGCCGCGAGCTGCGCCCCGCCTCATGCAATTGGGCGTGGGCGGCTACGGTGGAGAGGCGCTCATCGAATAACCGCACCGGCACCGGGGCGATACGCCGGGCTAAACGCCGCGCCCACCTGCGCGAATACCGCGCGGAGGCCCCTTCGCTCCCGTCCATATTGCGCGGCAAGCCCACGATCACCTCAATGGCGCCGCGCTCGCGCACCTCGCGAGCAACTTCACTCACGTCCGTGCCGTTCGCCGGGAGCGTGGCGATCGGAGTGGCGAGGATACCGTCGCTATCGCAACTGGCCACGCCCGTGCGTGCCCGCCCTACATCCACTCCGATCCGTACGCCTCGCCGCATTAGCCGCGCAGCTCCGCTTCCAGAACCGCGAGGGCTTCATCCAGCTTCGTCACATCCGAGCCGCCGCCCTGCGCGAGGTCCGGCTTACCGCCGCCGCCCCCGCCCAGGATCTTCGCCGCGCGCGAGACCAGCGCCCCGGCCTTCATCCCGGCACTGCGCGCCGCTTCGGACGCCGCCACCACGATGAGGGGCCGCTCATTGCTAATCCCGGTGATAATCACAATGAAATCATCGGAAGGCGCCAGCCGCCCGCGCACCTCCGTGGCGAGCACCCGCAGGTCATCCGCGCTTTCCACCACGCCCAGGTGAGCGCGGTAGAGGGTGCGATTGCCCAGGTGCACGCCCTGGGAAATAACCGTGTCTACCTGCCCCACAATATCCTTCTGGCGCAGCGCCGCGATTTGCTTTTCGGCCGCCTTGAGCTTGCCGAGCATGGTGTCGATACGCTCGGGAAGTTCCTCCGGGCGCACCCCCATCATCGCGGTGAGCTGGGAAACCAGGGCGCGTTCGCGCGCCCCCTGCGCGTAGGCGCTTTCACCCACCAGCGCGTCAATACGGCGCACCCCGGAACCGATGGAGGATTCACCCAGCACGGTAATCATCCCGATTTCGCCGGTATTCGCCACGTGGGTGCCGGCGCAGAATTCCCGCGACCAGGCATCGTCAATGGAGACCACCCGCACAATATCGCCGTATTTCTCCCCGAAGAGCATTTGCGCCCCGAGTTTCTTGGCTTCTTCAATCGGGTATTCGGCCCACGTGACTTCCAGGTTGTCCTGGAGGCGCTCATTGGCGCGCGCTTCGATCTGCGTCATCACGTCCACCGGGATTTGCGAACCGTGCCGGAAGTCGAAACGGAGCCGCGAGGGAGCATCCTCGGAACCGGCCTGGGTGGCCTGCTCCCCGATAAATTCGTGGAGCACCTTGTGGATCATATGAGTTGCGGTATGTGCCTGGGCGATCCGGTGGCGGCGCAGGGTATCGATTTGTGCGTGCACAATATCGCCCACCGCGATGGTCCCTTCGGTCAGCGAGCCGCGGTGCACATGCAGTCCCTTGACGGGCGCCTGCACGTCAACGACGTCGAACATCCCGCCCCCGGCCACGCTAATGGTGCCGTGATCGGCCAGCTGCCCGCCCATTTCGGCGTAGAAGGGGGTCTTGTCCAAAATAACATCGGCATCGGAGGGCGCGCTCACCGCCGGCACCGGCACCCCATTTTCGAGGATGGCCACCACGCGCGCTTCCGCGGCTTTCTCGAAGTAGCCGAGGAAGGAGGTGGGCCCGCCCTGCGCATCGAGAATCTCATGGTACACGTGGGCATCCACGTGCCCGGTTTTCTTCGCCTGGGCATCGGCCCGCGCGCGTTCGCGCTGCTCGGTCATAAGGGCCCGGAAGCCCTTTTCGTCCACGTCCACACCCTTTTCGGCCGCCATTTCCAAGGTGAGGTCAATGGGGAAACCGTAGGTATCATGAAGAGTGAAGGCCGCCGAGCCGGGAATAATCACCTTGCCGGTATGCGGCGCGCTCTTTGCGCTATCCACGGCCGCCGCGAAAATCTGTTCGCCGGTAGCCAGGGTGCGCCGGAAGGCGGCTTCTTCTTCCACCGCCACCTGGTGAATCTGCCCGAAGTTTTCCTCCAGATCGGGGTAGGACTCCTTCATGGCGTTCTTCGAGGTTTCCACCAGATCCCCGAGGACCGCGGCATCCACCCCGAGCAGGCGCACCGAGCGGATGGCCCGCCGCATGAGCCGGCGCAGCACGTAGCCGCGTCCGTCATTGCCCGGGCGCACGCCGTCGTTAATAAGCATCATGGCCGAACGTACGTGATCGGCGATCACGCGCATGCGGACGTCGTCTTCTTCGTTTGCGCCGTAGGTACGCCCGGTGAGTTCCTGGGTGCGGGCAATAACCGGCCAGACCTCATCGGTTTCGTACATATTATTTTTACCCTGGAGCAGGAAGGCGATACGTTCCAGGCCCGCGCCGGTATCGATAGCGGTTTGGTCCAGCTCCCCGAGCAGCGGGTAGTCACTACCCGAGCCTTCCCCGCGCCGGTACTGGTCGAAAACGAGGTTCCACACTTCCAGGTAGCGATCCCCGCCCGGGTCCACGGTTCCGCCCACGGCATCCGGGCCGTATTCGGGGCCGCGGTCGTAATGAATCTCCGCGCAGGGGCCGGCCGGTCCGGGCTGGCCCGTGGACCAGAAAATCTCTTCCCGGGTCAGTTTGACGATATGGGCCGGGTTCACGCCCACCTCAACGAGCTTATTGAACGAGACCTCATCTTCTTCCCAGATGGTCACCCACATCCGCTCGATTTCCAGGCCGTAGCCGCCTTCGTCCAGCGGCGCGCACAGCAGCCCGAAGGCCAGATCAATAGCGCCTTCCTTGAAGTAGTCCCCGAAGGAGAAATTGCCGCACATTTGGAAGAAAGTACCGTGCCGCGTGGTTTTGCCCACGTTATCGATATCATTCGTACGAATGCACTTCTGCACCGAGGCTACCCTCGGCCACGGAGCTCGCTGGGTTCCCACGATATAAGGAATGAAGGGAACCATGCCGGCAATCGTGAACAAAATGGACGGATCGGGCGACACGAGGGGCACGGACGGCTCAATATGATGGTCGTGCTTCGCGAAGTAATCCAGCCAGCGCCGGCGAATCTCAGCGGTGCGCATACGTATTTGTCTCCTTATGACTTATGTGGCCGAGCCGGCCACGCACCTATGGTACAGGCTCTCCCAGCCGCTATTTTCGAGGCGCGGGCGGGAGTGGCATATTTTTTACGACGACGCCGCGGCTACCTGCGTGGGCGCTAGAAGCAGCGGCGGGCATCGCTGTCACATAGCTACCAAGCTATGAAATAAAGAAAGGGCACACCTTTGCGGGTGCACCCTTCCTCACGTCCCACCGATTTAGCGGGAGTAGTATTCAACGATCATCTGGACATCAGCCTGGACCGGAACTTCCACGCGGCGCGGGCGGCGCACCAGGGTGAACTTCAGCTTCTCCAGGTCAACATCAAGATATTCGGGAACCGCGGGGAGCACATCGCGGTGCGCGCCCTGCGCGGCCACGAGGAACTGCGGGGAGGCCTGCGACTTCGGCTTGACCTGCACAACCTGGCCCGGGGTCACGCGGTAGGAGGGGAGGTTGACGATCTTGCCGTCCACCATCACGTGGGAGTGACCCACAACCTGGCGAGCCTGGGCGATGGTACGCGCGAAGCCGGCGCGCAGCACCAGGGCATCCAGGCGCATTTCCAGCAGCTCCACGAGGTTTTCACCGGCCAGACCATCCTGGCGGCGCGCTTCTTCCCACACGCGCCGCATCTGCGCTTCGCGGATGCCGTACTGGGCGCGCAGGCGCTGCTTTTCCTTGAGGCGGACCGAGTAGTCGGAATCCTTGGTGCGGCCGCGGCCGTGCTCACCGGGACGGTAGGGGCGGCGCTGCATATAGCGCTCGGCCTTCGGGGTGAGGGCGATGCCCAGGGCGCGCGACTGACGCACGGCCTTACGAGAACGATTTCCTGCCATGAATTATCTCCTGTAGATGTACGTTCCAGCGCCGAGTGGCGCCGGTTCGGGGCCAACACAATCGGCTAAGACCCCAGGTGTTACTTCTCGCAAAGCAACCGAACTAGTGTATCAGTTCTCCCGGCCCAGCACCTCGCGGTTACGGGCCAGGCGCGGGGTGATATTCGCCTCGTAGCCGCGGGTGGTGGGTTCGTAATACCGGGTGCCCTCCAGGCCCTCCGGCATAAATTGCATGGGGGCGATACCTTCCTCGTAATCATGGGCGTAGCGGTAGCCCTCCCCGTAGCCGCGTTCGGCAGCACCCTTGAAGGAAGCATTGCGCAGCGCCAGGGGCACCGGGGAGCTTTTCCCGGCCCGCACATCGGCAATCGCGGCATTAATCGCGCGGTAGGCCCGGTTGGATTTCGGGGCGGTGGCCAGGTGCACCACGGCTTCCGCCAGGATAATTCGCGCTTCGGGCATCCCCACCAGCGCCACGGCCTGAGCCGCCGCGGTGGCGGTTTGCAGCGCGGAAGGATCAGCCATCCCCACATCTTCAGCCGCGGAAATCATGAGGCGGCGCGCGATGAACCGCGGGTCCTCCCCCGCCTCTAGCATGCGCGCCAAATAATGCATGGCCGCATCCACATCCGAGCCGCGGATCGACTTGATAAAAGCGGAAATCACCTGGTAGTGCTCATCACCATCGCGGTCGTAGCGCACGGTGGCACCATCGGCGGCCCGCGCCACATCTTCCACGCTCACCCGGTGTTCCCCGCGGGCGCGCGCCCCGTCCACCGCGGCTTCCAGGAGGGTCAGGCTGCGCCGCCCGTCCGCCCCGGCCAGGCGCACCAGGTTAAATTCCGCATCCTCGTCCAGGGTATATGCCCCGCCCAGCCCGCGCTCACTGGTGAGGGCTCGATTGATGATGGCGCGGATATCGTCGTCGTTCAAACCGCGTAGCGTAACGAGAAGCGAGCGTGAGAGTAGCGGCGGCACCACGGAAAAGGCCGGATTTTCGGTGGTCGCGGCCACCAGGATCACCCACCCGTTTTCCACGGCCGGTAGCAGCGCGTCCTGCTGCGTTTTCGAGAACCGGTGCACTTCGTCAATAAAGAGCACGGTTTCGGTGCCGCTGCTCACCAGTTTGCGCCGGGCGCTCTCCACCGCGGCCCGCACGTCTTTCACCCCGGCGCTCACCGCGGAGAGCTCAATAAAATCGCGCTGCCCGGACCTAGCGATGAGGTACGCGAGAGTAGTTTTCCCCACCCCGGGCGGTCCCCACAAAAATACTGACGACGGCGCAGACCCGGCCTCCGCGTCAATGAGGCGGCGCAAGGGCGCACCGCGGGCGAGCACCTCATCCTGACCTACCACCTCGGTGGCCGTGCGCGGGCGCATCCGCACCGCCAGCGGGCCGGTATCGGAATCAGGCACCCCGCGGGCATCAACTTGGCTACTTTCGAAGAGATCCACCCTCCCAGTCTACGAGCTCGGCGCTTAGGCGCACGCGCGGGCCGCGCACCGGGTACGAGCACCGGGTACGGGCAGCATGCGCGAAAGCTCCAGGTCAAGCGTTCAAAGATGGCTTAAAAACCGCTATTTTTCGGGAAAATGAGCGATAATAGAGGCATGACAGAGTTGTTAGCGCGTGCCTCTATTCGCCACCCGTGGAGAGTCATCATCACCTGGATATTGTGCGCCGTTGTTGCCGGTATCGCCGCACTGTCAGGTTTCGGCCAGGGAGGTCTGTTCTCCCGCATGTCCTCCACCCAGGGCCTCACCACCGGAACGGAATCCGCCCGTGTCCTGGAACTCACCGATTCCCAGGGTGATTACCGCATGGTGGCCGTGATCCACGGCGCCGCGAACCCGCAGGAACTCACCGCTGATATTGCTGATCTCAGTGAGAAGATCGCGAAAATCCAGGGCGTTGCCAGCGCGGTGAGCTCGCCCTCCCTCGTGCGGGAAGCCGAAGCGGAAGGCGCCGCCCAAGCGGAGGAAAAGGCGCGCGCAGAGTACCAGAAAGCCGCCGCCGCGGCCCAGCAGCAACTCGCCGCCCAGATTGAGGCGGCTACCGCGCAGCTCATGCGCGCCGGCATGCCGCGCGAAGCTGCCCAGGCCCGCGCCACCCAAGAGGTGAGCGCCGCGGCGGCCGCGGCCCAGGCGGGACAACCCAGCGAGGAAGAAGTCATCGCCTCCGCGCGTGACGAAGGCATCGCGCAAGCCCGCACCCAGGCGAGCGAGGAAACGGCCGGTTTGCGCGCCGCGAGCGGCTTCGCCCTTGTCATCACTTTCACCTCGGATGCGAAAGGCGAAGCCACCGAGGCCGAAGTCCAGGAAGCGCTTGATTCTTTCGCGGCCGCTCACTCTGTCCAGGTGGATGCCACCTCCGCGAATGCCGCGATGACCGCTATTAACGATGTGGCTCGCCACGATCTGGTGCGCGGGGAAGCCATTGGCCTGCCCGTGGCCCTCATCCTCATGGTGCTGGTCTTCGGCGGGGTTCTTACCGCCCTCATGCCGCTGGCCGGGGCTATTGTGGCCATCATTATTACCCTGGGCGGTATTTGGCTCCTCACCTTCGTGGCGGATGTGGATTCCTTCGTGCTCAACGTGGTCTCCATTATCGGCTTGGCGCTGTCCATCGATTACGGGCTGCTGGTGGTTTCCCGCTACCGGGAAGAAATCACCCGCGGTATTGAGAAACGCTACGGGCCGGGCGTGCACCCGGAGAAGAAAGACCTGGCCGTCATTATGGAAGGCGCGCTGGCCACCACTGTCCGCACCGCCGGGCGCACCGTGATCTTCTCCGCCGTCACCATCGCTTTTGCCATTGCCGGGCTGCTGGCCTTCAATTCCCGCATTATTCGGGTGATTGCCATGGGTGGTTTCGTCGTCGTGCTGCTCGCGGTTATTTCCGCGGTGAGTTTGGTGCCCGCCCTGTTGCGCATTGCCGGGCCGCGGCTGGCCCAGCCTTCCGTGCTCGCGAAGATTCCCGGGTTGGGGCACCTCATGCGCGCGGTGGGTGATACCCATACCGATCACGGGGTGTTCTCGCGGATTGCCGGCTGGGTGCAGCGCCGCCCGTGGGTGATTATGACTGTGGTAACGGCCATCCTCGTGGTCATGATTATTCCCATTAAGGACACCACTTTACGCACGGATACCAGCGAATATATTCCGGTGAGCTCGTCCCCGGGCACCACCCAGGAGATTCTCAAACGCGATTACCCAGATTTGAGCCAGCCGGCCATTACCGTCCTGGTGAAGGGCGACGCCGCTGCCCTGCGCGAGCAATCGGAGTGGATCGCCGGGCTGCCGGCGGTATCCAAGGTCGGGGAATCCACGAAGATGGATAACGGCTGGCATAACCTCGGGGTATTTGTCAGCGGTGGGGATCCCACCTCCGCCCAGGCCACTAATACCGTTCGCGATATTCGCGCCCACGCGGACAGCGCCGCGAATACGGAGATTCTGGTGGGAGGAAGCGCGGCCATCCAGATTGATTTCAATCAGGTACTGCGCGAGGGTGCACCCATCGCTTTCGCGGTGGTGCTACTCGCGGTCCTCATCTTGCTCTTCCTCATGACCGGCTCGGTGCTGATCCCCCTCAAGGCCATCATTATTAATTCCCTCTCCCTGGTGGCCTCCCTCGGGCTCACCGCTTTCCTCTTCGATAACGGCCTGCTGGGCTTGCCGGAAACTAACGGACTTACCGCGGTGGTGGTGGCCTGCGGCCTGGCCTTCGGTTTCGGGCTTTCCATGGATTACGAAGTATTCCTGGTGGCCCGTATGAAGGAATATTGGGATGCCGGGGAATCGAACGACCGGGCGGTGTCCCTGGGCTTGCAGCGTTCCGGGCGGATTATTACTTCCGCGGCCGCGATTATCGTGGCGGTTTTCGTGGGCTTCTGCTTCGGGCAGATGCTGGCGATTAAGGAAGTGGGTGTGCTGCTGGCCATCACCGTCATTGCGGATACCAGCCTCAGCCGTATCCTCCTGGTTCCGGCCACCATGACGGTGCTGGGCAAGTGGAATTGGTGGGCGCCGCGCTGGCTTTCGCGCATCTACCAGCGTTTCGGGGTATCCGAAGGCGGGCACCGCACCCTCGAACACCACGAACCGGCAACCGCCAAGGGCAGTGCGCCGGTAGCGCTCCCCGCGGGTGCTACGTCGGGAAGCGCCAGTACCACCGATGCCGCCGCAAACGCGAGCACCGCCGCACCGGCGCCACGCGGCCGGCACGCCGCGCCATAATGGAGGCATGTCTGAGATCGATCACCTGAAACTACCCGAACTCCTAGGTATCACCTGGTTGCAAGCGGGCGCCATCGCGGTGGCCACTTGCCTCATCTACCTTTTCCTCGTGGTGATTCTGCGGGCCCTGGGGCAAAACGTGGTGAGCCGACTCTCCACCTCGGATATGGCGGCCGTCGTCGTTATTGGAGCGATCGCGGGGCGCGTCACCCTCGGGCATACTCCCACCCTGGCCGGCGGCGTCGTCGCCCTTCTCACCCTCTTTTTTATGCAAGCGCTGCTGCGCTTTATCGCGCTCTCCCACCGCGGGGAGGCCTGGGTGCACGCGCGGCCCGTCGTTATTTGGGCGCGCGGGGAACTCACGCCCGCGGCGCGGCGGCACTCGACCACCACGGAAGAAATCATGATGGCCGTGCGTTTGCGCGGCGTTGCGTGTGTGGACGACGTCGCAGCTGTCATCCTCGAACCCAATGGGCAGCTATCGGTGCTTACCGGGCCGGCCGCCGCGCTTGATCCGCGCTTGCTCGCGGGTGTGAAAGACGCCGAGCGCATCTGAGTACGCTCGGCGTCTTCCTTCTACACCGCTAGCTTTTTCGCGGCTGCCGGCTACGCGGCAGCTGAGCCGCTACTTTCCCGCAACTTGGCCGCTACTTCCCGGCAACCGGGCCGCTACTTTCCAGCAGCTGCTCCGGCATTCTCACCGGCCGCCGGTGCTTCCTCCGCGAGGGGCGCCCCGGTTGCGGCATCTACCGCGCCGGAGCGAGCCTTCGGGGTGGCATCCACACCGGCTTCCTTACGCTGCTGCGCGGTAATTTCCGCGGGGGCATCGGTGAGGGGATCCCAGCCGTTGCCGATCTTCGGGAAAGCGATAACGTCGCGAATCGACGGCGCCTTGACCAGCAGGGACACAATGCGATCCCAGCCGAAAGCGATCCCGCCGTGCGGGGGCGCACCGAATTTGAAAGCTTCGAGGAGGAAACCGAATTTCTCCTCGGCGGCTTCCTTATCGATACCCATGACCTTGAAGACGCGCTCCTGGATATCGCGGCGGTGGATACGGATGGAACCGCCACCAATCTCGTTACCATTGCAGACGATGTCATAAGCATTCGTCAGCGCGCCGGCCGGATCGGTATCGAAAGTATCGAGGTGCTCGGGCTTGGGAGCGGTGAAAGCGTGATGGACGGCGGTCCAGCGTGAACCGAGGGCCACATCGCCTTCCGCGGCGGCCTGGGAAGCCGGCTTGAACATGGGGGCATCCACCACCCACACAAAAGCCCAGGCATCCTCATCAATGAGGCCCACCCGCTGGCCAATTTCCAAACGGGCCGCACCCAGCAGTTCGCGGGAGAAGGTCGGCTCACCCGCGGCGAAGAAAATGCAATCCCCGGGCTTGGCGCCGGTGGCTTCGGCCAGGCCAGCGCGTTCCGCATCGGTAATATTCTTGGCCACCGGGCCACCCAGGGTGCCATCCTCCGCGATGGTGACGTAGGCTAGGCCGTGTGCACCGCGCGCCTTCGCCCATTCCTGCCACTTATCGAAAGTGCGCCGCGGCTGGGAAGCCCCGCCGGGCATGACCACCGCACCAACATAGGGGTTCTGGAAGACCCGGAAGGTGGTGTCCTTAAAGTATTCGGTCAGGTCGATGAGTTCCAGCCCGAAGCGCAGGTCCGGTTTATCCGAACCGTACTTTTCCATGGCGTCCTTGAAGGTCATCCGCGGAATCGGGGTGGCCAGGTCATAGCCGATGAGCTTCCAGATCTCGCGCAGCACTTCTTCGGCCACCGCAATAACGTCATCTTGGTCAACGAAGCTCATCTCCACGTCCAGCTGGGTGAACTCCGGCTGGCGATCCGCGCGGAAATCCTCATCGCGGTAGCAGCGGGCGATCTGGTAGTAGCGTTCCATCCCGCCCACCATGAGCAGCTGCTTAAAGAGCTGCGGGGACTGCGGCAGGGCGTACCAGGTTCCCGGGTTGAGGCGCGCTGGCACAATAAAATCGCGGGCGCCTTCCGGGGTGGAGCGGGTGAGGGTCGGGGTTTCGATCTCCACGAAATCATGGCCGTCCAGTACCCGGCGGGCCGCCTGATTCACCTTGGCGCGCAACCGCAGCGCCTTCTGCTCATAAGAGCGGCGCAAATCCAGGTAGCGGTACTTGAGACGAATATCTTCGGAGACCTTGCCGGCCCCTTCGGCGTGATCGGAGACCTGGAAAGGCAGGGCTTCGGCGGAGCTGAGGACCTCAACGTCCGTGGCCTCCACCTCGATCTCCCCGGTGGCCAGGGCGGCATTCGCATTGCCTTCCGGGCGTTCGCGCACGACCCCGGTCACCTTAATGCAGAATTCGTTACGCAACTCGTGCGCAATTTCTTCACGGACGGTCACCTGGGCGATACCCGAGGCATCGCGCAGATCAATGAAGGCGATACCCCCGTGGTCACGGCGGCGATCCACCCACCCGGTCAGCGTCACTTCGCTGTCAATATCACTTGCTCGCAGCGAGCCGGCATAACGAGTACGTAACACGCTTTTGTCACTCTTTCTTATCGTGGGAAACGGCTAGACGGGCCGTCCTAAGGTGCTTGCGAGACGAGCAAGCACCGGCTCCATGGTAGAACCCGCGGCACGCTCCGGGCAAAAGTTACGCTCCGGCTGCTCGCCGAACACATCCCGTTGCGCTCCGCCGCCGCATCACGCCGCCCCACGGTGGCACACACCACCGCATTTACCGTGCTCCGCCTCTTCCTTTCTGCCCCCTTTCGCTGGTCTAATGGATCTAATGAGCAGGTATCTATCTCCGGAGCGCGAACGCCTTTTCCGTATTTTTTCCGTTGGCTTTATTTCGCTCGTTGCTTTTGAGAGCATGGCGGTCACCACGGCCATGCCTACCGTGGCGCGCGCTTTTGACGGCCAGAACCTTTACGCCCTCGCGCTCGGCGTGGTACTTGCAGCCCAGTTAATGACGACGGCGCTCGCCGGGGAATGGTCCGATTCCAAAGGCCCGCATTCCTGCCTGTACACCGGCGTTGTGCTTCTCACCGTGGGACTCACGATCTGTACCGTCTCCCCCAGCATGGAAATTTTCGTGGCCGGCCGCGCTATCCAAGGCCTGGGCGGGGGCCTCATTATCGTGCCCTTCTACACCATCGTGGGCAATAGCGTGCAGCCGCGTCGTCGCCCCGGATTCTTTACCGCGTTCGCCGCGGCCTGGGTCCTCCCCTCGCTTTTCGGCCCGCTGCTCGCCGGAATTATTGTTGAGGCGATGTCCTGGCGGTGGATTTTCGGTTTTGTGCCGGCCACCATCCTGCTCATCGGGCCCTTCTTCTTTATTGGGATGAATAAAATCCCAGATATTGATCGGGTCAAGAAGCCGATGAATATTCGCACCATGGTCATTCCGGCCTTCGGCACCGGTGCCTTAGTGGCCTGCCTGCAAATTATGAGCGGGGCAACGGAGCATAGTGCGCACACCTTCGCCATTATCGGCGTGTGCGGATTCGCTTTGCTTTTCTGCGCCCGCCCGCTTTTCCCGCGCGGGACTTTCCGCGGGGTACGCGGGCTGCCCGCAACTATTGCCACCCGCGTTCTCCTCGGTACCTTCACCGCAATTGAGATGTTTTTGCCGCTCCTGCTCCAGGATGTGCACGGGTGGAGCCCGGTGGAAGCCGGTCTTATTTTGTCGGTCGGTTCGATTACCTGGGCGGTGGGATCGTATTTCTCCGGGCGGATCACCAATGCCGCGCTGCGCCTGCGCCTGCCGCTATGGGGCTCGATTGGTGATGCTATCGGCCTTGCCCTGGTGCTGGCTGGCTCGCATCATGCTCTGCCCGGAAGCCTCGTTATTATCGGGTGGGCTATCGCGGGTATTGGATGCGGCTTCGCGTTCCCGGCACTGAGCGTGCATGCGCTCGCCTGCACCTCCCAAGAGGGCCAGGGCCGCACTTCTTCCGCGCTCCAGGTGGCCGATTCCATGGGGACTTCGCTGGTAGCCGCAATTATTGGGATTATTTATTCGGTGCTCACCCCGCCGCAGGATATTGCGCTGATGGCCGGCATCGCGGTGTCCATTGCGCTGACCATTGCCGGCGCGGTGGTGGCCAGCCGCATTGTGCCACCGGCGGGCAGCGAGGCCGCGGAAAATCTTGCCGAATCGCAGCGCCTGAGCGGCGTGGGTCCGGGCGGAGAAAAGCTGAGCGGCTCGGATATGCTCAGCGAAGATTCCAGCGCCGGCCCGGGTGCTCACTAGCCCCCCGGCAGCAGCGAACTACCCCTTTGCCCTACCGAACAGAGGGCAAGCTCACCGCATATATCCAGCGCTGGGCTTGCACCCCGGAGTAAACTAGTAGCGGCGCGTTTGCGCCCCCTGTGCCTATGTTAGGAATTCATGTCTGAACATCTCGGCGAAAATACGCCGTCTGATTCTTCCTCCACCGCCACCCCGGCGACTTTCGCTGACCTCGGTCTTTCCGAGGAAACGCTCACCGCTATTCATGCTCTCGGTTTTGAACACCCCTCCCCGATCCAGGAGCAGGCCATTCCGCTGCTGCTCAGCGGGCGGGATGTTATCGGCGTCGCCCAAACAGGAACGGGGAAAACTGCCGCTTTCGGTTTGCCGCTTCTGGAACAGGTGGATACTAGCAGCGCCGTCGTTCAAGCTCTGGTGCTCGCACCCACCCGCGAACTCGCGCTCCAGGGCGCGGACGCCATTGAATCTTTTGCGCGCGGCACGGATACCAAAGTGCTGGCCGTGTACGGCGGTTCGCCCTATCCCCCGCAGCTGCGCGCCCTCGAAAACGGTGTGCATGTGGTGGTGGGCACGCCCGGCCGCATTATGGATCTTATTGATCGCGGTGCGCTCGTGCTCGACCACGTTTCTTATTTCGTTTTGGACGAAGCGGATGAAATGCTGCGCATGGGCTTCGCGGAGGATGTGGAAAAGATCGCCTCCGATCTGCCCGCCGAGCGCGTATCGGCACTTTTCTCCGCCACCATGCCCCCGGCGATTCGCCGCGTGGCCGATTCTCACCTGAACGATCCGGAGGAGATTACCGTCACCCCGCCGGCCTCCACGGTTGCGAATATCACCCAGGAATTCGCGGTGGTTCCTGCCCGCCGCAAGGTGGGTGCCCTCGCCCGGGTCCTCGCGGTTTCTGAGGCCGACGCCGCCCTTGTATTCGTGCGCACTCGCGCCACCGCGGAGGACTTGGCGATTGAGCTGGGTACCCGCGGGGTGGCCACCGCGGCGCTTTCGGGCGACGTCGCCCAAAAGGATCGCGAACGCCTGGTCTCGCGCCTGCGCGACGGCACCCTGGATGTTCTGATTGCCACCGACGTGGCCGCGCGCGGCCTGGACGTGGAACGCATTGGGCTGGTCGTCAATTTTGATGTGCCGCGCGAAGCCGATACTTACGTGCACCGCATCGGCCGCACCGGCCGCGCCGGGCGCGAGGGCCGCTCGCTCACCTTCGTGACACCGAAGGAACTGCCGCGCCTGCGCCGCATCGCGAAAACCACCAAATCGAAGATGGAAGAAATCGATCTTCCCACCCCGGCCGAAGTCTCGAAGCTGCGCGCCGCCAAACTCATGGAGCAGGCCCGCACCCGTTTCGACGCCGGGCGCCTCGGGGTCTACCGCGAGGTCCTCGAGCAATTCTTGGCCGCCCAGCAGGAGGCGCAGCAAGATAAGAACGACGACGCCGCAGACTCCACCGCTCCCCTCCCGCTTGACGAGAGCGTTGGAGAGGCAGCAAGCTCAGTTCCGGCTGACTCGGAAGGCGCCGTCGTTACCGATACTGTAGAAGGCAGCGAGAACGAAACCGGTACCGGAAACAATACCGATGTCGAGACGGAAACCAGTGCAGAAAACGAGGCTGCGACCGAAACTCCCGCACCGATGAGCCTCGAGGATATTATCGTGGCGCTGCTGGCCTTGGGCGTGCGCGATCCCGGGCCTTCCGCGGATGAAGAGGAAAGCTTCACCGGGGAGGACAGCCGCGATTCCTTCAAGAAGAAGCGCCGCGAGGCCCGCGAATTCAAGGGCGGGAAGCGTTACCGCATCGAAGTGGGGCACAAGGACCGGGTACGGCCGGGCGCGATTGTTGGCGCGCTCACCCACGAAGGCGGGCTGCGCGGCTCGGACCTGGGTCATATCGATATTTACCCCACCTTCTCCCTGGTGGAAATTGGGGTGCCGCTTTCTCCGGAAGCCCGCCGGCGTATTTCCGAGGCCCAGGTTTCCGGGCGTGCCCTGCGGATTTCTGAAGACAGTGGCGCTCCCGCTGCGCGCCGCGGCGGCCACAGCCGTTCGGACCGCGCGGGGCGTTCGGATCGGGGCGCACGCGGAGACCGGCGCGGGCGTGGCCGCGGTTCTTTCAACCGTGGCGATGAGGGTGATTATGGTTCGGATTACCGTTCTGAGCGGCGCTCGGATCGGCGCCATGATCGGCATGACCGCGGGGAGCGCCGCGGTGGGCGCGGGTGGCGGCGTTCATAGTTTGCGCTTCCCGGTGTTCACGCGCTGGTAACCATCTCCCGGTAGGGTGGGCGTGGGTGGATAATCTTTCATCCATCGCCACGCTTCCGAGGAGAATTCCATGCGTAAATTTGTTGCCGGTCTTGCAGCTATCTGCACCGCATTCACTCTGACGGCCTGCTCGAACGGTTCCGGAAAGGATGCCGCACCCTCGCGTGATGAGGTTGTGGCCGGACTTAACAAGGGATTCAATTCCGCTATTGAGGAGGCGGGTAACAAGCTCCCAGCCGGACTTCACGAATCCATTGTTACCGGATTCGTTGAGTGTATGGCCGATGGTGCTATCGAACAAGGTGTCTCCGTAGAAGGCCTCAAGATTATTGCCAACGGTGACGTAAAGAAATTCGATGAAGTCTCTAAAGAAGACAACGATATCCTCCAAAAGGTAACGGAGAACTGCGCCACGAAGCTCGTCGGCCAGCCCCAGGGGTAATACTTCGCATCGTTACGCATCTTCATTCAAGCACCCGCGAAGCGGCGCAAGGCGGTGGATTTCACGCGGGCGCCCCGCGGGCGAAAGCCGCGTAGCTGATAGTATCTACTTGTTTTATTCCGCATGGAAATGAGTGAAGATGCGTAAACTTTTAGGTGCAGCAGCTGTGGCATGTCTCGCGGTGGGCCTGGCTGCCTGCTCGGGTAATAGCGATAAGTCGGAATCGGCTTCCCCGGCTCCGGAATCGTCGGCTGCCGCTTCGGCGCCGGCGGCTCCCTCGGCAGCGGATGCGAGCCCCGCTCAGCCTTCCGCGCCGATCACCGATAAGGGCCCGGCAGCTATTGCAACGGACGGCCCGGCCCCTACCCGCGATGAGGTGAGCGCCGGTATGCTTGCCGCTACTTCCGAGCTGCTCAAGAACACCCAGGATATCCCGGAAGCTCAAAAGGCGCTGCTCCCCAGGCTGGTGGAGTGCACGGTCGATGAAGGGCTCAGCCGTGGCCTATCCGAGCAGGGCCAGCGTAATATCGCCGCGCAGATCCTTTTGCTCTCGCAGGAAGACCAGGCGATTATGAGCGAAGCAGCCAAAGTCTGCGGGGAAAAGTTCGGGGCCAATACCCAGTAATCATTGGGCCGGCTGCCGGCACAGGATGCGAGTCTCGATACATAATTAATTGCTGATCGTGTTCCTGGCGCGCACTTTGTACGCCGCGGATAGTCTGTGTTGCAGATAAGCCTGTACCGCAGATAAATAGCAGATGACTAAGGGCGGGAGTCTCCATTTAAGGAGGCTCCCGCCCTTAGTCCGCTGTGCTTATGCACGCCGCTTATGCACGCTGCTTATGCGCGCTGATTATGCGCTCCCGGTTTTAGGCATCCCATCCGGTGAGCCGCAGGCGGCGCGCCCGCCCGGAGACCCCGCGCGCGGAAAGTTCGCGGAGCTTTTCCAGGGAGTCGGTTCCGGCCCGCACCTGGGTGCCAGAAAGTCCATCGAGCTCACCGGCCGCGAAAGCCTGAGCGATAGCCACGGATTCGCCAAGCGGTACCCATTCGGTGCGGTCCCGATAGCGTTTCATAGACGCCGTCATATCGGTTTTCACCGCGCCAGGATTGAGAGAAAGCACCCGCAAACCGCGCTGGTAGCCGGCCAAATGCAAGGATGCTGCCAGCCGCAATAGTGCCGTTTTCGAGGTGTAATAGGATACCGCGTCCGCGGAATCGTGGGATGCCGCGGTGGCGGACAGATCTAGGATTCTCCCGCCGCCGCGCTCGAGCATAATAGGCACCAAAGTTTGGGCCAGCTGGAACGGGGCTTCCACGTTAATCGCGATGGTTCGCTGGAAATCCTCCAGGCTGGTATCCCAGGGAAGTTCTTCTTCCCCGTACACCCCGGCAGAGTTAAGCACCATATCGGGGGCGCCTTCCTCGAGGAGGATACGCAGCATCTCCCGGATAGAGGATTCTTTCGCCAGGTCACACCCGAGGGTAATAACCTGGGCACCCCGGATTTCACATTCGGTGGCGGTGCCATCCAAATTGGATAGCTTGGTCGCCAGCAAAATGAGGGTGCGTCCGGGCGCCGCTAAACCAATAGCGAGCTCCTTGCCCACGCCCCGGGATGCCCCGGTAATGAGAATCCGGCGGGCTGGCGCGAGTCCTTCCGATTCCTGCGGTGCGGTAACCTGCTGCGCGGTCACTTGCGGTGCGGTAACCTGCTGCGCGGTCACTTGCGGTGCGGTAACCTGCTGCCCGGTCACTTGCGGTGCGGTAACCTGCTGCCCGGTCACCGATTGCCCGGTCACCTGCTCGCCCGTATCCACGCGCTCCACCTCCTGCTGCGCCATTAGGCCCTCAGCTCCGCGCCGAAGTCCTTGCGCATCCGGCGTGCCACCCGGTGGCGTACCTGGGCAGTTTCTTCAGCGGTCAGGGTGTGATCGGTGCGGAAGCGCAGCGCGAATGCCAGCGACTTCTTCCCTTCCGGAACGGGATCACCCGTGAACACATCGAAAAGCTCGATGTCTTCGAGGGCCTCCCCCGCGGCTGCCACGATGGCAGCCCGCACATCACCGGCAATCACATCGGCATCAACAATAAAGGCAAGATCTTCCTTAGCGACCGGGCTAGTCCACACCGGCTTGACCGCGGCGGGTTCCACGGTTTCCGGAAGCGCGGCATCGGTATTCACCTCGAAAGCGACCGAACGCGCCGGAATATCCAAGGCCTTGCACACCGCCGGCGCGAGTTCCCCGGCGTAGCCAACAACGCGGTCTCCGCTCAGGATGGCCGCGCAGCGCCCCGGGTGCCAGGGTGCCTGGTTCGCAGCCTGCACCGAAACCTCGGCGAGCATCCCGGCAGCGCGCCGCCCGGCTTCTACCGCATCCCGCCAATCCCAGGTTTCCACCGGGTAACCGGCCCGAGCTGCGGTACGCGGCCCGCAGGCCACCCCGGCCACGTGATGGGGCTGAGCGGGAATAGCCGCGTGCAGGGCGGCAATCTCTTCCTCGGAAGGCCGCTGGCCCGCCACCGGAATCGGGGCCGGGCTGATACCGGCAGGCCGGCTCACCGTTCCCATCTCAAAGACCGCCACCGCCGGATTACCGCGCTTGACGTTGAGCGAGGCCACCGGAATGAGGGTATCGAGCAGGGAGGTGCGCAGCAGATTGGCCTCATCTTGCAGCGGATTGGCCAGCGCAATAGCGGTGCGCCGCTCATCATCAGCAGCGTAGCCGAGCTCATCGAAACGCGCGGCCGGAATGAAGGGATAGGTGAGCACCTGCACCCACCCGGTTTCTGCCAGAGTGCGCGCAATATCGCGGCGCTGGCGCTGCGCGGGGCTTAGGCCCCGCCCGGCCGGAGCTGCCGGAACGGCGATGGGAATCGCATCATAGCCTTCCAGGCGCGCGATTTCCTCCACCAGATGAGCCGAGCCCACCAGATCCGGGCGCCAGGTCGGAGGCTGCACGCTCCACACCGCGCCGCCGCGTTCCACGGTACAACCGATATCCGTGAGGATCTCCGCAATACGATCCTCACTCAGCTGCAAAGAGGTCAGGCGTTCCACATCCGCAACCGGGAAAGCAAGCGCGGGCAACTGGTGTACCTGCCCGTACACAAAGACCTCATCGGTTGCTTCTCCCCCGCCGTATTCCACCAAAAGGTCGACGACGCGCTGCGCGGCCACCCCCGCCACCGCGGGATCCACCCCGCGTTCGAAACGCTTGGAGGCTTCGGTGGGGAGCTTATGCCGCCGGGCGCTGCGCGCCACCGATACCGCATCAAAATGCGCTGCTTCCACCAGCACATTGCTGGTTTCCGCGGTGATCTCAGTATCGGCCCCGCCCATCACGCCGGCCAGGCCGAGCACGCGCTCTCCCCCGTTATCCGTAATAAGAAGATCTTCCGGATCGAGGCTGCGTTCCACATCATCAAGGGTGGTGAGTTTTTCACCGGCCTTGGCCCGGCGCACCACCAGCCCGCCACCGCGAATCTTATCTAGATCGTAGGCGTGCAGGGGTTGGCCCAGGTCCAGCATCACGTAATTGGTGGCGTCGACCGCCAGGGAGATGGAGCGCTGGCCGGCTTGCTGGAGACGGCGTGCCATCCAGGCCGGGGAGGGCGCTGCCGGGTCTACCCCGCGCACCACCCGGGTGACGAACAGGTCGCATCCGGGCTGGCCGTGAATCGGGGCGTTATCTTCCACGCGCACCGGGAACCCGGTGGGAGTTGCTTCCGGGAGCGGAGTGTCCGCCAAGCCCGGATCGGTGAAGCGAGCCCCGGTGGAGTGGTGGTATTCGCGGGCTACCCCGCGCATGGAGAAGCAGTACCCGCGATCCGGGGTCACGTTAATTTCCAGGGTCTCCCCCGGTAGGCCCAGGAATTGCCGGGCATCACTTCCGAGTTCTACACTGGCCGCGGCTGCGTCGTCGAGAACAATAATGCCCGCGCTTTCATCCGATAGCCCGAGTTCACGTTCCGAACACATCATGCCGTCGGAAATATGGCCGTAAATTTTGCGGGCCGCGATCTCAAAACCGCCCGGCAGCACGGCGCCGGGGAGGGACACCACCACGGTATCGCCCTCCTCGAAATTATGGGCACCGCAAATAATGCCGCGCGAGGGCAGTTCGGAAGGCTCCCGCCCGGTTCCGGGTTCGTCATTGTACTGCCCCACGTCCACGCGGCAGTAGTTAATGATCTTGCCGTTGCTTTGTTTCTTCGGTTCGCGGCTGAGGACCCGGCCGAAGACCAGCGGGCCGGTGACCGCGCCGGGGTGGATTGTTTCTTCTTCCAGGCCGACTTTTACCAGCGCGGCAGCCAGCTGCGCGGGGCTGAGATCCTCGGGTAGCTCCACGTGCGAGCCCAGCCATTCCTGCGGAATCAGTGGCATTAGTTTCCCCTCCCGGTGGTTCCGAATTGCATGGAGAAGCGCACATCGCCTTCCACCATGTCACGCATATCAGCGATGGAATTACGCAGCATCAGGGTGCGCTCCAGGCCCATTCCGAAGGCGAAGCCGGTATAAACATCCGGGTCAATGCCGTTATTACGCAGCACTTCCGGATTGACCATGCCGCAGCCACCCCATTCGATCCAGCCCGGGCCTCCCTTCTTCTGCGGGAACCACAGGTCCATTTCGGCACTTGGTTCGGTGAAGGGGAAGAAGGAGGGCCGCAGCCGCGCCTTCGCTTCCGGCCCGAACATATGGCGGGCGAAGTGATCCAAGGTTCCCTTGAGGTGGGCCATGGTCAGGCCCTTATCCACTGCCAAGCCTTCCACCTGGTGGAATACCGGGGTGTGGGTGGCATCCAGCGCATCGGTGCGAAATACCTTGCCCGGGCAGGCGATGTAGAGCGGAGCGCCGCGGCGCAGCAGCGCGTGGGATTGCACGGGCGAGGTGTGGGTGCGCAACACCAGGTTGCGTTCCTCGGTAACCTCACCATCGGGGCCGACGACGCCCGATACGTAGAAGGTATCTTGCATCTGGCGTGCCGGGTGGTCAGGCCCGAAATTCAGGGAGTCGAAGTTGAACCACTCGTGCTCCACTTCGGGGCCTTCGGCGATCTCCCAACCCATGGCAATAAAGAAGTCAGCAATGTCCTCACTGAGAACCGTGAGCGGGTGGCGTGCCCCGCGCGGAAAGCGGTTGGTCGGCACGGTAACATCCACCGTTTCGGTGGCCAGGGCCGCGGCCGCTTCCGCTTCCTCAATACGAGCGGTGGCGCTGGCGAGGGCCGCCTGGATTTCCTTGCGGGCCGCGCCCAGAAGTTTGCCGGCGATGGGCTTTTCTTCTTTGGCGAGGTTCCGGATCTGCATATTCGCGTGAGTGATCGGAGCATTATCACCGCTGTGCGCCAACCGCGCGGCTTTCAACTCCTCGAGGGTGGTGGCCGCCGCAAAAGCGCTACATGCCTGCGCGACGGCCGCCTGCACTCCCGCTTCGTCCAGGGGACTGAGCTGTGAGGACATAGCTGCCTTTCTTGTTGTTAACCATGTCAATTCTAGTCAAACTCGCCGAAAGTGCGTAACAGCGGGGCCGAGATGGACTCGGCCCCGCTGTGAGGTTACTGGTAGCGCGCTTGCGCCGCGGTACGCGGCGCCGGCGTCGTTCCTAGAATTTAGCGCTGGCTGAGGGGAACCTCAGGCCAGAGCTCATCCCAGGAATGCCCGGTCAGGTCTTCAGCAACCTTGCGAGCTTCGGGAGTGGCATCTTCCTTCGCCCCACCCGCTTCGAGGCGGTGGATCTCATCCATGAGGATGGCGTGGGTGCGCTTATCCAGCTTGACGAAGCGGGAAACGAGCAGCGCCACCCCGATGAGGATCGCGGGAAGGATGACCGTCACGAAGGCGATCATATGGGAAGCGCCGGCGGACTGAACCACCTGGCAGGAGCTTTCCAGCGCGCCGGAGGCATCCACCTTGCAGGCACCTTCGTGCAGCGGGGTGTAGCCGGAGGCCGCGAGGTTCGTGCCCTTTTCCAGCGGGTTGACGAAGCCGCCCAGATCCATGAACCAACCCACGAGGAAGGTTCCCAGCGCACCGGTGGACTTACGCCCGAAGGTCATAACGGCGGCGTAGATGCCGGCGCGATCTTCGCGGGTCATGATGTAGTCAACGTCCGGGATGAAGGGGTACACATTCCACGGGGTGTATTCGAGCAGCGCACGCCCGCACTGGTAGATCACCGCGGTGGCCAGCAGGTAGATGAAGGCGTTGCTTTCCGGCCCGATGAGGTAGATCGCGCCCACACCCGCCAGCGAGGCGAGGATCAGGGTGAAGGAGAAGGCCCACAGGAAGCGCGGCCCGTGCGAGAGCATGAGGAACATGGCCCAGATCGTCATGGGAATACCCACGATGGACACGGCCTGCAGCCAGAAGCCCTGGGATTCGCTCATTCCCACCGCGTAGACCGCGAAGAAGGTCAGCGCCGAAGCGTACACATCCTTCCCGGTGAAGGAGAAGAGGTAGACCGTCAGGTGCTTGTTGTACGAAGAGTTGCGGAATACCGAGGTGAATTCCTTCGCGGTGTGCTTGAGCATCTGGAAGCCGTTCATCTTCGGCATGGCGTCGAGTTCTTCCACGAATTCCGGGGTGAGCGGGCGCTCCCAGGTGGTGGCGTAGGTGGTGAATACACCGATGGCGAAGAGCACCGCGAAGGCGCCGCCGATTCCCAGGTAGGCCCACGGATTGGAGACGTTACCGCGCACCAGCGCCGGGATGAAGAACACCACGAAGGTACCGGTGGCCGAGCAGAACATACGCATCGAGGAGAGCGTGGTGCGTTCCTCGTACTTGCGTGTCATTTCGGTAGGCAGGGTTTCCCACGGAATGAGGATGATCGCGATAATAACCTCGATCAGCAGGTAGATGACGAGGTAGTACCAGAATCCGCCGAAGGGAATCCACAGCAGCGGGAAAATAATGAGCAGCAGGGGCGCGCCGATCATGAGGAAGAAGTGGCGCCGGCCGAAACGCCGCCCCAGCTTCGTGCGGTAGAAACCGTCCGTGAGCGGACCAATAAACACCGAGATAAGGGCGTCAACGATACGAGCAATACCGAGGATCAGACCACCCTGAGTGGCCGTGACCCCGCCGTAGTTCGTGAAGAAGTAGAGCAGCAGACCGGAGATGATGGTATTCCACCCACCACCCATGAGGTCCACCAGCCCGAAACAAATACCGCGACCAATGGTGATCGGCTTGGCGGTGTACACGCGCAGCTTGGAGAGCTTCTCCAGCTCACTGCGCTTATCGGCGTCGAGGGCGCCGCTATTGTGTGTTCCCATTTTTCTTTTGTCTTTCTGTGAAAGGAGGAACGGTTGTGGTTCGCCATCGACTCTTACCGCGCTCACGCTCGGCTTCTGTGCCCGCGCGAGCTGTTACCGCGCTACACTGCCGCGAAGCTATCACTACCGCTCTTTCGCATCAAAAGCTTATAAGTTTCCGCGGCTTTCCAGCAGTTACCTAGCTCCCCGTTCGTATCGTGGACGAGGAACGTGCCGCCGGGGAGATTCTCTGAAAACCGCGGATTCTCGCGGTTTTTAGCACGACGACGGCGCTGACGCGCACCCTCCCTCCGCCACCATGATATTTTTCACATTTAGAAATTCCCGTTTCTAGCTCTCAAATACTCTCCCGAAAACCGCATGTTTTCGCGTAAAGTGAGAGAGCGGGCCGCGGCGTCGTCGCCGTTGGCTACGCACCCGGTCTCCGCGCCCGCGTGCCCCCGGGCGGGGTGGAGTACCTTAAAAGAAGCAAGCCGAGGCGAGGGAAAGCCCCGCGCCCGGCTCAAAAATAGGAGGATTCAATGTCGACGCCCCTCACTCTCAACCCGGATCGGCTTTTCCCGGCAGATCCGACGCAGCGGAAACTGGCGCGCGAAATTTTCGAGGTCACCAAGAAGCATCCCATTATTTCCCCGCACGGCCACGTTCCCCCCGAATGGCTCGCTCTCAATACTCCCTTCAGCGATCCTACGAGCATGCTCCTCACCCCGGATCACTACACTAACCGCCTCCTGCACGCGGTGGGCCGGGTGGATCTGGCCGATCTGGGCGTGCCGGTAGGAAGCCCGCTCTCCCCCGAAAAGTCCCGCGCGGCCTGGCGCCTGTTCTGCAAGAACTGGTGGACCTTGCGCGGTACCGCGGTGCAGGGCTGGTTTGAATCCGAATTCGTGGACGTCTTCGATGTGCATGTGCGCCCCTCCGAAGAAACGGCTGATGAGATCTACGATCACATCAACGCCCTGCTCAAGACGGAAGAATTCCTGCCCCGCTCGCTGTACAAGCGTTTCAACCTGGCGATGATGGCCACCACCGATGATCCGGTTTCGGACCTGCGCTACCACAAGCAGCTCCTGGATGATCCCACCTGGGAAGGCTATATTCCGCCTACCTTCCGCCCCGATAAGTACCTCGAACCGGCCGCCCCGGACTTCAAGGCCAATGTGGAGGCGCTCGGCCAGGCAGCTGACCAGGATGTATCCACCTACGAAGGCTACGTGGAAGCCATGCGCAAGCGCCGCCTCTTCTTCAAGGAGATGGGCGCGGTTTCTTCCGATCACTCGCATCGTGATCCGGGTACGGCACGCCTGCCCGAAGCCCGGGCGGCCGAACTCTACAAGCTGGCCCTGGCCGGCAAGATTTCGCCGGAAGATGGCGCGGCCCTGCGCCGGCATATGCTCAACGACCAGGCTCGCCTGGCCTGCGAGGACGGCCTGGTCATGACCTTCCATCCGGCCGTGTACCGCAACCATCATCAGGCGGCCTTCGAGCGCCTGGGTGCGGACGTTGGGGGCGATGTGCCCATGGCCGTGGAATTCACGAATAACGTGCAGCCCATGCTTTCCGAATACGGAGACAACCCGAACTTCCAGGTTGTTTTCTTCACCATCGATCAGGATGTCTACCAGCGTGAACTGGCCCCCCTGGCCGGGTACTACCCGAGCGTGTACGTGGGCGCCCCGTGGTGGTTCATCGATGAGCCGGATGCGATCCTGCGCTACCGCGAACAGGTCACCCCCTACGGCACCTTCTACAAGACCTCCGGGATGATCGACGATACCCGCGCCTTCGCCTCCATTCCCGCACGGCACGACGTCGCCCGCCGGATGGACTCGGTTTACCTGGCACGGATGGTGGCCGAACATCGCCTGGAGCTGGATGAAGCCCTCGAGGTGTCCGAAGCCCTCGTGACCACGATTCCGGCTCGGGCCTTCCGGGTGGATACCTCCAAGCTGAGCGGGACCACCGCGAAATAGAAGGACGCCCAAGTAACGGGTACCAGTCGGTGGCCGGAGTACCGCTCTGGAACTGGAGTGCGGCTCTGCAACGAACTACCCGGAACTGAGAATTTGGCCGTGCGCGATACGTTCGCGCACGGCCAAGTGTTTAACTACCTTAATATGAAGTGATGACCACCACTTTGCTATGATCGACTTGTTTCATTAATCAATGGAAAGGAGTCGCCATGGCGAACGAATTTGTGGACAAGATTAAGGAAGGCGCAACCGAGGCTTTTGATCGGGCCAAGGAATTCGGCCAGAAGGCCGCTGATAAGGCGGGCCAGCTGGGCGATGCTGCGAAGGAAAAGTTTGAGGAAGTCAAGGACGAACTCACGGACAAGGACCACGGCGATAAGGCTGAGGAGAAGGCCTCCGAAGCCGGTGACAAGGCGAAGGATGCTGGCGAAAAGGTCAAGGATGCCGCTTCCGATGCCGGTGATGCCGCCAAGGAAAAGTTCGAGGACGTCAAGGACAACCTCTCCGATAACAAGTAAATCCACCATTATCGGTACATCCACCCAGTACTGATATATCCACCTCAGTAGTGATGGGCTACCCGGCAGCGGGTGCCCCGCAGCGGGCGGCGAAGAATCTTCTTCGCCGCCCGCTTGGCTTACCCCGTGTATTTATTTAGGGGCGCTGCTGGATCATCGCCGTCGTACTGGAAAGGATCGCGGCGGCCATAGCAACATTGCAGGATTCGGCTTTCCCGTAGATCGGGATGGCGACGGTCGCATCCACATTGGCATCTACATCCGCGAAGCCGTGCGCTTCGTTGCCCAGCAGCCAGCACACCGGCCGGGTGAGATCCGGGCCGAGGGGCGGCTGCCCGAGGTAGGCGGCGTCGTTCGCGGAGGCCACCAGGGTGGCCAGGTCCCACTCCCCCTCCCCGGTTGCTGCCAGGAAGCTGATGCCCGCGCGTTCGAGCACGCCGTCAAGCTTGCTGACGTTAATGGAATCGAGAACCGGGAGGTGGAAAATGGAACCGGCCGAGGAGCGAATAACTTTCGGGCACCACAGTTCCACGCTGCCGCGCCCGAGCAGCACCGCATCGCATCCGGCCACATCCGCGGCCCGAATAATGGCACCCACATTCCCGGGGTCTTGAATATTCGCGGTGGCCAGCACCAGCTTCGCGCCCTTGACCGTGGGTGTGAGTGCAGGTGTTTCCGGAATATCGATGACGGCCACAACGCCGCGCGCATCTTCGGAGAGCGCCTGCATCTCATCAGCGTTGAGCGGGTGGTGGTAGACGCCAGCATTTTTGATAAGGTCACCGAGTTCCGGGTTGGAGATGAGGCTCGCCTTCGTATAGTAAACGTCGCGAACCAGATTCGCGCGGTGCGCGAGGAGTTCTTGAACAGCTCCGGGGCCTTCCACCAGGGTTTGCCGGAAGCGTTCGCGCTGCTGGGGGCGGTGCAGGCGGGCGGCTCGGGTGAGTTGGGTATGCGATGCGGGTGTGCTTTTCACGGGTTGTTTCTTTTTCTGTAGAGGTGGGTGTAGCAGGGTGTGCAGAAGGCGGGCGCAGCTTCTAGGAAACCGCTAGGGCCGCACGAAGCCGTCGGTAAAGATACCGGCCACGCCCCAACGTTCTAATTGCCGGGCGCGTTCGGGGTTGTTAACTGTGTAGACGTGCACGTCTCGGCCCGCCGCGCGAGCCTGCGCCACCACGGCCGCGGTCACGGCGTCGTCACTCAGATGCAGGTAACGCGCATCGCTAAGGTCAAGAATGGTGCGCCAATCCGGCCCGAAACTCGCACGCTCGAATAGCGCTCCGCGCGGGATTTCCGGGGCGTGGCGCGCGAATTCGGCCAGTTGCAGATGGGAGAAGGAGGAGACAAGGGCCCGCTCGGGGCCGAGCCGCCGGGCTTCTTGCGCTACCGCATGCACGAGTGCGCGAGCCTGCTCGCCGCCCTGCGCGCAGGGTTTCATTTCGATATTGATGCCCATCCCGGTCTCGAGGGCAAAATCGACGAGCTGAGCGAGGGTGGGGATCTTCTCCCCCGCGAAGCCGGGGCTGAACCAGGACCCGGCATCCAGGGTTTCCAGGTCCGTAGCCCGGAGTTCATCAACGCGCCCGTGGCCGGTAGTGGTGCGCTCCAGGGTGGCATCGTGGCACAGCGGGAGGGTGCCATCCGCGGTGATATCCACATCCGTTTCGATCCAGGTGAATCCTGCCTGGTAGGCGGCCCGGAATGCGGCCATGGTGTTTTCGGGTGCGTCGGCGGACAGGCCGCGGTGGGCAAAAAGTTTCATGATTGTAGTCTAAACGCAGCGGCCCGAGTAACGAGGTGTCGTCACTCGGGCCGCTGCTGTATCACGCTGGAAAAAGCTTAGGCAACCTTGGGTGCGTTCACGTCTTCCGGAAGCGCAGCCTTGGCGGCATTGACCACCGCGGTGAAACCGGTGGGATCATTGACGGCCATTTCAGCGAGCTGACGGCGATCAACTTCAATTCCGGCCAGTCCCAGGCCCTGGATGAAGCGGTTGTAGGTCATGCCTTCGGCGCGCACGGCCGCGTTGATGCGGGTGATCCACAGCTTGCGGAAATCGTTCTTCCGCTTCTTGCGGTCGCGGTAGTTGTAGACGAAGGAATGGGTGACCTGTTCCTTGGCCTTGCGGTAGAGGCGGGACCGCTGCCCGCGGTAGCCGGACGCCCGATCGAGGGTAGTGCGACGCTTCTTCTTGGCGTTAACGGAGCGCTTGACGCGTGCCATGTTTTTCTCCTTTTACAAAACTTTTCGTCGGACGAATCTAGCGGCCGAGCAGACGGTTAACTTCGCGAAGGTTGGACTTGTCCACAACCTGGTCGCGCGAGAGCCGACGCTTCCGGGTGGAGCTCTTGTGCTCCAGCAGGTGGCGCTTATTGCGCTGTTCGCGCATGAGCTTGCCGCTTCCCGTCACGCGGAAACGCTTCTTCGCACCGGAGTGCGTCTTCATCTTGGGCATTGTTCATCCTCACTCGTGCCCCGGGGGCACATTTGATCTACCAGATCTTCCGCGCCCGCGGGCGCGCTTTCACAAGGCAACTTATTCGGTTGCGGCTGCGTTGTTATCCGTTTCGGAGGTTTTTGCGTTGCGTTCGGCCGCGCGTTTGGCGGCTTTCGCGCGCCGGTTCTCGCGTTCAGCTTCACGACGACGCCGCTGATCGGACTTCGCTTCGGACTTCCGCCGCGTGGGCGCAAGGACCATGGACATATTGCGCCCGTCAGCGCGAGGTGCTGCTTCCACAGTGGAAATTTCCGCGAGTTCTTCAGCCAGGCCGGAGAGCAGGCGCACACCCATTTCCGGGCGGGATTGTTCACGGCCGCGGAAACGAAGATCGAATTTGACCTTATCCCCGGCGTTCAGGAAACGTTCCGCCTGCGACTTCTTGGTGTTGTAGTCATTACCGTCAATCTTCAGCCCAATCCGGATGGATTTGATCTGAGTATTGGCCTGGTTACGACGTGCTTCCCGAGCCTTCTGGGCGGATTCGTACTTGTATTTCCCGTAGTCCATGAGGCGCGCGACCGGCGGATTGGAATTCGGAGCAACTTCCACCAGGTCAAGGTTCGCCTCAACGGCCAGGCGGAGCGCATCTTCCGTGCGCACCACACCAACCTGTTCACCGCTGGGGCCAACAAGGCGCACCTTAGGGACGTGGATGCGATCATTTACACGCGGTTCGTTGTTAATTGCAGTTCCTCTGTTCCTCAACGTGGACAACGCACGGAGTACTCCCGAGGTGACACGGCACGCCAGACGGCCATGTTACGAACCCGCTACCCTTTGATATGACCCGGTCCTGATCTTTCCCGAAAATTTCTTTTCGAAACAGCGGCCCGGGCGGGCGGCTAGGTGGGATTTCTCCACTTGCGTTCCGGCAGAATGCCGGATTGACCGTACTAGTTTAGCACATCAGCAGGAGTTATGAATAACACCGCGGGTTATTCTCCCCACATGCGACGGCGCGGCCACGCCCCGCAGCCACGGAACTCACCGCTCAGGAAAGCTCCGCGAGGGCTTGGGCAACCGTGAAATTGCCTTCGTAGAAGGCTTTGCCAATGATGACCGAGTCCACGCGGCCGGGCGAATCGCTATCGGCGCTCGCACCGCGCTCGCTCAGCTCCCGAACCGCGCGCAGATCATCCAATGTTGCCATACCGCCCGAAGCAGTGATACGCGCCTGGCTCAGCTCCGCGACCCGCTCGAGTAGCTCAAGATTCGCCCCGGCAAGGGCGCCATCTCGGGTCCGATCTGTGACGATATAGCGGCGCGCACCGGCGTCGTCGAGAAAATCTATAACCTCACGCAACTCCCCAACATCGGTACCGGCACCGCGCGCAACCACCCGGGCGCCGTCGACATCAAGACATACGGCCACCCGATCCGCGTGCTGCGCCAGTACCCGCGCCACCCACGCGCGGTCCCGCAAGGCGGTGGTCGCGAGATTAATGCGCTCGGCACGGGTAGCGAGAGCGCGGTCGAGCACTTCCGGGGTGTCGATTCCGCCGGAAAGCTCCCAGTGCATCGGGCTGCTCTCCATGAGGTGCTCGAGCAGGCCGAAATTATCCCCGGTGCCGTATACAAGGTCGAGATCCACCAGGTGAATCCACTGCGCCCCGGCCGCCCGGAAATCCGCGATAGCCGTGGCCGGGTCACTCCACGCTTCCGGGCCACTACCAAGCCGCGCCGAACGCCCCGCCCGAATATCTACCGCGACGAGCAGCTCACAGCTCATCGCGATCCCCCGCGGCTGGGTTCTTCGCCGGCCTCACCGGCCGCGTCTGCCGCGCCGGCCTCGCCTTCCATGCCGTCCGTATCTTCCGCATCTTCGCCCCGCGCGACTTTGCGCAGAATCTTCTCAATATCCTGTTGCGTGAGCTTCCCGGAATCCAAGGCTGCGCAATCGGTAATGGAGCGCTCCCCCAGCATGAGCTCCTCCACGATGGGATCCAGGGAGTTGAGCAGCAGGCCGGAAGCAATTTCTTCATCGGCTTTGCCAGCGAAGAAACGCCGCGCGCGCACCATCCCGGATACGCCCGGCTCAAAACCGGTGGATTCTTTATCCAGATTGACGTCAATAAGGATGGAGCCGTAGGGGCTGAGGCGGGAGAGCATTCCGGCCACCGCGGGCGCATCATCGGAAAGGGAGGCGGGTTCCTCATCGGGATCCGGGCCGGTGATATTGCGGATATCCCACTCATCGTAGACGGGCGTTGCCAGCTGGCGGTACACCAGCGCCCCGGAATCCGTGGCCACCACCTGCACGTCCAGGCCGTGCAGCGCGCAGAGCGCCGCGAGGGCATCCGCGCTATCAAAAGGTGTGAGTACCGCGTAGGTGCGCACGTCAGTCATCGAGTTATCCTCCCCTTGCGCTTCGCTTGCTTTAGTTATTTTCCCAGGTGCCGGTGAGTAGGCCGCGCCCTAATACATGCTCGCGCGCCAGGAAATACGCCACCGCGGGCCGGGTTTCCGCATCGATATCCAGCACGGTATCGAGGGCGAGCACCGCGAAAATATAGCGGTGCGGGCCGTGGCCGGCCGGCGGGGCGGCGCCCTGGAAGCTCGGAGTTCCGCCGTCGTTCTTCAAAGTGAGTGCGGGTGCCGGAAGGCCATCGGAGCCGCCGGCCGCAATTTCCGCGGTATCGGCGGGCAGATTCGCCACCGTCCAGTGCCAATAACCGGACGGGGTGGGAGCATCCGGGTCATAGCAGGAGACGAGCAAGCTCACCGTGCCCTCCGGCGGGGTATCCCAGCCCAGTTGTGGATTGCGGTCCGCGCCGCCCGGGGTGGTGCCGGTGCCGGTTGCGCTTTCGGGCAGGGCCTCCCCGTTCGCGAAATCATCGGAGGTGAGGTGAAGATCAACGCTTCCGGCCGGCACTCCGGCGTAGGGATCGTGGGTGGTCATATCCGCTCCTTATGCGTGCTTAATGCGTGCGTGGGCGCCGCGGCCGTGCGGCGGGCGCGCTTAGGTTCCAGTCTAGCGTGATGAGGCCGCGCCTTCCGGCGCAATTTTGTCGACGGCGCCGCCGAATCTCCTCTCGCGCTGCCCGTAGGCGGCGCAGGCTTCCCACAGGGCGCGCCGCTCGAATTCCGGCCACGGCAGGGGAGAAAAATACAGTTCCGCGTAGGCGCTTTCCCACATGAGGAAATTGGAGGTGCGGTATTCCCCGCCGGTACGGATAAGGAGATCGACGTCGCGCATGCGCGGGGCGTAAAGCTGGGCGGTCAGGGTTGCTTCGCTAATGCGCTCGGCTTTGAGTTCGCCGCGGGCCACCCGCTCGGCAACCGCGCGCACCGCATCCACGATTTCCGCGCGCCCGCCATAGTTAATGCACAGGTTGAGAACCATCCGGGTATTCCCCGCGGTCAGTTCTTCCGCGGCGCGAATTTCACGCAGCACCGAGCGCCACAGCCGGCCTTCGCGGCCCACCCACTGCACTCGCACTCCCCATTCGTGGAGCTGATCGCGGTTGGCGCGGATAATATCGCGGGAAAATCCCATGAGGAAACGCACCTCAGAAGGCGAACGCCGCCAGTTTTCGGTAGAAAAAGCGTAGACGGAGAGCTCCGTGATTCCCACTTCCAGGGCGCCGGCCACCACGTCCATGAGGGAACGCTCGCCGGCTTTATGACCTTCGGTGCGCGCCAACCCGCGGGCATTCGCCCAGCGCCCGTTGCCGTCCATCACGATGGCCACGTGTTCGGGCACCCGCCCCAGAGGCGGTGGCGTGATGCCGGGCCGGTGGGCCGGAGTGGGCCGCTCCAGGTGAGGGAGATGTTCCAGGTGACCTAGCTTCGGGTACTCGTCTGTCATGATGCCGACCTCACGATCTGCAAGGAACGTACCTTGCGTTCCAAATACCATTGCACGTACGCGGAAATATAGCCGTGCGCGGTTTCCCCGGCGCTACCGGCCAGCGCGTCAATAACCTCCCAATCCCCGCGGGCTAGCGCGGCGAGGAGCCGGCGGGTATCCGCGCTCGGATAAGCGGCCCCGCGCGGGGCACAGCGCCGGCACACCAGTCCGCCGGCTTGCACGTGGAAAGCCGTGAGATCCTCCCCGCTACCGCAGAGCGCGCAGGAGGTCACCGCTAGGCCCCACCCGGATACCGCCATGGCGCGCAGCAGGTAGGAATCCATAATCGGATAGGGAGCGTGCTGGCGGGCAGCCAGGGAATTGAGGGCGCCCAGGAGAAGGCGGTAGTGGGCCCGATCCGGTTCGCCTTCCGCCCCGAGTTTTTCCGCAACTTCCACCATGGTGCTCGCGGCCGTGTAGGCTTCAAAATCGGGCGCGATGGCCCGCCCGAAGGGATTGAGGGTAGCCACTTCCGTAACAATATCGAGGCTGCGCCCCCGGTAGAGCTGCACATCCACATAGGTGAAAGGCTCGAGGCGCGCGCCGAACCTTGAGCGGGTGCGGCGCACCCCTTTGGCCACGCAGCGCACCAAACCGTGCGCGCGTGCCAGCAGGGTGACGATGCGGTCCGCTTCCCCCAGGTCCTGCGTACGCAGGACTATTCCTTCATCCCGATAGAGTTTCACTGGCTCCCAGTTTAGCGGTGCGCGCGATTGACAGCCGAGATAATCGCCTTGAGGCCGGCGCGTGTCGTGGAGGTGTGAATACCGCAGCCCCACAGCACCTGGTCATCAATCTCGCATTCCACATAGGCTGCCGCCGAAGCATCTGTACCCTCGCTCAGGGTGTGTTCGGCATAGTCGAGCACGTGGATATATTCGCCCAGCTGTTCCATCGCGTTGACGAAAGCGTGGATGGGGCCGTTGCCACTGCCGTGCAGGCTATGCTGCACGCCGTCCGCCTGGGTTTCCACGACGGCGCTAATATCGGTCACCCCGCCGCTGTTATTGGTGAATTCCAGGGCGCGCAAGCGGTAGCGGCCCCACGGGGTGCTGGTCGCGCCCGGCGCGCCCGGTGCGTTCTGCGAGGCAGCAGCGCCCGCCGCGCCGGCCGAACCCGTTGCGCTCGTTGCACCGGTCAGCTTCGCCGCAGAAGCGCCCGCCGGCTCCTGCTCCCCGTATCCTTGCGAGAGCGGGAGGTATTCGTCCACGAAAATATCCCACAGGGTATCCGCGCTGACTTCTTCGCCGGTGCGTTCCGTCCAGGTTTGCACAATGCGGGAGAGTTCGATTTGCATGCGCCGGGGCAGATCCAGGTTACGGGTGGTTTGCATAAGGTAGGCAACTCCGCCCTTGCCGGACTGGGAATTGACCCGCACGATGGCATCGTAGGTGCGCCCCACGTCCTTGGGATCAATGGGCAGATAGGGCAGCGCCCAGGGAACCTGCCGTTCATCTCCGCCGGCCGCGGCCAGATCCGCGGCCCGCCGTTGCATCCCCTTCTTAATGGCGTCCTGATGGGAGCCGGAGAACGAGGTGTAGACAAGCGAACCGGCGTAGGGCACCCGCGGGCCCACCTCAATCCCGGTGCATTCTTCGCACACATCCACGATGGCATCAATATCGGAAAGATCCAGCTCCGGATCAATCCCCTGCGAATAAAGATTCATCGCCACCGTAATAAGATCAACATTTCCGGTGCGCTCCCCCTGCCCGAAGAGGCAGCCTTCCACCCGGTCAATACCGGCGAGCATCGCCAATTCGGTGGTGGCCACCCCGGTGCCGCGGTCATTGTGGTTATGCGCGGAAAGCGCCACGTACTCGCGCTTGGGGATATGGCGGGAGAAGTATTCGATTTGGTCAGCGTAGACGTTCGGAGTGGCGCGTTCCACCGTGGTGGGAAGATTAATAATAATTTCGCGCTCGGCATCCGGTTGCCACACATCCATGACGGACGAGCACACCTCGAGGGCGTAATCAATTTCAGTATCCACGAAGATTTCCGGGGAGTATTCGAAGCCAAAAATGAGATCATCCGGAAGCACTTTTTCAGCGTAGGCCACGATTTCCCGGGTTCCGGCCATAGCTAGTTCGCGGATGGCTTCCTTGGAGGAACCGAAAACCACATCGCGGAAAACCGGCGAGGTGGCGTTGTACAGGTGCACGGTGGCGCGTGGGAATCCAGCCAGCGCGTCGATGGTGCGGTGAATAAGTTCGGGGCGCGACTGGGTGAGAACCGAGACGGTCACGTCGTCGGGCACCGCGCCGTCTTCCGCTAGAGAGCGCACAAAATCCCAATCTGTTTGGGAGGCGGCCGGGAAACCGATCTCAATTTCCTTCACGCCAATCTTGACGAGCAGATCGAAAATCCGCCGTTTGCGGATCATATCCATCGGTTCGATAAGGGCCTGGTTGCCGTCGCGTAGATCGGTGGAGAGCCAGCGCGGCGCCTTGGTAATGCGATTATTGGGCCAGGTACGATCCGGCAGCGCAATCGGATTCGTGTCCAGGAACGGCCGATACTTGTAGAAGGGCATACCCGAGGGGCGCTGACGGTGCGTGTATCCGGAAGTTTTCATGGGGTGGTCACCTTTTATTTTTGTGTGGCGGTAATTTTAAGAACGACGGCGCAGCTTAACCCGCCGCGAGAAGCCGAATAAGCTCGCGGCGGCTCATAAGGAGAAGGCGAAGGGTACCCATAGGCATAACTCTAGCCCCTCAGCTAGCTGAATATGCACAGAGTTTTCCAAGATGTGAGACATAACGCCCGTATTATGGACGATCTCGGCGGTTTATAGCACCGCGGGGAAGGCGTTCCAGTATCCCAAGCTCATGAGTAGCACCGCTTGGGCACACAAAGTGAGCAGCGTAGTAACCCGCGCGATGCGCCCCATGCCGGGCCGGGCATTCCAGCTGCGGAAAGCGGCCCGTACGTGCATCCACGCCGCTCCCAGTGCCGCCAGGTGAACAAGGGCGAAACCGCCCTGCACGATGAGGAGATTATGGGAATAGGTGAGCGCGATATGGGCAACGGCCACCAGGTACACGAGGAAGACCGCCCAGGCACCCACCACCGAGAGGGAAGCGAGATTGAGAGCTGCCCCCGATCCGGAGAAATTCGAGAGGCGATGCCCGCGCACCGGAATCCAGCACACCGCCACCAGCACGATGCTCACCGCCAGGAGGGCCACGCCGCCCAGCGCGATATAGAGCGCTGTTTGGGCGGTGAACCACCCGCCGGCCGTGAGGGTGGGGGCCACGAAGGCCTGCCGTGGTTGGTCACCGGCCACCCGCGGTTGCGCCGTCGCCGTAAAGGGTAAACCATTGACCCAATCCGCGGTATCTTGCATGGCCGCGCGTGAAAGCTTGCTGCGGTTGATCTGGAGGCCGTGGTCGGCGTCCTTGTAATAGCGCACCGTGAGCGCGCTATTACCGGCTTCTTCCAGGTAGCGGGCCATCATCTGCGGGCCCTGGATGGTCGGCATGGAATTATCGGCCGTGCCGTAGAGCATGAGGACCGGCATGGTCATCTGCTTCTCGTAGGGGGCCGCATCGAAATCGATATAGCGGAAAGTATCGGGGCCAAAATCCTGGCCGATGAGTTTCGGGAT